>NZ_CP041146.1:3061111-3367222 GCF_006494775.1 Nocardioides humi | reverse complement strand
ACTAGTGTGTGGGGATGCCGTGAGGCATCACGTGTCCGAGGGGGAACACGATGAGTACGACACCTGGGCCCACGGGCCGCAAACCGAACCGCCGCGGGGTCGCCGCGCGCGAGAAGCTGCTGTCCACCGCGGTGGCGATGCTCGGTACCGGTCGTCCCGAGACGGTGTCGATCAACATGGTCGCCAAGGAGGCCGGTCTCAGCTGGGGCTCGGTGCAGAACCTGTTCGGGGACTCCGACGGCTTCTGGTCCGCCGTGGTCGACCTGATCCTCGACGCCGGGCCCGACCTGTGGGCCCAGCCGCAGAGCACGACCATCGCCGGGCGGGTCGCCGAGGTCGCCGACCTCTACCGCGCGCTGCTCGAGTCGCCGTACGCCGTCACCGTCGAGACCATGCGCTGGGCCCTGCCCCGGCCGCTCGACGTCCTGGCGGAGACCCATCCGCGCACGGCGGCCTCGATCCGGCACCTCGACGAGCTGGCGGCGCGCGCGTTCGTGCGCTTCTTCGAGGGGATCGACGGCCCCGGGCTCGACGAGGAGCGGTCGGCCGCGATGTCCGAGGTGCTGCCCGCGATGCTGCGCAGCCTGCGCAACGAGCGGCTGCTCGGCACGGACATCGACCTCGACCGCGCGCACCGGGCGATCGTGACCATGCTGACGGCGTACCTCGAGGGCTGAGGCCCGCTCAGGCCAGGAGCGCGCGGGTCGGCGCGATGATGTCCGCGCCGTACCGCGCGATGCCGTCGAGCTTCTGCTCCAGCGACGCGTCCTGCGGGTGGTAGTACATCCACGGCATCGTCATGCACATCGTGACGCCGCCGCGGGACGCGCGGACGAAGTCCTCCGGCACGACCGCGTCGGTCAGGGCCGGTACGACGGCGAACGGCTCGTCGAGGTCCCGGCCCGCGTCGCGGCGCAGCCCGCGGAGCCGCTCGCCGATGGCGACGGCGTCGTCGACGGTCGCGAGGTCGCCGATCCAGCCGTCGTTGCGCGCGGCGCGGCGGAACGCGATCTCGGACAGCCCGCCGACCCATACCGGGATCGGGCCGGGCGGCTCCGGCCGCATGACCAGCCGCTCGCAGCTGTAGAACTCCCCGGCGAACTCGGTCCAGCCCGGCCGCCACAGCTCGCGCATCAGGTCGAGCCCCTCGTCGGTACGCCGCCCGCGCGTGGCGAAGTCCTCCTCCAGCAGCTCGAACTCCTCGCGGCACCAGCCGACGCCCACGCCGAGCGCGACCCGGCCGCCCGACAGCGCGGCCGCCGTACCGACGGCCTTGGCGACCACGAACGGGTTGCGCATCGCCGCGACGTAGATCGAGGTGAAGAACCGCAGCTCGGTGGTGACCTGCGACAGCGCCCCGATCGTGACCCACGGATCCGGCCAGTCGACGTCGGGCTTCCAGCGGCGCCCGCCGTCGCGCGTGTAGGGGTACGGCGTCGCGATCGTCTCCAGGTCGACGACGTGGTCGGCGAGGCTGAGCGCCGTGAACCCGGCCTCCTCGGCGGCCCGCGCCAGCGGCACCAGCTCGTCGATCGGGTGGTAGGCGGTGACCATGGCGAAGTCCACGGGCAGCACCCTAGGCGAGTTGCTAGAACATGTTCTAGTGCCCGATCGGGACGCTAGGGAGACACGCCCTAGACCCGCGGGCCACCGAGCACGGCGAGCTGGATGCCCCGCTCGATGGCCGCCTCACGCGAGTTCACGCCCCACTTGCGGTAGATGCTGCGCATGTGGGACTTCACGGTCTCCGGCGACAGGTGGAGCGCGGCGGCGACCTCGCTGCGCCGGGGGTGGTCGAGGGAGGCCCGCAGCACCGCGATCTCCTGGCTGGTGAGCGGCACCGCGTCGACCCCCGCGTCCAGCCCGACGGCGCGGCCGGCGGCGCCGATCGCGTCGTCGCCGAGGTACGCCGCGGCGTCGCCCCGGCGCAGGGCGAGGTCCCGCAGCGCCGCGAGATCCTCCGCCGGCACGTGCAGGAGGTGGGCCCGGACGCCGTGCTCGGCGTGCAGGGCGGCGGCCTGGTCGAGCAGCGCGCCGGCGGCCTCCGTGCATCCCGCACGCAGCGCCGCGGCGGCGCCGAGGGTCGCCGTCCCGGCGCGGGAGCGGACGGTGTGGCCGGGCTGCACCTGGAGGCGGGGCAGCAGGTCGAGGGCGCCCTGGGCGTCGCCGGCGGCCAGGCGGTCCAGCAGCAGGGCGGGGGCCAGCTGGCCCGGCCAGCGGGTCGCCGCCTGGAGCAGCGGCGCCGCGTTGCGGCCACGGCCCTGGGCCAGCAGGACGGTGGCGACGAGACCGTGCAGGGCGGTGGTCCCGAGGTTCTGGCCCACGCCCGGCGGCGCCGGCCGGGACCGGAGCGCCGTGGAGATCCGCTCCAGCTCGGCGCCGACGTCGCCCAGCCCGAGGTGGGCCTGCAGCCGGGTCCACGCGACGAACGGCCACAGCTCGCCGGTGCCGAGGAACGCGCCCTCGTCGTGCTCCGCGAGCGCGCCGGCGAAGTCGAAGCGGTCCAGCCGCAGCAGCGCGTTGCCGACGACCGCCAGTCCGTGGGCGGGGGTCTCGCCGACGGCGGCCGCGGCCGTGGCGCTCGCCGTCCGGGTCCGGCCGTCGATGGCCGCGAGCCCGAAGGCGTACGCCGCCGTGTCGGTGCGCGACCAGGGCCGCTGGGCGGCGGCGACGGCCCGGGCGGCGACGGCGTGCGCGCGCTCCACCTCGCCGGCCTGGAAGAGCGAGTAGGCGAGGTGGCGCAGCGCCCCGGCCCGCACGTCCACGAGGCGCTGGTCGTCGCCCGGCTCGAGCTCGTCGTGGGCGGCCAGCGCCGCCCGGGCGGCCGCGCCGGCGTCGGCGTACCGGGCCACGTGGCGCAGCGCCACCGACCGCGCCACCTGCTGGACGAACAGGGCCGGGCGCCCGGCGGAGCGCTCGTCGAGGGCCGGCTGGTCGACGACGCGCAGGAAGTACTCCCGGGCGCCGTGCCGCGTCGTCGGGTTGCTGGCCAGGACGAGGGCCCGGGCCAGCGCGAGCCGCGGGTTCTGCACGACCACCGAGCGCGGGATCCGGCTCAGATGGAGGTCGACCTGCGCCGCGACCCGGCTCTCCGGTACGACGGCGAGCACGCTGCACACGATCCGGCCCGCCAGCTCGTACCGACCCGCGGCCACGGCCAGCTCCAGCGCCGGCACGTGGTCGCCACGGTCGTGCAGCCAGGTCGCGGCGACGCCCGCGCTCCACCGGTAGCGCTCGGGGTCGGTGGCGACCAGCTCGGCCCGGGCGGCGTCCCGCAGCGCGTCGATCATCCGGAAGACCGGGCGCCCGGCATCATCGACGTCCCAGCGACCGAAGCCGTCCGCCTCGAGCCCGGCCATCAGCACGGCCGGATCGGGTGCCTCGCTCAGCGCGCGGGCGAGCTCCGGGTCGAGGTGCGGGGCGGCGCAGGTGTCCCGCACGAACTCCCAGGTGTCCGGGCCGGCCAGCTGGGCGCTCAGGTCGCAGGCGACGATGATCCACCAGCCCGTCGTACTCCGTCCGGGGAGGCCACGGCGTGGGCGCAGCGCCAGGCTCGCCGCCCGGACCGCCAGCGGGAAGCCGCGGGTGTCGGCGTGCACGACCCCGGCCTCGGCCCGGGTGGTGGAGCCGTCCTGGGCGAGGAAGCGCTCGGTCTCCTCGGCGGTGAACACGAGGTCGCGCTCCCCGATCACGGTCGTGGTCCCGTTCGCCCGACGGACGGGATCGGCGAGGCCGGTCGCCGCCCGGGTCGTGACGACGACGCGTACGCCCGGCCTGGTCGCGACCCGCTCCAGGATCATCGCGTCCACCTCCTGCGTGGCCGCGCCGAGGCGCTCGTAGCCGTCGAGGACGAGCAGCGGCTCGTCCGGGAGCTCGGGTACGCCGGCGGCGAGCGCCACCCAGCACGGCTCCTCGCCCGCCGCCCGCCGGGCGGCGATCCACTGCCGCAGCAGGGTGGTCTTGCCGAAGCCCGACGGCGCCTGCAGCACCGTCACGGGCGTGGCGCCGCTCGCCACCAGGTCCAGCAGCCGTGACCGGTGGAGGGTCGCGAGCGGTCGGGAGGATGCGCTGGTCGCGCCCGGAGAATGCGCCATCGGTGAGCCCCATCGTGAGTACGGCGCACGCGTTCCCCCCGGTTCGCAGTGCAGTTCGGGAAGCAAGACGCATCGGCGCTCGCGCTCATGACGGGATTTCGCGGGAGATTTCGCACAGCACCCTGGAGAGGCGGCCGGGGCCGGTCCGGCGGTAGCCTCCTTGCCACTCCCTCTCCACAACCCGCGGACCATGACGACGGAACGATTGCCCTCCGACGAGAGCGCCCTGCTGCGCCGTGCCCACGCCGGCGACGCCGTGGCGCTCGAGGCGCTGTACGCCGACAACGTCGGCTCCGCGCGGCGCCTGGCCGTGATCCTGGCCGGCCCGTCGGCGGCCGAGGACCTGGTGGCCGACGCGTTCGCCCGGGTGCTCGCGCAGATCCGGGAGGGCAACGGGCCGGCCACGAACTTCCGCGGCTACCTGTTCGCGACCATCCGCAACCGGCACCGCGACCTCCTGCGGCGCGCCGGGCGCGAGGCGCCGGTCTCCGACGAGCCGTGGCTGCTGGAGGGCCCGACCGAGACGGTGGAGGAGCTGGTCCAGGAGCTCGACGAGGGCGCCGCCGTCGCGGCGCTCGGCAGCCTGCCCGACCGCTGGCGCACGGTGCTGTGGCACCTCGAGGTCGAGGGCCACCAGGTGCCGGAGGTCGCGACGATGCTGAGCATGTCGCCGGCGGCGGTGTCGTCGATGGCCTACCGCGCCCGGGAGGGCCTGAAGGTCGCCTACCTGGAGCACCACCTCCCCTCCGGCGCCGACAGCCGGCCGTGCGCGTGGGTGCGCCAGCGGCTCGGCACGTACGTCCGCGGCGGCCTCAGCCCGCGCGCCGGCGCCAAGCTCGACGCCCACCTGGCGGGCTGCGCCGGCTGCGCCGCGGCCGCTGCCGACCTGCAGCAGGTCAACAAGAAGCTCGCCGGCCTGGTCGTGCCCGTCCTCCTGCTCGGCGGTGCGGGCGCCAGACTGCTCGACGCCGGCGGCTCCCCCGGCGGCTCCTCGACACCGGGCGCGACCGGAGCGACGGCGGCCCCGGCGGCCGCCGGGGCGGCGGTCGGGGCGACGGGAGCGGCAGCCGCCGCCAGGGGTACGCCGGCGCCCCGGCGCCCGGCCGGCCCCGGGCGCGCCCTCCGGCTGCTCACCGGCCGCGGGGTGGCCGCGACCGGCGGCGGGCTCGGCGCCGGCGGCATCGCCCTCATCGCGCTGAGCGCCGCGGCGCTCGTGCTGGCCGTGGTCCTGGTGACCTGGTGGCTCGTCGACGGCTCCGGCGACCCCGACGACATCGACGACACCGCGGCCGCGGGTCGGCCGACGGCCGCCGCCACGACCGGGCCGGGGACGCCGACCGCGGAGCCCACCCCCGGCGAGGACCCCACCGGCCGGCCGGCGCCGGTGACCGATCCGCTCGCACCCACCACCGACGCGGGCACCTCCACGGACGACGGGTCGCCGGCGTCGCCGGCGTCCGGTCAGGCCGCCGGCAGCGCGGCCGCGGCCGCCGCCGGTCCCGGCGCGCTCGGGACGACCCCCGGCCGGGTGCGGTGACCGTACGCCCGACGGCGCCGACCGCCACGGCGATCGGCGGCTGCGGCAGCTACGGCTCGCTCGCGATGCCGCAGACCGAGGGCGTCGACTACCAGCTCACCCAGGGCGACGGGCAGCAGGGCGCCTGGGAGGTGCGGGGCACGCCGCGCAGCGGCTACGTCCTCGCGTCCGGGGCCCAGGACCGGTTCAGCGGCGACCTCGGCGCCTACTACGCCTGCCCGGCCCTCGGCTCGCTGAGCGTCACCGACCTCGGCGGCGGCGACTGGCGGCTGACGGTCCCGGTCACCGCGTCCGGCGCCGCGGGCTACCAGGTCACCGCCGACCTCACGATGGGCTCCGACACGCTGGTGCCCGCCGGCGGCGTGACCGGCGCCGGCTGGACCTGCTGGGACCAGGGTGGCACGACGCAGATCGGTGCAGGCTCCGAGTACCTTCTACCCGGCCCCGACCCCGATGCCGATCCCCCGGTCGAAGCCTTCGTGCTGAGCTGCCGGTTCGACTACGCGGGGACGGCGCCGCCGGACCTCACGATCACGATGACCCCGATGGACGTCGGATCGCCGCCGACCGGCAGCGTCGCCCTCTCCTCGGACGGGACGCAGCACGACAGCGCGACGTACTGACGCCGGCTGCCAGCTTTCGGCGCCGGGATGCAACCCTCAGGGGTACGACGGCCCTTGGGGTAGTCGTGGATGAGAGGTCTCGGGAGTCTCGGGAGGGGGTGAGCGGCGCGTGGATGCCGATTTCGCCGACTTCGTCGCGGCGAAGCAGAACGGCCTCCTGCGCTACGGCATGCTCCTGACCGGAGGCGACCCGCACACGGCCGCCGACCTCGCCCAGGAGACCTTCCTGCGGCTGGGCCGGCGGTGGCGGCACGTGCGCGAGGTCGAGCACCAGGACGCCTACGCCCGCCGCACCATGACCCGGCTGTGGTGGAGCCGCAGCAAGCGCGACCGCCGCGAGGTGCTGCGCGCCGAGCCCCACGAGCGCGCGGGCGACGAGCCGCGCCCGGCCTGGGAGTCCGAACTCTGGGCCGCCCTGCAGCAGCTCCCGCCACGCCAGCGTGCCGTGCTGGTGCTGCGCTACTACGAGGACTGCTCCGAGAAGGAGATCGCCGAGGTGCTCGCCTGCCGCCCCGGCACGGTCAAGAGCCAGGCCAGCCGCGGCATGGTCACCCTGCGCCGGCTGCTCGGCGTGAGCGAGGGGACCGGGGACAGCACCGGGGACAGCACCGACGAGGGGGCCGTGGGGAGGTCGGGCGGATGAGCGACGTCGAGGAGCAGCTGCGCGCGTTCGTCCGCGGCGGCGGCGTGCCGGTCCCCCACGTGCCGGACATGGTCACCCGGGTCGAGGGCGCCTTCCGCCGGCACCGGCGGCGCCGGGCGGCCGGCCTCGCAGCGGCGGCGTGCGCCGTCGCCGGGCTCGGGGCCGCCGGCACCCTGCTGCTGCAGGATCCCGACGTCGCACCCGACCCGGCCGCGCCGACGCCCCCGCCCGCCTGCGCCGCGGCGACGCTCACCAGCATGGCCATCACCACCGTCGACGACCCCGACACCACCGCCCCGCGGTTCCTCACCCTGCTGATCGACCTGCCCGCCACCGGGGACCGGGCCTGCACCCTCGGCCCGGGCGCCCGGATCGACATCGGGACGGGCCCCGACGCCGCGACCGCCGTCGTCCCCGACGGGTTCGCCCCGGTGGCCGTCGGGCCGGGGCAGCGCGCCCTCGTCAACGCGACCTGGAGCAACTGGTGCCACCCGGCGCCTACCTCGGTCCGGGTCTCCTTCGCCGACGGGGGACGGGCGGACCTCGCGCCCGACGGCGCGACCGAGACACCGGCCTGCACCGACGCCGGCGCGCCCTCGCAGCTGACCTTCCGCACCGCCCAGGTCACCGGCGCCGAGACCGGCCCGAGCAGCGGCCCGAGCAGCGGCCCGAGCAGCGGCCCGAGCACCCCTAGCGCATCTTGACCGACTCCGCCCGGCCGCCCATCGCACCGAACGAGCCGGAGCCGGAGACCCAGCCGTACGACGCGCCGGCGTACCCGGCCTGGTCCCACACCTTGAAGTCGCACTTGCTGTAGCCGGTGCCCGAGTGGATCCGGTTGCGCCAGGCCGGGGTCAGCGTCGACCAGGCCCACTCGACACCCGGGTCGTCGTCGCAGCCGCTCGGCGCCTCCATGACCAGCGAGGCGCCGGTGCCGAACGTGCCGTCGTAGAAGATCGCCGTCACGACCGACGCGAGCGCGGCCGTGGGCCGCCCGGCGACCCGCTCGGACCGGGCCTGGCGCTCCAGGCCCGCCTCGATCGACGCGATCGTCGCCGGCTCGGCGAGGTCGGCGGTCGTGCGTCCGCTGACCGGCCGACCCGTCACCGCCTCGAGCAGGGCGTCCGCGCTCGGGTAGCACCTCATCTCGCCGGTCGCCGCGCGCAGGATGCAGGCCTCGTCCGGGGCTCCCGCCCGGGCCGTCGCCTCCGCCCCTGTCTCCGCCCGCGCCGCCGGTCCGCCCGGCAGGACGGTCGCCCCGAGGGCGAGGACGGCCACGCCGGCCGCCAGGATCGTCCGCTTCGTCTTGTCCATGTCCCCTCCACCTCCGCCCTGGCACATGCTCCGGATCGGCCCGACGCAAACCCCGTCCGGGCCGGCTCCGCGCACGGCAGGCTCGGCGGACCGGGGGCTCAGCGCCGGATCTTCACCTTCTTGGCACCGCCCGTCACGGTGACGACCGCCTTGGTGACGGCCTTCTTGCGCACCACCTTCCTCTTCGCGACCTTGACGCCCTTCTTCGGCGCCTTCACCTTCGCCCCGCCGGAGCCGACGCCGGCCGGGACGTACTTGGCGATGCCGTTCTCGAAGGGGTACAGCGTCCCGCTGACGTACAGCTCCTGGCCGGGGCCGAAGGCGAGCGCGGTGGTCTTCATGGTGAACCCGCCGCGCTTGGTGGTCGCGGTGATCGTGCCGAGGTAGCCCCCGGCCAGGGTGAACACCTGCACCCGGGAGTTCTCGCGGTCGGCCACCACGACGCTTCCGTCGGGCGCCACGTCCAGCCCCCAGGGCGACTTGAGCTTGCCGGGCGCCGTACCCGATCCGCTGGACGCCTTGTAGCGGCTGCCGTCGGCGTTGAAGACGACGACCTGGTCGCTGGTCGGGCTCGCGACGTACGAGCGGCCGTTGGGCCCGATCCCGACGCCGCCCGCGGCCTCGGTGACGTCGCAGCACGGCCGCATCGCGTAGGCGCGGAGGTACGTGCCCGCCGGCGTGAACACGTAGACGGCGGCGGGGATGTCGGCCACGATGCTGCCGGAGTAGTCGGCGATGTGGACGTTGCCCGCGGCGTCGACGGTCAGGTCGCCGATGTTGGGGAAGGGCACCTCCCAGGCCGACACCAGGCCGCCGTTGGCGTCATAGAGCCGGACGGTGGAGTTGTCGTCGCCGTAGCCCGCGTTGGACCCGATCGTGTAGACGCGCCCGGCGGCGTCGGTCGCGACCGCCGAGGGCACCTCCGCGGCCGCCGTCGAGTAGATCCACTCGGTGGCGTAGAAGACGACAGTTGCCGCGAGCGGGTACCCCTGCGCGCGGCGACCGAAACCTCGGCCGCCCGGTCAGGCCTTCTTGCGGGTCAGGAAGGCGGTCATCGCCTCCCGGGCCTCGTCGGAGCCGAACAGGCGGGCGCTGAGCTCGACCAGCTCCTCGCCCTTCGCGTCGATCCGCTCGAGGAGGTCGGCGGCGAGCAGTCGCTTGGTCTCGCGCAGGCCCTGGGCGGCGCCGGTGACGAGCTTGCCGACCACCTCGTCGACCCTCGCCTGCAGGTCCGCGGCCGGAGCCGCGAAGGTCGCGAGGCCGTAGTCGGCGGCCTCGGCGCCGCTGAAGACCTCGCCGCCGAGCGCGGTCCAGGCCAGGCCACGGGGCGTGAGGCGGGGGAAGACGGTGAGGGAGATGACGGCCGGGGTGAGGCCGAGCTTGACCTCGGTGAGCGCGAAGGTCGCGTCCTCGGCGACCACGACGACATCGGAGGCCGCCACGATGCCGATGCCGCCGGCCCGGGCCGCGCCCTCGACGACCGTCACGACAGGCTTCGGGAGGGCGACGATCTGGCGCTGGAGCGCGACGATCGCGCGCGCCCCCTCCTGCATCGGCACCGTCGACGCCTCGGACAGGTCCGCCCCGAGCAGAACACGCGCCCCGACGACCTCAGCACGACCACGCGTACGTCGGCCGCCGACTCCACCGTCGTGAGGTGGCCGACCAGCTCGGTGACCAGCTGGCGCGAGAGCGCGTTGCGGTTGTGGGGCGAGTCGAGGGTGATCGTCGCGATGCCGTCGGCGACGTCGAGGTGGACCAGCTCGGCGGGTGCGTCAGTCATGCGGGCCATCCTGCCGGATGCCGGAGCCGGTCCGTCGCGTCCGTCGCGTCAGTCCACCCGGGCGAACAGGTGGATCCAGCCGCTGACGGACGGCTCGAGCGAGAGGGAGTCCTCGTCGCACCACCAGATCGCGTCGCCCTCGATCCCGCCGTCCCAGGGGATCGGGGTCTCGCTGGAGACGCGGCCGTCGATGAGGACCCGGGTGACCGAGGTGACGCTCTGCTCGGTGACCGGCCCGACCGTGATGGCCGTGGGGCTCCGCACCTCGTACGCGAGCACCGCCGAGCCCGACGTCACCGCCTCGCCCGTCACGGTGACGCCCCGGCTCGCCGGCGCCTCGGTCGTGACGACGCTGTCCACGGCGTAGGTCATCGACGTCCCCGTGACCGTGAGCGTGTTCCGGCCGTCGACACCAGTGACGGGGAGGCCCTGGCCCGACGGCGACCAGGACCGCCACTGGGCGAGCAGGTTGTCCATGTCCTCGGCCCAGTCGCCCTGGAGACAGGCCACCGCGTCGGCGAGCGCCTCGTCGGACGGCGAGCCGGACGGCGAGCCGGACGGCGAGCCGGGCTCGGCCTCGTCGGACGCCGGCGGCGGGTCCCCGCCCCGCGCCGGCTCCGACTCCCCCTCCGGCGCGCACGCCGCGAGCAGCAGCGCCGCCGGTGCGATCCCGGAGAGCAGGCGGCGGGCGAGAGCAGGCATGGCGCCGATCCTCTCCGCCTCCGGGCCTGCCCGGGCCCGCCCGCGGTGGCGCAGATGCGCCAACGACCACCTGCGCCACGCCGCCGCTCCACCGCCGAGGAGCGGCGGCCCCCGGGCCGGGGGACAATCGGCGGGTGACCAGCAGCCCGCCGTCCGTCCCGGACCCGGCCAGCCTCGCCGCCACCCTCCACGCCGCCGCCGAGGCCGTGGCCGGCCTGCCCCGCGCGATCGAGGCGCAGCTGCTCGCCAGCCACGAGAGCGTGCCCGTCGAGATCATCCACGGCTCCGAGAGCCAGTGGGCGGCCTGGGGCCGCTACGCCGCGACGGTGCGGCCCGTCGCGCCCATCAACTGCTACCCCGACCTGACCGTCGTACGGGCCCACATCGCCGCGGAGGCGCACGCCGCGACCGAGCCCTTCCGCGAGCCGGCGCCTTTCACCAGCACGTTCGCGCCCCGGGCGATCATCGGCGCCGGCGCGGTCGCCGACGAGGACGACCACGCCGTCGTCGACCGCCTCGTCGCCGCCGGGATGGAGGTCCGGTTGCATCCCGACGTGCCGTCCTGGCTGTACGCCGACGCCGGCGTCCTGTCCGCCGTGCCGCTCGTCTGGGGCGAGCATCCCCCGACCAGCATCGCGGTGATCCGGGACGTCGCGATCAGCACGGCGCTCGCCGCACTGCTCGAGCCGACCTGGACCGCGGCGACGCCGTACCGCGCCAGCTCGCCGGACTGGGCCGACACCCTGCGCCTGGCCTCCCTGGGCCTGAGCGACAAGGCCATCGCGACCGCCCAGGGCATCTCGTACCGCACCGTGCAGCGCCGCTTCGCCGAGGCGATGGCGCACCACGGCGTGCGATCCAGGTTCGAGCTCGGTGTCGTGTGGCGGGACGCCCGGCTCGATGCCGGAGACGCCGGGGACGTCGGCGAGGCCGATCAGGCCTCGTGAATGGGCTGCTTCGGCAGCTTCTTGACCCGGGCCCGGCGGCGGGGACGGGCGGGGATCATCGAGCGCATCTCCTCCAGCTTGCCGAAGCACAGCAGCCGGTCCTCGGCCTCCAGCACGTGGTGGGGGAACGGGTTCGGGATCACGGTGGTGCCGCGGTGCAGGGTGAGCACGGTGATGTCGCGGTCGCGCAGGCCCGAGTCGCCGAGGGACTTGCCCACGAGATCGGCGTCGCCGTGGACGACGAGCTCGGCGACGCCGTACCCGGTCGAGACCGACAGTCGCTCGCGCACGTCGATCTGGGGGAAGGCGACCTGGTTGTCGATGTAGTCGATGATCGCGCCGGCGACGTCGAGCTTGGTGGCGGTCTCGACGCCCTCCAGGCCGGGCGAGGAGTTGACCTCCATGACCAGCGGGCCGTCGTTGCCCTCGAGCATGTCGACGCCGGCGACCTTGAGGCCCATGATCTGGGCGGCGCGGACGGCGACCTGCTCGTACGCCGGGTCGAGGTCGACCCGCTCGACGCTGCCGCCGCGGTGGACGTTGGAGCGGAACTCGTCGCCCTGCGCGACCCGGCGCATCGCCGCGACCACGCGGTCGCCGACGACGAGCGCCCGCACGTCCCGGCCGCGCGACTCCTTGACGAAGCGCTGGATGAGGACCTGCTGCTTGGTGCTCTGCAGGGTCTCGATGATCGCCTCGGCGACCTTGATGCTGGGTGCGAGGATGACGCCGATGCCCTGGGTCCCCTCCAGCAGCTTGATCACGACGGGGGCACCGCCGACCCGCTCGATCGCGGGGATCACGTCGGCCCGGTCCCGGACGAAGGTCGTCGCCGGCATGCCGATGTTGTGCCGCGACAGGATCTGGGTGGCGCGCAGCTTGTCGCGGGAGTTGGCGATCCCGTTGGCGGTGTTGGGCGTGTAGACGTCCATCTGCTCGAACTGCCGCACGACCGCCGTACCGAAGTAGGTGATCGAGTTCCCGATCCGCGGCAGCACGGCGTCGTAGTCCGACAGCTGCTTGCCGCGGAACTGCAGGTCCGGCTCGTCGCTCGACAGGTCGATGGCGAAGCGCAGGGTGTTGAGCACCTTCACCTGGTGCCCCCGGTCGAGGGCGGCGGTGCGCAGGCGCTGGGTGCTGTAGGACCGCGGAGCGCGGGAGAGGATCGCGAGCTTCATTCCCGACCTGATTGGATTGCGGTGTGGTCAGGGCCCATTCAATCAGTCCCCCGGTGGTGGCCGGGTGGCGCGAGTGGGTGCGCCTCCCCGGCCTCGGCGTGGGACCGGTCAAGGCCAAGCTCGACACCGGCGCCCGTACGTCGGCCCTGCACGCCTTCGACCTCGAGGAGTTCTCGCTCGACGGATCCGACCGGGTGCGGTTCTCGGTCCACCCCTGGCAGCGCTCGGCGGAGGACTCGGTCGTCGTCGAGTGCCCCGTCCACGACCGGCGGCTGGTGCGCAGCTCGACCGGGCACGCGCAGGAGCGGATCGTCGTCCTGACGGAGATCGAGCTGCTCGGCCACACCGTCACCACCGAGGTGACGCTCACCCGCCGCGACGAGATGGGCTTCCGGATGCTGGTCGGGCGCGAGGCGCTGCGCCAGGGATTCCTCGTCGACTCGGGCCGCTCCTACCTCGGCGGGCGGCCGCCGCGGAGGGTGCGCCGCAAGAACCGGGGACGCGATGGCGCTGCGTGAGTCGTTCGCGATCGGCAGCGTCCGGGTCCGCGCCGGCTCCACCAAGGAGGTCGAGCTGCCGATCACCCGGCTGGTGACCGGCGGCGACGTGAGCCTGCCGGTGCGGGTGGTCCACGGTCGCGAGCCCGGGCCGGCGGTCTGGGTGAACGCCGCCATCCACGGCGACGAGGTGATGGGCGTCGAGGTGATCCGGCAGGCGCTCGCCACGCTGTCGGCGCGCACCTTCCGCGGCACCCTGGTCGCCGTACCCGTCGTCAACGTGCTCGGCTTCATGACCGGCGACCGCTACCTGCCCGACCGCCGCGACCTCAACCGCTCCTTCCCCGGCTCCGCCCGCGGCTCGCTCGCCAGCCGGATCGCGCACCTGTTCATGACCGAGGTGGTCAGCAAGTGCGACGTCGGCATCGACCTGCACACCGGCGCCGACCGTCGTACCAACCTCCCGCAGATCCGCGCCGACCTCGACGACCCGCGGACCCGCGCGCTCGCGGAGGCCTTCGGCGCCCCGGTCATGGTCCACGCCCGGCTGCGCGACGGCTCGCTGCGCCAGGCCGGGCGGGACGCCGGCGCCGCCGTGCTGCTCTACGAGGCCGGCGAGGCGCTGCGCTTCCAGGAGGAGCCGATCGCCGTCGGCGTGGCCGGCGTACGACGGGTGCTGGCCTCGCTCGGCATGATCGACCCCGAGCCCGCCGACGCCGACCACGCCGCGCCCCTCGAGTGCCGCAGCAGCGGCTGGGTCCGGGCCCGCGGCACCGGCATCCTGCACCTCGACGTCCACCTCGGCGAGCAGGTCGAGGAGGGCCAGCGCCTCGGTGGCCTCTCCGACACCTTCGGCCGCCGGGTCCGGCTGGTCCACGCCGACCGCTCGGGGGTGGTGATCGGGCTGACCCGCGCGCCGATCGTGAACGCCGGCGACGCGCTCGTGCACATCGCCTCGCCGGTCGAGGGGTAGCCCACCGGGCGGACTTGTCAGGGATCTCATGCGCTTGTCAGGTGTTGCAACCCCTGACAAGCGCATGAATCCCCGGACATCCGGGGATTCATGCAGCCGCCAGCGGTAGGCCAGCCGGACAGGCGAGTCAGCACCGCGCCGAGGTCAGGTACGGCGGACCTGGATCCTCTTCGAGAGGTCCGGGGCGATGGACCGGGGACGGGAGCCGACGTACCGGACCTGGACGACGTTGTCGCCCGGGAGCAGCCTCTGCCGCTTCGCGGTCAGCCGGTAGCTGCCGTTGCGGGCCACCTTGACCTTCGCGACGACGACGCCGTTGACGAGCAGCTGCACCTTGCGGCCGGCGACCGGCGGCGCGCCCTTGGTGCCCTTGACGGTGCCGGTGACGACGAGCCTCCTGCCCTTCTTGATCGTCGTGTGGTTCGCCTTCGCCTTCGTCTTGGCCCCGTGGCGGCGTACCTCGACGTTGATCGTGTCGGACAAGGCGCCGCCGTGGACCGACGAGGTCGGGGCGTACTGCGCGGTGACCCGGTGCCGGCCGAGCGCCAGGCCGGTCATCTTCAGCCAGGCCCGGCCGGAGCCGTCGATCGCGATCGGGGCGCCGTGGGCGAGGCCGTCGACCCGGAACTGCACGCTGCCCTGCGGCGTCCCGGACGGGGCGGCCACGGTGGCGACCCACTTGATCCTCCCCTTGCGATGGGTGATGAGCACGTCGCCCTCGAGGCCCACCTTCGTGGCGATGGTCGCGACCTTCTGGGTGGCCGGCTCGCTCGTCGAGGGATCGAAGACCTGGTCGCCCAGATAGCCGGCCGTGATCTGGCGTTGCCCGCCGTCGGTCGGTGCGGGGAGGACCACCTCCGCGGTGCCGTCGGCGCCGAGGGTGATCGGCGCGCCGAGGGTGTTGCCGTCCGCGCGCAGCTGGACCTGGCCGCCCGGGGGGACGTCGGCGCTGCCGGTCGGGGCGACCCTGACCCGCGCGTGCGAGGTCGCGCCGACGGCGGTGGTGCCCTCGACCAGCTCCAGCGTGGTCTTCGACGGCGACCCCGAGATCGTGGTCCGGGCGACATTGCTGACGCCGCCGCTCAGGGTGCCGTCGCCGCCGTACACGGCCTCCAGGGCGTGGGTCCCGCGGGGCAGCCGCAGCCGGGTACGCACCGTCCCGTCGGGACCGAGCTCGACCGGTACGCCGATCTCGGCGTCGTTGTCGCGGATCGTCACCGTGCCGCTGGGCGGGCCGACCGAGCCGGCCGCCGACGCGGAGATGTCGACGATGGTGTCGGTGCCGGCATCGACGTCCTGGTTGAGGATCGACAGCTGCACCTGGGTGTCGCCGATCCGGGCCCGCTCCTCGGTGACCGCCGAGGTCGTGAGCGAGAGGTACTCGCGGGAGTCGAAGCGGTACTGGTTCGCGACGTCGGTGACGCCGACGAAGATGTGGTACGGCCCGAACCGGTCCATCACCTCGGGGTCGGTGATGTCGTCGTCGGTGACCAGGTAGGTGCTGCCGCGCGCGTTGTCGATCGTCTCGGCGGGCTGGGCGCCCCGCTGCCGATACCACTGGTAGCGGAAGGCGACGGGCTCGCTGCTCCCCCGCGTGTCCCACCAGGAACCGTCCGGGTCGTCGGGGTCGTCGGCCTTGACGCTGAGCACGTCCCCGATCGTCGGGGCGATGCCCGGTGCGGTGGTGTTGGTGATCTCGGGGCGCCTGCCCGGGTCGAGGACGCTCGGGGCCGCCGCCGAGCAGGCCTTCCAGTCCCACGAGTTGTAGACCGACATCAGGGTGTCCGGCTCGCCGGCGGTCGGGTCGCTGGAGTAGGGGACGTTGAGCACCGAGAACGCATCGGTCTGCCAGGGGTTGAACCCGCCCGTCTGCGTGTGGAACCTCCACGCCGCCCGCACCCGCAGCGCGGCCGTGCTGACGGTGGCACGGGCGTAGCGGTGGGGCGGCACCGTCCACGTCACGTCCTGGCTGAAGGTGTGGCTCCTGGTCCAGGTCTTGCCCCACTCGTGCGAGGTGGTCACCGTGACCTCGCCCTCGGTGATGAACGCGCTGTAGCCGGCACTGACCTCGACCGAGAGGCTGTGGGTCTCCGAGGCGCTGAACTCGTTGGTGCCGCTGCTGCCGAGCGTCGTGGTCATCGGGGCGTCGCCGCCGTTGTAGATGACCCGCGCCGAAGCCGGCGGGTCCGGCGTACCCGAGCCGTCGTCGTCGCCGTCGTCACCTCCGATCGGCTGGTCCGGGCCCGCCGCGCAGCCATTGGTGATCGTGGTGGGAGTGACCTGCTGGTTGAGCTGCAGGTTGTCGATCCGGCTCCAGTCCGAGACGCTGCCCCCGGACTCGTCGTACAGCTTGCCCGCGCAGGTGCTCCTGCCGTTCGGGGTCGCGCACACCGCGAGGGCGTGCACCAGCGCGGCGCTGAAGAAGGCGTCGGCGATCCGTCGCCGCTCGGACTCGGTGCGGTAGCGCGGATGGGTCCCGCCGTAGCTGAACAGGTTCCACTCGGCGTTCTCCTTGTCCATGCGGGAATTGGGGCCGGTGATCATGCCGATGTCGGACGGGTTCTGGCCGCACTCGAACAGCCGGCCGCCCCGGCCGGTCTGGCCGAGGATGTAGAGGCCGTCGGCCTCCGCGCCGTAGCAGAGGTCGGCCACGTCGCCGCCCCCGGCGCTGCGGAGGTAGAACTTGGTCCGCCAGCCCTCGGCCCGGGTCGGGTTCTGGTAGAGCGCCCACGGATCCCAGGCCCCCGGGGTGGTGTCGATCTCCTCTCCCTCGCGCCCGACCGGCTCGACGTACCAGCGCTGGTTGGCGATCGCCGAGCAGTCCTCCAGCGTCACGGCCTTGCTGAGGGTGATCGGGTCGGTGAGCACGGGGTGCGCCTGCAGGCACTGCTCGCCGCCGGCACCGTCGACCGTGCTGTGCTGGACGACGCGGAAGGTGCCCTGCCACGGCTGCCCGCTGTTCGACGGCGCGGCGGTGGCCATCTCGATGTCCCAGGACGGGGAGTCGTCGGTGGGCCGGTTGTTGACCGGATCCTCGTCCGGGTCGGCGTCGTCGGCGTATCCCGAGCTGAACTGGAGGCACTCCAAGACGTTGCCCGGCACGCAGTTGTCCGTCGCGCCGTCCTCCGCGTACGCCGCGGGCGCGGCGGCCAGGAGCGGCACCAGCAGACCGAGGGTGGCGACGGGAGCGAGCCACCAGGCGACCCGAGAGCGTGGGGACATGACGGTCTCCGATCAGGAGGCGGGAGCGATCGGACCCGACGTTCGAGGCCCGGAGAGGGTGTACCTGTGGCAGGTTAGGACGGGGGCTGGCGCCGTACGGCCATGACGTGAACCCGCCACGGTCGACGGCATCGACGACGGCAGATGCGAGGAACCGATGAGCACGCTCCCCTCAGGGCCCTCCGGACCGGACGACTGCGCACGCGCGCTGCCCGTGCTGTTGCGCTGGCGGCCCGTCAACACCGAGGAAGCGGCCGAGCTCCTCGGTCTGGCCGAGGCGGAGACCGAGCGCTGCCTGGCCACGCTGGCCGAGCGCGGCTACCTGGCCTGGGACGGGGAGAACCTCGGCTACCAGTCCCCGGAGCAGCGCACCATCGCGCAGGTCGGCGACCGGCTCGACGACGTACGCCGTCGACTCGACGACGTCGAGTACCTGCTGCAGGAGCTGCCCGTCCTCGTCGAGAACTGGGCGCTGCGCTCGCACCTCGACGACCCGCACACCATCGAGGTGATCCGCGGACCGGTGCCGATGGCGGAGATCTGGACCCGTCAGTTGGCGACGCAGCCACCGCAGCGGATCAGCATGTTCATGCCCGAGGTGGTGGGCATCGCGGACGTCGGCGCCGACCCGGACGAGGCCGAGGCGTATCTGGCCGAGATGGGCGTGGACGTCCGGGTGGTGGTCGCCAGCGCCGCCGTGTCGGACCCGGACCCGGCGCGCGCCTTCGCCGGGATCGCGTCCTGCGCCAAGGTCCGCATCCACCCCGGGTGCCGAGCTGGATGATGGTCTCGGAGCGGATGGTCACGCTCCCGATCCAGTGGGGGCGGGCCGACCTCGTCGACCTCGTCCTGGTCGCCAACCTCTCCATCGCGCGGGCGATGACCGACTACTTCGACCTGCTGTGGGCCGAGTCCATCCCGGCTCCCGGCCGCAGTCCCGCGGCCGACGTGGCCGAGTGGGACGCCCTGCTGGGCATGCTCGAGCACGGCGCGACCATCGAGTCGGCGGGCCGGGCGCTCGGGTTGTCGGCCCGCACGGCCCAGCGCCGGATCCGTGGTGCGATGGCGCACTACGGCGCGCAGAGCCAGTTCGCGCTCGGCGCGGCCTGGATGCGGGACATCGCTACCCGGCGGGCGGTCGGGTAGCCGGCAGCGGGCAGCCCGGCAGCCGGCAGCCGGCAGCCCGGGGGACTTGTCAGGCGATTCATGCACTTGTCAGGGGTTGCAACGCCTGACAAGTGCATGAATCCCCGGACATCCGGGGATTCATGCAGCCGATCCGACTCGCCGGCGGCAACGAACCACCCGCATGAGGATCCGACTGCTCTGGACGCTGCTCTGGGCGTGGTACGGCGTGCTGGCGACCCTGGTGGGGATCGGACTGGCGCACCTGGCGGCGGCGGTGACCGACCCGGCCGCGTCGCCGGTGCTGGCGGTGGGGTCGACGGTGATCGACCTGACGCCGACTCCGATGAAGGAGTGGGCGATCCGCACCTTCGGGAGCGCGGACAAGGCGGTTCTGGTCGGGTCGGTGCTGGTCGGGGTGCTCGCCCTGGCCGCGCTGGCCGGCGTGGTCGCCCGGCGCCGGTTCGCCGCCGGCGCCGCGGTCCTGGTCGTGCTGGTGGCGGTGGCGGCGGGTGCCGTGCTCACCCGCCCGCAGGCCGGTCCGCTCGACCTGGTGCCGTGCGTCGTGGCGGCGCTCGCCGCACCGGCCGCGCTGCGGCTGCTCGCGCGCACCCAGGACCACGCGGACGACGGGCGGAGTGACGGGCGGAGTGACGGGCGTCGTACCGTCCTGCTCGCGATCACCGCCCTCACCGCGATCGCCGCCGCCGGGGGGATCGCCGGGCGGCTGGTCTCCTCGCTCCGCGCGCGCCCCGAGGACGTCGCCCTCCCGACTCCCGCCGACCCGGCACGACCGCTGCCGCGCGGCCTCGACGACCAGGTCCCCGGCATCACCCCGTTCCGCACGCCCAAGGGCGACTTCTACCGGGTCGACACCCGACTCGACGTCCCCGTGGTCAGCGCCGACGACTGGACCCTGACCATCGACGGCGACGTGGACCGGAAGGTGACGCTGAGCTTCGACGAGCTGCTCGCGATGCCGATGGTGGAGCGCGACATCACGCTCACCTGCGTGTCCAACAGCGTCGGCGGCCCGTACGTCGGCGCGGCCCGCTGGCTCGGCGTCCCGCTCACCGACGTGCTCGACCTGGCCGGCATCGGGAGCACCCGGGCGGACCAGATCCTCTCCACCGACTTCGCCGGCATGACGATCAGCACGCCCCTGGACCTCGCCACCGACGGCCGCGACGCGCTCGTCGTGGTCGGCATGAACGGCGAGCCGCTCCCCCGCGAGCACGGCTTCCCGGTGCGGATGGTGATCCCCGGTCTGTACGGCTTCATCAGCGCCACCAAGTGGCTCACCCGCCTCACCCTGACGAGGTACGACGACCAGCAGGCCTACTGGACCGAGCGCGGTTGGGCCACCGATGCGCCGATCAAGATCTCCGCCCGCATCGACACCCCGAAGGCGCTCGCCGAGGTCGACCCCGGCGACGTCGTCGTGGGCGGCGTGGCGTGGGCGCAGGAACGCGGCGGCGTGGCCGGCGTACAGGTCCGCGTCGACGGCGGCCCGTGGGTGGACGCCCAGCTCGGACCGGACGGCGGCAACGACTACTGGCGCCAGTGGTTCCACCGTTGGTCGGCCGAGTCCGGGTCGCACCGGATCGCGGTCCGCGCGGTCGCGGGCAACGGCGAGCCGCAGACCGCCGTCCGCGCCGAGCCGTTCCCGGACGGCGCGAGCGGGCTGCACGAGCTGCTGGTCAAGGTCTCCTGATCTCGCACCCATCCGCACGCCGCCCGGCTCCGAATCACCTGCAGAACCCATCCTCTGCGGAAGGCATCACCATGAAGCTCCAGCGACTCAGCCGCACCGCCGGCGCCACCGCTGCCGTCCTCGCCCTCTCCGTCTCCCTCGCCGCGTGCGGTGACGACGGCGACGCGAGCGACGCCGACAGCACGCCGAGCGCGGACAGCGGCATGACCAGCGACGCCCCCGGCTCCGACGGTGCCGACGGTGCCGACGGGAGCCCCGCGGCGCAGACCTTCGGGCCCGGCTGCTCGCAGATCCCGACATCGGGCGCCGGCTCCTTCGACGGCATGGTCAAGGACCCGGTCGCCACCGCCGCGAGCAACAACCCGCTGCTCAGCACCCTGGTCACCGCGGTCACCAGCATCGACGGTCTCGCCGACACCCTCAACGGCGCCGCGGCGCTGACCGTGTTCGCGCCGTACAACGACGCCTTCGCGGCGATCCCCGAGGACGACCTGAACGGCATGGTCACCGAGGGCCAGGAGAAGGGCCAGGACAGCATGCTCTACAAGGTCCTCGCCCACCACGTGGTCGGCTCCAACGAGGGGCCGGACAGCGTCGGCGGCGAGCAGGAGACGCTCGCGGGCGACCAGCTCACCATCGAGGGCGACGCCGAGAGCGGCATGACCGTGTCCGACGGCACCGTCACCGCGAAGGTCCTGTGCGGCAACATCCCCACCGCCAACGCGACCGTCTACGTCATCGACCAGGTGCTGACCGGGGTGAAGTGACCGGCAACGGGCACTCACCAGACACCACCTGACCCGGAAGGATCACGTCTATGGATCCGGTCCCCGGCGACCCGGCCGGCGCTCCCCACGCGGGGGCGCCGGCCGGCGGCCACGGCACCGACCTCGGCCCGCTGCTGCAGCGGGCCGCGCGCGGCGACACCGCCGCCTTCGCCGCGCTGTACGACGCCACGGCGGCGCGGGTCCACGGCCTCGCGCTGCGCGTGGTGCGCGACCCGGCGCAGGCCGAGGAGGTCACCCAGGAGGTGTTCCTCGAGGTCTGGCGCCGGGCGAGCAGGTACGACGCGGCGCGCGGCAGCGCGCTGGCCTGGCTGATGACCATCACCCACCGCAAGGCGGTGGACCGGGTCCGCAGCGCGGAGGCCGCCACCCGGCGCGACCTGACCTACGAGCAGACCCACCGGGGCGTCGAGCACGACAGCACCGCCGAGGCCGCCCACGCCGGGCTGGAGGCCCGCCGGGTCCGGGCGGCGCTGGCGCAGCTCACCGACGTCCAGCGCGAGGCGATCGAGCTCGCGTACTTCGGCGGCTACACCCACACCGAGGTGGCCGCCCTCCTCGACCTGCCGGTCGGGACGGCGAAGACCAGGATCCGCGACGGCCTGATCCGGCTGCGCGACACGATCGGAGTAGGCCGATGAGCGATCACGACCAGACCCAGGGCTGGGATGTGCACGCGCTGTCCGGCGCGTACGCCGTCGACGCGCTCGACGACGTCGAGCGGGCCCGGTTCGAGGCCCACCTCGCCCAGTGCGCCGACTGCCGCGAGGAGGTCGACGGCCTCCGCGAGGCCGCCGCCGCGCTCGGCACCGGCGACCTGGTGGAGCCTCCGGCCGCCGTCCGGGACCAGGTGCTCGCGGGGATCGAGCGGATCCGTCCGCTGCCCCCGCTGCCGACCGGCGGGACCGTGACCGCCCTGCGCCGTCGTACGCCGCTCCTGCTGGCCGTCGCCGCCGCCGTCGTGCTCCTCCTCGGGGTCGGGCTGGCCTGGCTGCAGCCGTGGGGGAGGACGGTCCGCAGGAGCTGACCGCAGCAGAGCGGATCCTCGCCGCCGCCGACGCCCGCACGGTGGAGAAGTCGTTCCCCGACGGGTCCACGGCCGCGATCGTGATCTCGCGCAGCGAGGGCAAGGCGCTGATCCGGACGACCGACATGGCGCTCGCGCCCGACGGCAAGGTCTACGAGCTGTGGCTGCAGACGCCCGCCGGCGACATGGTGCCGGCCGGGCTGATGCCCGACGAGCCGGACACGACCTACGTCCTCGACGGCGACGCGTCCGAGGCGACCGGTGTCGGGATCACCGTCGAGCCCGACGGCGGTTCGCCCGAGCCCACCAGCGACCCGATCGCGCTCTTCGCCCTGGACTCCTGATGACCACGCCTTCTCCACGGCGGATCGCCGTGGTGGGCTCCGGCGTCGCCGGGCTCACCGCGGCCTATCTCGCCTCGCGCTCCGGCACGCAGGTCACCCTGCTCGAGGCCGACGACCGGCTCGGCGGGCATGCCGACACGCACCCGGTCACCGACCCGGCCGGCCGCACGCTGCGGATCGACAGCGGGTTCATCGTGCACAACCGGCGCACCTACCCGGTGCTCACCCGGATCCTCGACGAGCTCGGCGTCGCGACCCAGGCGTCGGAGATGTCGCTGTCCACCAGCGACGAGGCGACCGGACTGGAGTGGGCCGGGGCGCTCGGGCGACGCGGCCTGTTCCCGGCCGGATCGGGCAACCACCGCAACCCGGCGTACCTGCGGATGCTCGCCGAGATCCCCCGCTTCCACCGGGCCGCCCGGCGACTGCTCGACCACCCGACCGGCGGCGCGGAGACGACGCTGGCCGCCTTCCTCGACCGCCACGGCTTCTCGCCGTACTTCCGGCGGCACTTCCTGGAGCCGCTCGTCGCGGCGGTCTGGTCGTGCGACCCGGACACCGCGCTGGACTACCCGGCGGCGTACCTCTTCGCCTTCCTCCGGCACCACGGCATGCTCACGGTCCTCGGGTCCCCGACCTGGCGCACCGTCACGGGCGGCTCCGCGACCTATGTCGCCGCGATCGCGGGCGCGATCGAGGCCCGGGGCGGGCGGATCCGCACCGGCACGCCGGTGCTCGCCGTCGAGGAGACCGACGACGGCGTGGAGGTGACCACGCCGGCCGGCCGGGAGCGGTACGACGCCGCGGTGGTCGCCACGCATCCCGACATCGCGCTCGGGCTGCTCGCCGCGCCCACGCGGGAGCAGAAGGAGGTCCTGGACGCGATCCCGTACTCCACCAACACCGCGCTGCTGCACACCGACACCCGGCTGCTGCCGCGCTCCCGCGACGCGTGGGCGTCGTGGAACTTCCGCCGGCCGCGGGTCGCGCAGGAGCGGGTGCAGGTCACCTACGACCTGACCCGGCTGCAGCGGCTGCCCACCGACGCCCGCTACCTGGTCACCCTGGGCGGCGAGGACCTCGTCGATCCCGCGACGGTGCTGGTCCGGCGCGAGTACGCGCATCCGCTCTACACGCCGGAGTCCGTCGCCGCGCAGGCCCGGCTGCCCGAGATCGACACGGACCGGATCGTGTTCGCCGGCGCCTACCACGGCTGGGGGTTCCACGAGGACGGCGCGCGCTCGGGCCGGCGGGCGGTCGCGCGGCTCGGCCTCGGGGAGAGCCGTCCGCGGCCCGCCGCGACGACCTACGCGACCACCCTGACCCACCGCCGCCGCGAGCCGCTGCGCAACGCCTTCACCCACCGTTCGCACCTGACCGTCGTCGATCTCGACCGCGTCGCACCCGGCGGCCGCGTCGCCGGCGTGCGAGGCCGGTTCGAGGGACGTGACCACTTCGCCGGCGACACCCGCTCCGTGCGCGAGGGCCTGGACCGGTTCCTCGCCGGGCACGGCCTCGACCTGCGGGGCGGGCGGGCGCTGATGGCTGCCCAGCCCCGGGCGTTCGGGCACTGCTTCAACCCGATCTCCGTGCACTGGTGCTGGGCCGACCCGTCCGGGGAGGGAGCACCCGACGCCACGGTCGTGGAGGTGCACAACACCTACGGCGACCGGCACGCCTACCTGCTGGACACCGACGACGAAGGGCGGGGAACGGTGGCCAAGGCGATGTACGTGTCCCCCTTCCACGGCACCGACGGACACTACGAGGTGCTCGCGCCGCCGCCCGACCCGGTCACCGGGAGGCTGCGGATCGCCGTCCGCCTGGTCACCGACGACGGCGCGCGCTTCGACGCCGCCCTGACCGGCACGCCCAGCGACCCGCCGCGGCTGCCGCTCGCCGGCCTGCGCGGCGCCGCGCTGATCCGCGCCCACGGCGTCGCGCTGTGGGCCCGGCGGCTGCCGGTGCAGCCCCGCCCCACCATCCGCGACCATGACCGGCTCCGCACCGGCGGGATCGCCGCCCGGATCGCCGAGCGGCTGTTCCGCACCGCCATCGCCCGGCTCGACGTGACCGTGCGGCTGTGCCACGCCGACGGGTCCGCGGAGGTGCTCGGGCGCGGCGGCCCGGCGATCGTCGTACGACGGCCGGAGGAGCTGTTCGCCCGGCTCGGCCGGGACCAGCTCATCGGGTTCGGCGAGGCCTACCTGAGCGGCGCCTGGACCGAGGACGGCACGCCCGGCGACGGCGTGCTCGGCGACTTCCTCACCGTGCTGGCCGCCGAGCTGACCACGCTGGTGCCGCGCCCGCTGCAGCGGCTGCGCTCGCTCGTCGTCACCCGGATCCCGCGCAGCCAGCGCGGCACCCGCGAGAACACGCAGGCCAATGTCGCCCACCACTACGACCTGTCCAACGACCTGTTCGCGACCTTCCTCGACCCGACCCTGTCCTACTCCAGCGCGCTCTTCGCCGACCCCGCGACCGCCGGGCCCGACGATCTGGTCGCCGCACAGCACCTCAAGATCGACCGGCTGCTCGACCAGGCCGGCGTCGGGCCGGGCACCCGGCTGCTCGAGATCGGCACCGGCTGGGGCGAGCTCGCCATCCGCGCCGCCGCCCGCGGCGCGGTGGTCCGGTCCGTCACGCTGTCGGTCGAGCAGCAGGAGCTGGCCCGGGAGCGGATCGCCGCGGCCGGGTACGCCGACCGGGTCGAGGTCGACCTGTGCGACTACCGGGCGCTGCTCGACGAGCCGCCGGCGGCGTACGACGCGGTGGTGTCGGTGGAGATGATCGAGGCGGTGGGCCGGGAGTTCTGGCCGGCGTACTTCCGGACCCTCGACCACGTCCTCGCACCCGGCGGACGGGTCGCGCTGCAGGCGATCACGCTGCCGCACGACCGGATGCTCGCGACGGCCACGACGCACACCTTCATCACGAAGTACGTCTTCCCGGGCGGAGCGCTGCCGTCGGTGCGGGCGGTCGACGAGGTGACGCGGGCGCACACCGGACTGCGGATCGCCGACGACCTGGCGATCGGGCCGCACTACGCGACCACGCTGCGGCTGTGGGACGAGGCGTTCACCGCGGCGCGGGACCGGGTCACCGGCCTCGGCTTCGACGAGAGGTTCCTGCGGATGTGGCACTTCTACCTGGAGTACTGCCGCGCCGGGTTCGCCGCCGGCTACATCGACGACCACCAGCTGACCCTGGTGCGGGAGGAGACGCGATGACCACCGGCATCGCACCGGACCTGGCCGCCACGCTGCGGCCGTTCGTCGGCGGCGACCTCCCCGTGCGGCTGGTCGCCTGGGACGGTACGACGGCCGGCCCGGCGGACGCGCCGGTCGTCGAGCTCCGCTCCCCCGACGCGCTGCGCCGGATGCTCTGGCACCCCGGCGAGCTGGGCGCCGCCCAGGCCTACGTGACCGGCGAGCTCGACGTACCCGGCGATCTGGACGCGGCGCTCACCCACGCGTTCGCGGTCGCCGCCGAGCGCGGACTGTCCGGGCGGCGGCCGCCGCTGCGGGCGCTGGCCGGCGCCCTGCGCTCGGCGCTCGGGCTCGACCTGCTGGGACGCCCGCCCGCGCCCCCGGACACCCAGGCCCGGGTCCGGGGCCGGCTGCACAGCAGGGACCGCGACCGGCGGGCGATCAGCCACCACTACGACACCACCGCCGACTTCTACGCGCTGATCCTCGATGAGCGGACCATGGCCTACTCCTGCGGCTACCACTCCTCGCCGGAGCAGCCGCTGGCCGACGCCCAGGAGGCCAAGCTGGACCTGGTCTGCCGCAAGCTCGGCCTGGAGCCGGGGATGCGGCTGCTCGACGTCGGCTGCGGCTGGGGCTCGCTGTCGCTGCACGCCGCGGAGCGCTACGGCGCGCACGTCGTCGGGGTGACGATCTCCCACGAGCAGCAGCAGTACGCCGAGACGGCCGCGCGGCGGCGGGGACTGGCGGATCGCGTGGAGATCCGGCTGTGCGACTACCGCGACGCCGTCCCCGTCCGAGGCGCGGAGTACGACGCCGTCGCGTCGCTGGAGATGGGCGAGCACGTCGGCCGGCGCAACTACCCGGCGTACGCACGGGTGCTGCACGACGCGGTGCGGCCGGGCGGCCGGGTACTGGTGCAGCAGATGTCGCGGGGCGCGAAGCACCCGGGCGGCGGGCCGTTCATCGAGTCCTTCATCGCGCCCGACATGCACATGCGGCCGGTCGCCGCGACCGTCGGCCTGCTGGAGGAGCCGGGCCTGGAGGTGCGCGACGTGCAGGCGCTGCGCGAGCACTACGTGCTCACCGTCGCCGGCTGGCTGCGGCGGTTCGAGGAGAACCTCGACGCGATCACCGCGCTGGTCGGCGAGGAGCTGGTCCGGGTCTGGCGGCTCTACCTCGTCGGCGGCTCGATGGCTTTCCGCGACGGGCGGATGGGTGTCGACCAGATCCTGCTGGTCCGGCCGGGAGCATCGCACGGCCTTCCGTGGGTACGGGACTGGTGAGCCGGATGGCGGCCGACCTGATCCTCAGCGTCGCGCTGTCCGTCGTCGCCGCCGCGGCGGTGATGGCGGTGACCGCGCTCGTCGCCCGGCGCCAGGGCCGGGTGGCCGTGGTGGACGTGGCCTGGGGGGCCGCGTTCGCCACGGCCGCGCTCGCGTGTGGGGCGGGCGCGGCCGCGCGGGACGCCGGGTCCCCCGCCCGCAGCTGGCTGCTGGTGGCGCTGGTGGTGCTGTGGGGGACCCGGCTGGCCTGGCACATCGGGCGGCGCACGGCGCGGCACGACGGCGAGGACCCACGCTACGAGAAGCTCCTCGGCGGGAGCCTCCCCGAGGTGGGCATGGGCCGGGCGGTCCGGAAGGTGTTCGCGCTCCAGGGCGCGCTGGTCCCGCTGATCGCGCTGCCGGTGTCGGTCGGCGTCGTCCTGGAGGTGCGCTGGTGGCCGGCCGTCGCCGCGGGCGCGCTGGTGTGGCTGGTCGGGATCTACTTCGAGGCGGTCGGCGACGCCCAGCTGGCGGCGTACCGCTCCCGCCCGCGCGACCAGCGGCCCGCGGTCCTCGACACCGGCCTGTGGGCGTGGACCCGGCACCCGAACTACTTCGGCGACGCCTGCGTGTGGTGGGGGCTGTGGCTCGCCGGCGGCCTGGCCTCCGGCTGGGTGGCGGGCCTCGCCACCGTCGCCGCGCCGGCCGCGATGACCTGGTTCCTCAGCGAGGCGACCGGCGCCCGCCTGCTCGAGCAGACGATGATGCAGCGCCCCGGCTACCCGGAGTACGCCGCCCGGACGGCCCGGTTCGTCCCCCGGCCCCGCGCCGGGGCTGACCGTCCCCCCGCGAGGAACCGCCGATCAGCACGTGCCTCAACGACCACCCCGCGGCACGCGGGTGCGGGTGATCCGTCGGCGGCGGTCGTTGCGGCGCCGCAGGTCCCGTCCCAACCGCCGGTCACCGTGGTAGAGGATGCTCTGCCAGTCGACCGGCTGCGGGCCGGCGGACGCCGTCTGCGGAGCCGCCGGCTTCCGAGCGGGGACGAACAGCCAGTTCACCACGCCCATGGCCATGTCCACGCAGGAATTGCGGACGCCGATGCAGGCCCAGATCGCGCCGGCAGCGAGGACCGCGTTGAACAGCGCGAAGGCCAGATTCCCCCAGGTCTCGTGCTGGTAGCTGCGCCACGCGGTGATGAGCGAGTAGATCACGATCAGGTACGACACGAGCACGTGCAGTCCCGGAGCCGCGGTACGGTTGCGCACCTTGGGGGTTCGCGCGAACGGGATCTTCTCTCCGGTGAAGGCCTGCTGGATCGACTTCAGCACGCCGGCCAGGTTGACCGGCAGCAGGATCAGGTTGAAGCCGTAGATCCGGAACACGTCCAGGCGCCGGTGGCCGCACAGCCGCAGATCGCTGGCCATGCACAGGAAGTAGGGCAGCGCCGCACCGATGACCAGCGGGGAGAGCAGCCGCCCGTCATAGGGGTAGAAGAGCAACAGCAGCAGCGCGAAGCTCGCCCACGCGATCGAGGCCATGTAGTTGAGGCGCTGGGTGAACTCCCCCCACCGGATCGGTACGCCGGCCGCCGCTCTCGGCCGCCGCTGGGCCCAGAACTTGGGGAAGATCAACAGCCCGCCGTTGGCCCAGCGCCGGCGCTGCACGACCAGCGAGCCGTAGTCGGGCGGGGTGGCGCTGTAGCTCAGCCGCTCCGGGTAGTTGACCAGCCGCCAGCCCGCGGCAGCGAGATCGACGCTCGACTCGGTGTCCTCGATGACCGTCCGGTCCTGGATGTAGGTGCGGATCTCGAAGCCGCCGACGGTCTCGACCTGCACGATGTCCTCGAGTGCCCGACGCCGGATGACCGCATTGGCCCCGACCCAGAAGGTCGCGTCGTGATAGGTCATGCCCTGGTGCAGGATGTGCTGGATGTCGGTGGTGGCACCGGCGATCCGCTCGATCCGGGTCGGCGCACCGCGGTAGGAGGAGTACGGCGTCTGGGTGATCGCGACGTCCTGGTTCTCCGGCTGCTCCAGGAAGTAGACCAGCCGCAGGCAGTAGTCGCGCAGCAGCTGCGAGTCGGCGTCGAGGGTGAGGACGTACTCGCTGTCCGGCACGACCAGGTCGGTGTCCTCGCGCGGCGCGTCCGGCGCCAGCCGGCTCAGCAGCGTGCCCTCGGCCGACTCGCTCGGCCGCCACGTGGCACCCATCAGGCCGAGATAGGCGTTGATGTTCATCGCCTTGTTGGCCTCCTGCGACAGCGAGGCGTAGCGCTTGCGCTCGAAGCTGCCGACCTGCGCCGCGAAGATCCACACCAGGCGCCGGTGCAGCTCGCGCACCCGCTCCGACGCCATCCGGCCGCCCTGCTCCACCGCGGCCTCGATGGCGAGGAGGGAGAGTCGCAGCTCGCTGGCCAGGCCCATCAGGACCTGGTCGACGAAGAACTCCGCGACGTGGTCCGCGACGGCCTCCTGCTCGGCCATCTGCTCCAGCCACTCCGCTGCGGCGCGGTACTCCTCGGCCAGCGCGGCCAGGCTGCCCGCCGGCGCGACCGGTGCTTCGCCCAGGACACGCCGGGCCTGCTCGTAGGCGGCCGCCGCCCGGCCGTGCGGCACGGCGAGGGCGCGCTCCACGTCGCGCGCGAGAGCCCGGGTCGCGTCGAGCCGCTCCCGCACCACCGGATCGGTGGGGAACGGCGGGTCGTCGACGAGGAGCATGACCCGCAGGTCGGGGTACTCCTGCAGGGCGGCGCTCCACAGGGTCAGCCGGACGATGTCCGGCTCCTCGGCGTACGACGGGACCAGCACGGTCAGCGAGCGACCGCTGTCGGCGAAGTGCTCGTCGAGCAGGCCGCGCGGCACCCGTTGGTGCACCCGGAACCGCTTCATCGCGCCCTGCCGGGCGACCAGGTACATCAGCGCCGAGAACGTGAGGAAGGTCACGACCGTCAGATAGGAGATCGCCTCCATCGTGAACCGGAAGCCGCCGACGCCGTTGAGGAGGTGCCGCGCGATCGTCGACACGAGGTAGGCGAACCAGAACAGCACGGTCGCGGTGATCGCGATCCGGCCCCAGGTCAGCTTGGCCATGGTCGGGCGCAGGTGGACGATGGGCATCGGCTCCGACCGACGCTCCGCGCCCCATTGCCGCCGGCGCACGGGCACGGCCGTGCCGCCGCCGGTCGCGGCTCTCCCCTGCATGCGAACCCTCCCCCGGTCCGGTGCTGTCATTCGCGCCCCGCACCCGGGCCCAGCCTCGTAGGGTAGTCGCTGGCCGGGCTGCGGGAGGGCGAACGGCGAGGGAAAGCGAGTGGGGTGGACTGTGGCGCTGGTCGAGGGACGACGCCTGTCGTGGACGCGTCTGGTCGTCGTACTGCTGGTGGCGGTGGCGCTGGTCTTCGCCTCCCTGCGCGGGTGGCGCTGGTTCCAGGACGCGCGGGTGAAGGTCCCGCAGGCGTCCTGGTTCGCCGGGTACGTCGACGTGACCGCGACGCCCTCGCTGCCCTTCGAGGAGCCGGAGGCCGGGGCCGGCGCCAACGCCGTGCTGTCCTTCGTGGTCGCCGCGGCCGCCGACGACTGCACGCCGACCTGGGGCACCTACCACACCCTCCCCGAGGCGGGTGAGGAGCTCGACCTCGACCGCCGGATCGCCCGGCTGAGCCAGCTCGGCGGCACCCCGATCGTGTCCTTCGGGGGCCAGGCCAACACCGAGCTCGCCGTCGCGTGCACCGATCCCGACGACCTGTACGACGCCTACCGCGCGGTCGTGGCCCGCTACGACCTGAGCGTCATCGACCTCGACGTGGAGGGCGAGGCGCTCTCCGACACGGCGGCCAACGAGCGTCGTACCCAGGCCGTCGCACGGCTCCAGGAGAGCACCGGCGTCGAGGTCTGGCTGACCCTCCCCGTCGCCCCGGACGGTCTCACCGCCGAGGGCCGCGCGCTGGTCGACCAGATGGTGCGCGGGGGCGTCGACCTGGCGGGCGTGAACGTGATGACGATGGACTACGGCGGGAGCCGGGACGCGGGACAGTCCATGGGGGACGCCGCGGTGCAGGCCCTGGAGAGCACCCACGACCAGCTCGCCGACCTGTACGACGCCGCCGGCACGCACCGCACCAGCGCCCAGCTCTGGCGGGGGCTCGGCGCCACGCCGATGCTCGGCCAGAACGACGTGGCCGGCGAGGTGTTCACCCTGGAGGACGCCCGCGTGCTGAAGTCCTTCGCCGCCCAGCAGCGCCTCGGCCGCCTCTCCCTGTGGTCCCTCAACCGCGACCGGGAGTGCAGCAGCAACTGGCCCGACGTCACGAAGGTGTCCGACTCGTGCAGCGGCGTCGAGCAGGAGACGGGAGCGTTCGCACGGGTCCTGGGCCTGCGGCTGAAGGGCGAGCCGGCCCCGGCGGCACCCACGACCAACACCACGACCGCGGATCCCACGGCCACCACGACCGACGACCCCGCCACCAGCCCCTACCCGATCTGGGACCCTGAGAGCATCTACCTCAAGGACCAGCGCGTGGTGTGGAAGCAGAACGTCTACGTCGCCAAGTGGTGGACGAGCGGCGACGTACCCGACGACCCGACGGTCGAGGCGAGCGCCTCCGCCTGGCGGCTGATCGGACCGGTCCTGCCGGGCGAGACGCCCGAGCCGACCCCGACCGTGCCCCCGGGACCTTCGCCGACTGGAGCGCCGTCGACGTCTACAAGGCAGGCGACCGCGTCCAGCTCCGGGGCAGGGCCTATGTCGCGCAGTGGTGGAACCAGGGCGTCAGCCCGGAGGCGCCGTCCACGAAGGAGTCGCCGTCCCCGTGGCGGCCGCTGACGCAGGAGGAGATCGCCGACGGCACCACCGAGGACGGCTCCCCGTGACCACCCCGGACGACGGCGAGCGGCTCCGGCTCGCCTCCGCCGACAACTTCCGCGACGTGGCCGGTCCCGGCTACGCCACCCGGGACGGCGCCCGGCTCCGGACCGGCGTGTTCTACCGCTCCAACGACCTGCGCCTCACCGACGACGACCACGGGCGGATCGGCTCGATCGGCCTGCGCGCCGTCATCGACCTGCGCTCCCCTACCGAGGTCGACCTGCACCCGGACCCCGCCGTACCCGGCGCCGAGGCCCTGCACTTCGACGCGATCGGCATCCCGATGGAGCGGATGTCGAGCCTGCGCAGCCGCGAGGACGCCGTCGTGCTGATGGACGACGTCTACCGCACCTTCGTCACCGAGGACCGCTCCCGGACCGCGTTCGGCGGCGTCCTGCGCCAGCTCGCGATCGGCGGGCCGCAGCTCTTCCACTGCTCCGCCGGCAAGGACCGGACCGGCTGGGTGTCCGCGCTGCTGCTGCACATCGCCGGCGTCGACGACCCGACCATCGAGTCCGACTACCTGCTCACCAACGCCCGCAGCGCCGCCAGCCGGGCCCGGGTGGAGGCCGAGATCGCCCAGCACCTGGGCCCGGACCTGGTCGGCGTCTACGAGCCGACCCTCGTCGTGGCGAGCGAGTACCTCGACTCCGCCTGGACCGCGGTCGCCACCCATTTCGGCGACCGGACGTCGTACCTCCGCGACGGGCTGGGCCTCGACGACGACGTGCTCGGCCGGCTGCGCGAGCTGCTCCGGGTCACTCCGTAGCGTCGAGTCCGGCCCGCTCGGCGGCGATGGTGGTGTCCTCGCCGTGGCCGGTGTGGACGATCGTGTCGGGCGGCAGGTCGAACAGCTTGGCGCGGATGGAGGCCTCCAGGGTGGGCCGGTCGCTGTAGGAGCGACCGGTGGCGCCGGGGCCGCCATGGAAGAGGGTGTCGCCGGTGAACACGCACCCCAGGTCCGGGGCGTACAGGCACACCGCGCCCGGGGCGTGGCCCGGGGTGTGCAGCACCTGCAGGGTCGTGCCGGCGACCTCGAGGGTCTGGCCGTCGGCGAGGTCCACGTCCCACAGGTGCTCACGGTGGGTGAGCTCCCACAGCGGCCGGTCGTCGGGATGCAGCAGGATCGGCGCGACGGTGGCCTCCCGGAGGGCGGGGGCGACGCGGACGTGGTCGTCGTGGGCGTGCGTGCACACGATCGCCTTGACCCGCCGGTCCGCGACCACCTGCAGGATGTCCTCGACCGAGTGCGGGGCGTCGATCACCACGCACTCGGTGTCGTCGCCGACGACCCAGACGTTGTTGTCGACGTCGAAGGTCTCGCCGTCCAGGGAGAAGGTGCCCGAGGTGACGGCATGGTCGACCCTGGCAGACGACGGACCGGCCATCAGAGGATCACCACCGAGCGGAGTACGTCGCCGTGGTGCATCTTGTCGAACGCGGCCTCGATGTCGCCGATCCCGATCTCCTCGGTCACGAACGCGTCCAGGTCGAGCCGGCCCTGCTGGTAGAGGTCGACGAGCATCGGGAAGTCGCGTGAGGGCAGGCAGTCGCCGTACCAGGACGACTTGAGCGCCCCGCCACGGCCGAACACGTCGATCAGCGGGATCTCCGGGACCTTCATGTCCGGCGTCGGGACGCCGACCAGGACCACGGTGCCGGCCAGGTCGCGGGCGTAGAACGCCTGCTTCCAGGTCTCGGGGCGCCCGACCGCCTCGACCACGACGTCGGCGCCGTCGGCGCCCTCGTAGACCTCCGCGCAGATCCGCTTGATCTCCTCGACCGGATCGACGCCCGACGAGCCGCTCGAGTCGACGGTGTGGGTGGCGCCCATCTCCCGCGCCTTGGCGAGCTTCTTGGCGTCGATGTCGACCGCGATGATCGGCGACGCGCCGGCGAGCGCAGCGCCCGCGATGGCCGCGACCCCGACCCCGCCGCAGCCGATGACCGCGATCGACTTCCCGCGACCGACCTGGCCGGTGTTGATCGCGGCACCGATGCCGGCCATCACCCCGCAGCCCAGCAGGCCCACGGCCGCGGGACGGGCGTTGGCGTCGACCTTGGTGCACTGGCCGGCCGCGACCAGGGTCTTCTCCGCGAACGCCCCGATCCCCAGCGCCGGCGAGAGCTCGGTGCCGGCGTCCTCACCCTCGGCGAGGGTCATCCTCTGGGTGGCGTTGTGCGTGTTGAAGCAGTAGTGCAGGTCGCCCCGCTTGCAGGCCCGGCACTCACCACACACCGCGCGCCAGTTCAGCACCACGAAGTCGCCCGGCGCGACGCCGGTGACGTCCGGGCCGACCGCCTCCACGATGCCCGAGGCCTCGTGGCCCAGCAGGAACGGGAACTCGTCGTTGATCCCACCCTCGCGGTAGTGCAGGTCGGTATGACACACCCCGCACGAGAGGACCTTCACCACCGCCTCGCCCGGCCCCGGGTCCGGCACGTTGATGGTCACGACCTCCACCGGCGCACCCTTCGCCCGAGCGACGACGGCCTTCACCTGCTGACTCATGGGGAGTCCTCCTCATCCGACTGTGCGTGATGGGACCACCGTAGTCAGATGGACGGCGGGAGGTTCACCGGCTGGGTCGGCTCGTCCGCCGCCTCGGGGCGCGGCGGCCGGCCGGCGATGTGCTGCTTGTGGACCTTCTCCGTGCGGGGGTCGAGCGCGATCTCGTGGGTGTCGCCGTCACGCCCGTCGAAGCGGACGGTGACGGTCTCGAAGCCCTTGTGCCGCTGCATCTGGGCGTACATGGCGTATGCGCGGCGGTCGGCCTCGGTGAGGTCGACGGAGTCGGTGAACGGGGTGAGCAGGGCGCGCGGCCACAGCTTGCGGGCGAGGACGACGTTCACCTCGATCCCGAGCACGCCCATGATCGCGCCGATGTAGAGCAGGCCCATCAGGCCGAGGACCACGCCGAAGGTCTCGGTCATGTTGTTCCGGTTCGTGCTCGCCAGCACGTTCGTCACGTAGACGGTGCCGATGTACTGCAGGAACTGCCACAGCACCGCGATCGTGAACCCGCCCGGCGCCGCACGGATCCCCCGGTCCCGGATCGCACGGGCCGCCGCCATCCGCAGCAGCACGGTCATCATCGAGCCGAGGAGGATCACGGTCAGCAGGCGCACCAGCCAGTGGAACCATCCGTGGGTGGACAGGTCGCCGACCAGCTTGGTCTCGGTCAGCACCGCAGAGCCGACGAACACCGTGAAGATGGCGGTGCCCGCCACCCCCAGGATGAACAGGCTGTTGACCCGCGTCATCACCGGATGCGGCCGGCTGTTGCGCGGCACCGCCCACGCCGCGGACTGGACGTTCTGCAGCGCGAGGCCGAGCCCGAGCGCTCCGTACAGGGCGGTCAGCGAGCCGACGATGATGCCGCCCGTCGACCCCTGGATGCCCTCCGGCCGGCCGAGCGCGTCACCGATGATCGGGAACTGGCCGAGGGCGGAGTCGAGGACCTGCTCCTGCAGCGCCGGGCGCCCGTCGAGGATGAAGCCGAGGATCGATGTGCCGAGGAGCATGAGCGGGAAGATCGAGAGGAAGGCGTAGAAGGTCAGGATCGCCGCGAGGTAGTTCCCCTGGTCGTCGAAGAACTTGTAGACGACCGCGAGCGGGAAGCCGACGGCGGATCTCCGTCGCTGCGCCCGATCGATGTCTCCGACAACTCCCACAGGCGCAACCTATGACATCGGTGGTACCCGTCCGGCGAAGGTCGGCCCGACAGGCGGGCTACCGCGCTCCCCAGACAGTCCGCACGTCGTCGTACTCACGGATGGCGCGGTCCTCCGTCAGCAGCGTCAGACCCTCGAGCTGCGCCTGCGCGACAAGCATCCGGTCGAAGGGATCCCGGTGCTCCCAGAGCAGTCCCCCGGCACGGCTCATGTGTGCCACCGAGAGCGGCAGCTCGGTCGCCTGGAGGTTGCGGAGCAGTCGGGCCCACCCGTCGAGGACCGAGCGTCCGTGGGGAAGCTTGCCGAGCCGGGTCTTGGTGGCGATCTCGAAGGCCGACGCCGCGGAGACGTGCCGCTCGCTGGCAGACCCCAGCCGGACTCGGACCCCGTGCCCGAGCCGCGGGCTGTCCGTCGCCGCCCAGAGCAGGACGTGGGTGTCGAGGAGCAGCGTCATCCGGCCTCGGCGACCGCGTCCGCGCCCTCCCAAGCCGCCAGATCGCCCTCGTCGAGCGGCTCGAAGAAGGCGTCGCCCACCTCGACGTCGAATCCGCCGAACACCAGGTCGACCTTCCGAACCGGCCGCAGCTCCGCGATGGGGTGACCGGCTCGGGCGATGACCACGTCCTCGCCCGCCTCGACCCGCTTCAGCAACTCGGAGAGGCGAGTCTTGGCTTCCTGGACGTTGACGGTCACGCTCACCCCGCCAGCGTAGCCGCACCCCACTAGGCTGACCAGACTGACCTGGTCAACCGATGGCGAAGTCAGGCGAGCAGGGCCGAGATCAGGATCGCGACCGGCGCCGAGGCCATGGTCGAGACGAAGATGGCGTCGCGGGCGAGCAGGATGCCGCGCTCGTAGCGCATCGCCACCACGAAGACGTTCTGCGCCGTCGGCAGCGCCGAGAGCAGGGTGACGGCGAACAGCTCGGGACCGTCCAGGCCGACGCAGAAGCGCCCGACGACGTACGCCGCCACCGGCTGGACCACCATCTTCAGCGACGTCACCGTGACCAGCGCCCGCGGCGTCACCCCGCGTCCGGGCAGCGGGCCGAGGCGGAGCGCGACGCCGTACGCGATGAGCATCGCGGGCACCGCCATCCCGGCGACCAGCTCCAGCGGCGCGTGCACCGCCCTCGGCAGCTCGGTGTCCGTCGTCGCCAGCAGCAGTCCGGTGACGGAGGCGATGGTCAGCGGGTTGGTGAACGGCCGGGACAGGATCTTCGGCAGCGAGGGCCGCTCGGGGCTGGTGACCACGTCGAGCACGGTCAGCGCCAGCGGCTGGAGCACGAGCAGCTGCATCAGGAGGGCGGGGACGACGAGCGCCGCGTCGCCGAGCGCGTACGCCGCGATCGGGATGCCGAGGTTGCCCGCGTTGACGTACGCCGCGCAGAGGCTCGCGATCACGGTGGTGCCGGGGTCCAGCCGGCGTACCCGCGCCACCGCGACCATCAGCCCGGCACTGACGATCACGCCCGCGGCGGTCGCGACGAGCGGTCCCGACAGCACCCGCGAGGGCTCGGAGTCCTCCAGCACGGTGACCAGCAGGGCGGGGCTGGCGAGGTAGAACGACGCCAGCGACAGGCTGCGCTGGCCGTGCGCGTCGACGATCCCGCGGTCGGCCAGGAGCGCGCCGAGGGCGATCACGATCGCGATCGTCGCGAAGCCCTCCAGCACACCGCCCACGGGGCGATCCCATCACCCGTGACGTTCTCGTCCTGTACCCGGGGCTCCTCGGCCGGCGCGGACCGCTGGCGAGGGAACGCTCACGCCAGCAACCGCTTCCGCGAGACGCCGACGTGCAGCCCCTGAAGCCGCTCCAGCTGCCGGTCCGAACGCGCCAGCAGGTCGTCGAGCAGCGCCGCGTCCAGCCGCGGGTCGTCGTCGGCGACCGAGCGCAGCACCTCCCAACCACCCCGTTTGCCGTAGACGGCGTCGCGCAGTGCCTCCAGCTCGAGGACGTCGGTCAGCGGCGAGCGGCTGAGGACCCGGCCGTTCGGCTTCAGGCGGCCGGCCACCTCCCCGGCCCGCGCAGCGAGGGCGCCGACCCGGCTCGGGCGCACGCCGACGGCGGTCATCAGCCCCCGCAGCGTCTCGCGCTCGCCGGCCACCTCCTCGCCCAGCTCCCCGACGACCGTCGCGGCCGCCGGGTCGCCGTGGCTGCGGGCGACACGCTGGAACAGCGAGACGCCCGCGGTCGAGCCGACCCAGTGGTGCTGCAGATATCCGTGGAGTACCTCGTCGTCCATCTACGACGCGTACCCGGCCCCGACCGGCTCAGTCTCCGTCATACCGGCCTTTCGCCGCAGGATCCGCCGACAGATCCGTCGGCCCCCCGTGACAGGATCGGATGCCATGACCGAGCAGGTCCCTGCCAGCGCCGAGGGCTACGGCCCGTTCGCCTACCTCACCACGCAGAATGCTGCCCTCTATCGGCTGATCATGCGGGTGCTGATGGCCGAGAAGGAGCGCTTCACCGTCCACGCGCGTCCCGAGCAGGTCCACGCGGCGCTGGTGACGACCTACGCACGGCCCGTGACCGAGACCGCGGTGTCGGAGGCGCTCGAGCGGCTCGCCCAACCGACCTGGGGCAACCTGATCGCGATCCCCGACTCCAGCCGGGTGACCGCTCTGGAGGACTTCTATCGCCGCCGCATGCTCTACCAGCTCACGCGTCCGGGCGAGGCTGCGGAGCGGGCCCTCGCGCAGTACGACGCCGCGCTCGGCAGCCGTGGCGCCCTCCAGTCCGTGGCGCTCGCCGACATCATCGTGCTCCTCACCGCGCTGCGCGACGCCGTCCGAGCGCGGGACGCCGGCGAGGCGACCGACGCCGCCCAGATCCACCAGACGCTGCGCAGCCTGCGGGAGCGGTTCGGTGAGCTCGCCGAGAACGCGGTCGCCTTCATGGGCTCGATCCAGCGCACCATCGACCTGCACGACGCCGACGTCGACGCCTTCCTCGCCTACAAGCAGCAGCTCATCGACTATCTGGAGCGGTTCATCAACGACCTGCTCACCCGTGGTGCCGCCATCGCCGAGCTCCTTGACGCGATCGACACCGAGGGCGTGGACTTCCTGGCCGGGGTCGCCGCGGAGCGAGAGGCGGCCGACGCCGCGCCCGGGGAGAACGGCGACGCGGTCGATCTCGGGCGCGCGATCTGGCGGCGGCAGTGGTCGGGGCTGACCGACTGGTTCGTCAGCACACCCGGGCGCGAGTCCGAGGCGAGGCTGCTCCGGTCACGCGCGCGGGCGGCGATCCCGGCGCTGCTCGCCGTGGTCCGGACGCTCCACGAGCAGTCCGGCGGGCGCGCCGACCGTTCCCGCGACTTCGTCACTCTGGCCCGTTGGTTCGCGGTCCTGCCCGAGGACGGCGACCGGCACCGGCTGTGGCGTACGGCCTTCGGTCTCACCTCCGTACGCCACCTCAGCGTGCCCGGCGAGGCCCAGGAGCGGTGGGCGGCCGAACAACTGGGGAATGCAACACCCTGGTCCGAGGCACCCCCGGTCGAGATCAGCCCCCAACTGCGTCGTACCGGCTCCTACGAGCGTCGCGGCCGAGCGGCCCGCGTAGCGGACCGCTCGGCGGCCAGGACCATGCTCGTCGAGCAGGCACGGCTCGAAGCCGAGCAGACCGCCGCGGCGCGGCGGCGGATCCTGACCGGCGGCCCGAAGCCGCTGAGCGCCTTCGGTGTCCTCGACCCGGAGGCGTTCCGGCTCTTCCTCGGACTGCTCGGCGACGCACTCGGCGCGATGGGACCCGACGCGACCACCTCGCGGGTGCAGACATCCGACGGCGAGCTCGTCGTCACCTTGACCCGCGACCCCGGCGGGGGCGTCGCCGTGATCAGCACACCCGACGGCGAGCTGGTCGGACCCAACCACGTCGTCGACATCAGCTCGACCACCGAGCCCTCGGGGGAGCGCCCATGAACGGCATCGACCTCGGACCGCGGATCAACGACGCGCTGACCGACCGCGACGCCGAGTCCCGAACCCGGGCGCTGCGGGCGCTCCTGCTGCGGCCGGTGCTGCGAGCCCAGTCCGACGGCGAGCTCTTCCGCCAGGTCCGCCGGCACGCCGATCAGCTCCGGGAGTGGTTCCAGCGCGAGACCGGATGGCGGCTGGTGGTCGAGGCCCAGACCGTGCGCCTGCAGGTGTCCTCGGTGCCGCGCGGCGCAACCGCGCTCGGCGTCGCTGAGCGCCACCCGGCCCGCGCCCGCAAGGCAGATCCACCATTCACCCGCCGGCGCTATGTGCTGCTGTGCCTCGCCCTGGCCGTTCTGGAGCGCTCCGACGCGCAGGTGGCACTCGGCCGACTCGCCGAGGACGTCGTCCTCGCCGCTCGCCAGCCCGGTCTGGAGAGCGTGGAGTTCACCCTGGGCAACCGTGAGGAGCGGTCCGACCTGGTCGCGGCGATCAGGCTACTGCTGCAGCACGGCGTCCTGGTCCGGGTGGCCGGCGACGAGGAGTCCTACGCCGCCGGCCACGGCGACGCGCTCTACGACCTGGACCGCCGGGTGCTGGCGACGATGCTCTCAACGACGCACAGCCCCGCCCTGGTGGAGGCCGGGCTCGGGCCGGACCCGGACATCGCGGCGATCGAGGAGGCGCTGCACGAACCGCCGCCGGCCTACACCGACGAGGAGACCAATCGACAGCTCCGTCACGCCGTGTCCCGGCGGCTGCTGATGGATCCGGTCGTCTACTACGACGAGCTTCCCGACGCGGAGCGTGCCTATCTGCTCAACCAGCGGGTGCCGCTGACCAGGCGGCTGTGCGAGGCGACCGGCCTGATCGCCGAGCTGCGTGCCGAGGGGATCGCCCTGGTCGACCCTGATGACCAGCTCACCGACCTACGGATGCCGGAGCAGGGAACCGACGGGCACGCGACCCTGCTCGTGGCCGAGCATCTCGCCGCTCGGGGCGCCACGCCGGCCGGCGATCTGCGCAGGCTGCTGCGGCGCCTCGCCCGGGAGCACGCGTCGTACTGGCGCAAGAGCACCCGGGATCCGGGGGCGGACCACAGCCTGCTGGACGAGGCGCTGGCCCGGCTGGCCGGCTTGGGCCTGATCCGCGTCACGGGCCCGGCCGACGACCTGCTGATCGAGCCGCTGCCGGCACTCCAGCGGTTCAAGGTGACCGCTCCGACGATCCAGACGAGGAAGACCCGATGACCGAGAGCACCATCGAGGGCACCGTGCTGCCGAAGCCGTCGACCGAACGCTGGCAGCCCCAGCGCCTCGGGCTGGTCGACCTGTTCTACTACGACGACGAGCAGTTCTGGTTCCACGACGGACGGCTGTTGCTGCGCGGCAACAACGGCACCGGCAAGTCGAAGGTGCTGGCACTGACGCTGCCCTTCCTGCTGGACGGCTCTGTCCTCCCCCGTCGCGTCGAGCCGGACGCCGACCCCAAGAAGCGGATGGAGTGGAACCTCCTCCTCGGCGGTGCCCACCCGCACAGTGAGCGCACCGGCTACGCGTGGGTCGAGTTCGGACGACGAGAGGCCGACGGATCCGAGCGGTTCCTCACCCTGGGCATCGGGCTGAAGGCGGCCGCCGGCCGCGGGATCGTCAAGACGTGGTACTTCACCACCGCCCGCCGGATCGGCGATCTTCGCCTGATCGACTCGACCCGCACGGTGCTCACCGCCGAGCGACTCCGCGAGGAGATCGACGGCGCCGGCCAGGTGTACGGGACCCAGGAGGCCTACCGGCGCGCGGTCGACGAGGCGCTGTTCCGCCTGGGGGAGGAGCGATACGCAGCGCTCATCGACCTCCTCGTCCAACTGCGTCAGCCACAGCTGTCCAAGCGCCCCGACGAGAAGGCACTCTCCGCGGCACTCACCGAGGCATTGGCACCGCTCGACCAGGCAGTGGTCTCCGACGTTGCGGAGTCCTTCCGATCCCTGGAGGAGGAGCGTCTGGGACTCGCGGACATCAAGGACACCCTCGGCTCCGCCGAGGTCTTCCTTCGCCACTATCGCGCCTACGGCCAGGTCGCGACACGGCGACGCACGACGGCGCTGCGGGAGGCGAACTCCCGCTATGAGCATGTCGGGCGAACGCTGCACCGGATCGAGGCCGATCTGGGGACCGCGACAGCCGAGACGGAGCGGATCGCTGTCGCGCTCGCCGACGCCGACCAGGAGCACGAGATGCTGCGCGGACGCGAGCGGGCGCTACGGGAGAGTCCCGAGATGCGCGACGCCGACCGGCTGCACCGCGCCGACAACGCCGCCCGCGACGCCGAGAACCGCGCCATGGACGCCGAGCGCGGCGCTCACGACGCGGGCCGGCGTGCCGAGCGCGAAGCCGCGTCCTACGAGGATGCCGACGTCCGATCGGCGAGCACCGCCGCGGAGGCCCGGCGGCGCGAGAACGCGGCGCTGGCGCTCGCCCTCGAGGCCGGACTGGCGGCCGAACATCCGGCGATCCGCAGCGACGGTGACCGCGCACGCGACGCCATCGGCCGCCGTACCGAGCAGGTCCGACACGTCCGCGGGCTCCTTCGGGCGGCGGCAGCCGCTCAGGCCAGGGCGGACCAACAGCGCTCCGCGCTCGACGACAAGGAGAGCGCGCTCACGCGCACCACCGAAGCCCTGGCGGCCGCGGACGCCGATGTCGATGCCGTGGTCGGGAAGTACCGCAACGCGGTGCGCGCCTTCCTACGCGGCTTGGACGTGATCGGCGTCGAGGACGAGACCGACGAACTGACCGAGGCGGCCGCAAGCTGGGCGCGCGCGCTGGTCGACGTCTCTCCGGTCCGGCGAGCCGTGGATCACGCCGGGAGCGTCGCCCGGGAGCGTGCTGGCCGGCTCAAGGCCGAGGCCGAGCTCGCCGCGAACGGACACGACGAGCAGCTCCGCGCGCTCGAGGACCGCATAGCCGAGCTGGAGTCCGGCCAGGATCCCGCTCCGACCGCAGCGCCCGGCCGCGATCAGCGGGCGCGCGCAGGGGTCCCCGGAGCACCACTGTGGCAACTCGTCGACTTCGCTGCCGGGCTCTCCCCGACAGACCAGGCAGGGCTCGAGGCGGCGTTGCAGTCCGCCGGCCTGCTCGACGCCTGGGTGTTCGACGACGGGCGGGTGGAGGCGGACGGCGACGTCGTCCTCGGGGCCGGCGGCGCACGCTGCGAGCACGCTCATCTGGGCCAGGCGCTGACTCCAGCCGTGGCCCCGGACAGCGGAGTGGCCGACGTCGTGGTCGCCGACGTCCTCTCCCGGATCGGACTGGGTGAGGATGCCGGCGCTCACCTGTGGGTCGATCTCGGCGGCCGCTGGGGCGCCGGTCCCGCACGCGGCTCGTGGCACAAACAGCAGGCCGAGCATGTCGGCGCCGGCGCCCGCGAGGCTCACCGGCGCGATCTGATCGCTCGCCTGCGCGCCGAGGCTGAGCAGGTCGCTGCCGAGCTCGCCGCTGCTCGCGCTCGCGTCATCGAGGCCGACCGCCGACTGAACGACATCACCGCCGAACTGGCCTCGTACCCCGCCGATGTCGAGCAGGACTTGATCGCCGCCCACGCCCGCGACGCGGCTGCACGACGCGTTGTGGAGCAGGCGCAGGCCGATGTGACGATGGCGCGAGCGGTGACCGAGCGACGCTCCGTCGAGGCAGCCGAGGCGGACGGTCGTCTGCGGGAGGCCGGCACCGCGCTCGACCTGGGCACGACCGAGGAGCTGCTCGATCGGACCGGCGCAGCGGTGGCGGACTATCGGGAGGCGTTGGCGGAGCTGCGCAACGCGCTCACGGCCGCGGCTGAGGCAGAGCGGGCACGTGAGGCCGCGCGGACGCGCGCCGCCGAGGCGGCCCAGGGGCGCGACGAAGCCGACGCCGCGGCCCGCGCCCACCGCTCGGAGGCCGCCTCACTCCGAGCCGAGGCAGAGGCACTCCAGGCGACGGTCGGGGCGACGGTCGCCCAGCTCCAAGCGGAACTGGCCGCGACGGCACAAGGATTGAAGGAGGTCGTGGAAACCCAGTCCCGCCTGCGAGAAGCACGCGTCACCGCGGCGACGAACAGCGCCCGGCTCGAGCAGCAGCTGGTGGATCTCACCGAACAACGCGAGCAGGAGAGCACGGCCCGCGCCACCGTCGTCGAATCACTTCGGGTCTTCGTCGGCACCGGTCTGCTGCGCGTCGCTCTGCCGGAACTGGACACCCCCGACGTCGCCGATCCCGACGCCTGGACCGTCACGGCCTCGGTGGGGCTGGCCCGCACCGCCGAGCAGCAGCTCGGCGACGTGGACGAGTCGGCGGACGGCTGGAACGCCGTTCAACAGCGTCTCTCTGGCGCGGCCAACGAACTCGCCTCCCAGATGAGCCGCCACGGCCACACGGCCCTCCTCGAACCGCACGACGACGTGCTGATCTCCCGGGTCCGCTACCGCGGCGACGAGGTCGACATCGATCGATTGGCCGAGCGCCTGGCCGGTGATGTCGCCGAGCGTGAACGGCTGCTCAGCGCCAAGGAACGCGAGATCCTGGAGAACCACCTGGTCAACGAGGTCGCGGGTCACCTCCACGAGCTGCTGCTGGCAGCCGACAGGCAGCTGGACCGGATGAACCGCGAGCTTGCCGAGCGCAAGACCTCCACCGGCATGCAGCTTCGGGTCCGCTGGCGCGAGCGTGCGGACGGTCCGGTGGGGCTGGGCGCGGCGCGCGAGCTGATGCTCCGCTCGGACGCGACCTGGTCGGCGAAGGACCGTGAGGCGATCGGCGGCTTCCTCCAGGCACGGATCGCCGAGATCCGGCAGGCCGATCCCACCGGCGGCTGGCAGGAGCACCTGGAGCAGGCACTGGACTACCGCCAGTGGCACACCTTCGCCGTCGAGCGCTGGCAGCACGGCAGCTGGCGCTCCGCATCCGGACCGGCGTCGGGAGGCGAGAAGGTGCTGGCGGTGTCGGTCCCGCTGTTCGCCGCTGCGGCCTCCCACTACAACTCAGCCGATCCACACGCCCCGCGACTGATCCTGCTCGACGAGGCATTCGCCGGCGTCGACGACGACTCGCGCGCGAAGTCGCTCGGCCTGCTCGCCACCTTCGACCTGGACGTGGTGATGACCAGCGAACGCGAGTGGGGCTGCTATCCGGAGGTTCCCGGACTGTCGATCGCCCAGCTCTCCCGGATCGAAGGGGTCGACGCGGTCGGCGTGACCCGGTGGCGCTGGGACGGCCGGGCCCGCCGACGCGACAACGACGTGGACGCCGACGCACGCGCCACCGCACTCACCACCGCGGCGGCCACCGGTCAGGACGGGGATTCCCTGTTCGGATGACCGACCACGGCGGCGATCTCGCCGCGGTACGACGACTCCTCGGGCCGCCGGAGATGGCATGGCTCGTGGAACGGGTGCGGTCACGGATCCTCGGCGCCGGTGGAGGTGCGTTGACCGGCGTCGTCCGGCTCGACTCGCCGAACGAGCTCCAGCGCGAGGCGGCGGTCCGGCTGGTGGGTCGTCCGCGTCGGTCCGGTACGTCGCTGCGAATCGACCTCGCCGCCGTCGACGAGGTACTGCGCCGCGGGCCGTGGCCGCCCGGGCTGGCCGACGCCGTGGTCGCGCTGACCGGACCGGTCGTCGACCAGCGCGCGCTCGCGGAGCGCGAGGCCGAGGCGTGGCGGGCGGTCGAGCAGGACCTTCTCGACGATGGTCCGAGCCGGCTTGCCGAGTGGTGGTCCGGATTCTGCGCCGGCGGCGGCCTGAAGCGAGCAGCCGGAGCCGAGGCCCGCCGTACCGACCGGGCGCCTGGCCCCGACGTCGGCGCGCAACTGGTCACACAACTGCGCGCGGTCATGGACGAGCTGCCGGTCCAGGGCGAGCCGCTGGCGGTCCTCGCCCGCCGGGTGCTCGGCGATGCGCACGCCCTCGACGACTCCAGGGCGCTCGGACGCCTGGCGGTCGGTGCGGTCGCGGCTTCCTTCGCAGGCGGATCCAGCCGGGCCCGCTCAACTCGCGAGGTGTGGGCAGCTGCCGGTGTCGTGATGTCGAATGTCGCCTCCACCGTGCTGGCTCTCGGCCTGAGCGGCGCCGCGCACAGCGAGGGCACGAGCCTCGCGGCGGCGACCTCGGCATGCGCGGAGCAGATGCGCGCAGCCAGGGCGCCTCTGGTGCTCACTCTCGACCAGGTCCGGTCGGGCGGCATCGCGTCGCTGCGGTCCGACCGGGTGGTCCACGTGTGCGAGAACCCTACGGTCGTCGAGCTGGCGGCGACACGCTGGGCCGCCGTCGCGGGCAACGAGACCGCACCAACCGTCCGGCAAGACCCGGTCCTGGTGTGCACCTGGGGACAGCCCAGCACCGCCGTCGTCGAACTGCTGGCACTACTGACCGCGCACGGAGCCGAGTGTCGCTACCACGGCGACTTCGACTGGCCGGGGCTGCGCGTGGCTGCCTTCCTGCGCACCCGTGTCCCGTGGACGCCGTGGCGCTTCGTGTCGAGCGACTACCGCGCTGCCGCGAACCTCGATGTGCCCTCGATCGATCTCAGCGGCGTCCCCGCCTCCAGCCTCTGGGATCCGGCCCTGGCCGTGGCGATGTCCGAGTACGGCCGGGCGATCGAGGAGGAGGCGGTCATCGACCTGCTCGTCGACGATCTGCTCGCCTGACCGCCAACGGCGTGCGCGCTGCTGGCGCGGACCACCAGTGTCCACAGGCATCCACAAAAGGCAGGTCGTTCGAACATTTGTTCGAGTCCCGTGGTAGGATTCGACGTACGTCGACCACTCGGGAAGGTCCGGATCATGAGCCTGGCTCCGCTTGTTCAGCAGCCGTTGCTGGCGGCGGTGGAGACATGTCGCGAGGCGCTGGCCGAGGTGGCTGACGCCCAGCCGTTGTACCTGTCGACGCCCGAGAAGGAGCAACTCCTGCTCCAGGCGACCGCGTTGGTGGCGCAGGTCGAAGAGTTGCGGTTGCGGACCCTGGCCGACGCCGGTGACATCACCGTCGTGCACGGTGCCCGGGACGCGGCGGCGTGGCTCGCTCACGCCGCCCACATCGACCCCGCGCCGGCCCGTGCGGACCTCCACCTGGCCCACGGGCTCGAGACCCGGCCACGGGTGGCGCAGGCGATGCGAGCTGGGCAGGTGACCTCGACACAGGCCAGGGTGATCACCCAGGCCATCGACGCCCTACCTGACCGGCTCGGACCCGGACTGGCCGCGGATGCCGAGGCCCGGCTCGTCGAGTACGCCGCCGAGTTCGCCCCCATCGAGCTGCGGCGTCTGGGACGGCGGATCCTCGACGTCCTGGCTCCCGAGATCGCCGAAGCCGAAGAAGCGAAACGTCTCGAAGCCGAAGAGGCAGCGGCACGCGAGAAGGCTTCGTTGAAGTTCCGCGACCTCGGCGACGGCTCCTCCCGCATCACCGGGATCCTGCCCACCACCTGCGTGGAGCGACTCAAGACCTACCTCGACGCCCATACCAACCCGGCACGGCGTGAGCACGGCACTCGTGAAGCTGTGGAGGCGAATCCGGATCTGGCGCGGACCCCGTTCCACCGTCGCCGGGCGTGGGCGTTCATCGACCTGCTCGAGCTCATCGACCCCGACGCCCTACCCGTGCACGGGGGTGATGCGACCACGGTCGTTGTCACGGTGAGCATCGAGCAGCTCCGTGCCGATCTCGCCACCGCGGGGATCCTCACCGGCAGCGGCGAGGGCGAGGAGTCGATTTCGGCCACCGAGGCCCGCCGGCTGGCCTGTCAGGCCCGGATCCTCCCTGTTGTTCTCGACGGTCACGCACGGGTCCTCGACCTCGGCCGCTCCGCACGACTGTTCCAACCCGCCCAACGTGCTGCGATCCGGCTGCGTGACCACACCTGTCGCGGTGAGGGCTGCACCATCCCCGCCCGCTGGTGCCACCTCCACCACGAAGACCCCTGGTCAAACGGAGGATCGACCGACCTCGACCACGCGGTCACCCTCTGCGCACACCACCACCAACGCATCCACGACCACCACTACACCCACCAACGACTACCCAACGGCGACATCCGCTTCCACCGGCGCAACTAGGAGACTGCCCGGCGACACGAGCCCAGGCCCTAGCCAGGGGCCGCCAGCCCGGTCGATGAGGGCTTCACCAGCGCTCCGCCAGGTCGGCGGCGATCGCGTCGTGCTCGGCCACCGTGAGCCCGAGATCGACGGCGCGCAGTGATGCCCGGAGCGTAGTGGGGCGACGTGCCCCGGTCACGACCGCGACGTGGTCCCCGTGGCCGAGCAGCCAGGCGAGCAGCACGGTCTGCGTGGTGACACCACGCTCTCGCGCCGCGTCCAGCGCCGCCGGACTGAGCTCGTCGGCGCCGACCGGGGGCGTCGTACCGCCGAGCGGGGAATAGGCGAAGAAGGATGCGCCGCGCTCGGCGGCCAGGGCGAGCAGGGGCGTGTCGACGGGAGCGTACGGCGACATCCGGTTCTGCACCGCCGCCACCGGGACGATCCCGAGTGCCTCCCGGAACTGGGCCGTGGTGACATTGCACAGCCCGACCTCGCCGACCAGACCCTCGCTCCGCAGCTCAGCGAGCGCTCCCACGCTCTCGGCGAAGGGCACCTGCGGGTCCGGGAAGTGCAGATAGTAGAGGTCGATGCGATCCCGTCCCAGCGCGCCCAGGCTGCGCTCGCAGTCGCGTCTCAACGAGGCCGGCGACGCGTCGATCGGGAAGCTGTCGTCGGCTCGGTAGTGTCCGCCCTTGGTGCCGACCAGCACGTCGTCCCAGGCTCCGATGCGGTCCAGGACCCGCCTCAGCAGGCGCTCGTTGTGCGCCTCGCCGTCACGGGTCGTGTAGGCGCGGGCCGTGTCGAGGTAGGTCACGCCCGCCTCGATCGCCAGCTCCAAGAGCCTCTCGGCGGGCCCGTCGTCCTCGGGGTCGGTGATCGACCACCGCGCGCCGCCCAGCCCGACGCGGAGAATCTCCCGGTCGCCCACGCGCACCGTACGCGGATCAGAATCCACCCGACAGCCCTCCGTCGATGAGGTGTTCGGTGCCGGTGATGTAGCTGGCCTCGGCGGAGGCGAGGAACACCACCAGCCTCGTGATCTCCTCCAGCGCCGCGGGCCGCCGCAGCGGCACGCTCGCCATCCGCTCCGGCGGCACGCTGGCCGCCCGGAACATCTCGGTGTCGACGAAGCCGGGGTGCACGGAGTTGACGCGGATACCGTCGTCGGCCAACTCGGCGGCGGCGACCTTGGTCATCCCCCGCACCGCATGCTTGGCCGCGACATAGGCGATCCGGCTCCTCACCACGATGTGGATCCCTCCGATCGAGGAGATGTTCACGATCGAGCCACCGCCGGCCCGGCGCATGCTGGGGATCACCGCACGGATCCCCAGGAAGGTCCCCGTCTGGTTGACCTCCACGATGTGGCGGAACGTGTCGAGCGAGGTGTTCTCGATGGAGGCGATGTGGTCCACGCCTGCGTTGTTCACCAGGACGCCGACGGGACCGAAGTGATGCTCGGCGCGGTCGACGACCTCGGCCCAACCCGCCTCGGAGGCCACGTCGTGCGCGACGAACAGCGCTCGGTCGCCCAGCTCGGAGACGAGCGCGCGTCCCCGGTCCTCGGCGATGTCGGTGACGACCACCCGAGCGCCCTCGGCGACGAACCCACGGGCGTGCGACTCGCCCTGTCCGCCCGCGGCGCCGGTCACGATCGCGACGACGCCGTCCAAGCGGCCCGCGGCGCTCACGGGCGCGGGCCGTCGTCGGTCGGGGCCTGGCGGACCCGCTGGCGCTGGTGGCCCAGGCCCTCGATCTCCAGGTCCATCACGTCGCCGCCGGCGAGGTAGGGGAACCGGCCGGAGAGCGCGACGCCCTCCGGGGTGCCCGTGAGCACCAGGTCGCCGGGCGCCAGGTACACGTGGCGACTCAGGTGCCGGATGATCTCGGCGACGGAGAACACCATGTCGGCGGTGGTGGAGTCCTGACGGACCTCGCCGTTGACCCACGACCGCAGCCGCAGCGCCTGGGGGTCCACCTCGTCGGCCGGCCGCAGCACCGGACCGACCGGGCAGAAGGTCTCGGCGGACTTGCCCTTGGACCACTGCCCTCCGGAGTGCTCGAGCTGGCTGGCCCGCTCCGACAGGTCGTTGGCCGTGACATAGCCGGCGACGTACGCCAGGGGATCGTCGCCGTCCGCGAGATGCCGCGGCGTGTCCTTGATGACCACGCCGAGCTCGACCTCCCAGTCGCTGCGGGTCGAGCCCACCGGCAGCACGACGTCGTCGTCGGGCCCGACGACGGTACCGGGGTGCTTGTAGAACAGGACCGGCACGCTCGGCGGCGCCGCGCCGGACTCGGCCGCGTGGGCGGCGTAGTTCATGCCGATGCAGCTGACGGCCTGCGGGCGCGCGATCGGCGCGCCGATCCGCACCTCGCCCAGGTCGAATGCGGGAAGCTCGCCGGCGGCCAGCGCCGCGCGGGTCCGTTCGATGCCGTCGGCGGCGAGGAAGGCGCCGTCGATGTCGCCGGTGATGGCGCGCAGGTCGTAGGTCGTCCCGGCTTCGTCGCGGACCGCCGGCCGCTCGGCCCCGGCGGGCCGTACCTGAAGAACTCCATGATGCTCCTTGTCGTGAGGTGGGTCAGGGGATCCGGTCGGCGATCGACGCCGCGGCTCCCTGGAGGGCCTCGATGGCCTGGGCGATGAGCTCGTCGGTCTTGCGGACGTCGGGGATCGAGACACTCATCGCCGGCTGCCGATCCGCGGCACGAGCGAGCGGGACGGCGACGCAGAAGACACCCGGCGTGTACTCCGCGTGGTCCTCGGCGTAGCCCGTGCGCCGCACCTCGTGGAGTTCCGCGATCAGCGCCTCGGGTCCCGGCAGCGTGGTGGCGGTGTAGCGGGTGAACGGCTCGTCGCCGACCCGGCGCAGCACCTCGTCGTCGTCGAGCGTGCTCAACAGCGCCTTGCCTATGCCGGTCGCGTACGCCGGAAGGCGCGCCCCGACATGGGAGGCCAGTCGCAACTGGTGGTCGGGGTCGATCTTCGCGACGTAGACGTTGTCGGCGCCGTCGAGCACCGCCAGCTGGACGGTCTCGTTCAACCGGTCGCGGACCGCCTCCATGTAGGGCAACGCGAGCTTCTCGATCGAGGCGGCACTCAGGTAGCTGCGGCCGGCCTGCCAGAGCCGGATCCCGATCCGGAACCGCTTCGTCGACTGCTCCAGGTCGAGGAAGCCGCGCGACACCATCGTGTGCAGCAGGCCGTGGGTGCTGCTCTTGGGCAGCCCCATCTTCTGCTGGACCTCGACCAGGGTCAGGCCGTCGGGGTGCTCGGTGAGCAGCTCGAAGATGAGCAGCACCCGGTCCGCGGACTTGACCGGCGCGCTCATCGGGGCGCCGGCACGACGACGTGGTCCGGGAAGCGCGTGAGCTGCTCGGCGTCGTACAGGGTCAGGGCGATGTCGGCGGTACGCCGCACCCGGTCGTGCGCCGCGAGCGCCTCGTAGATGTTCTCGCAGATGCCGATGGGGTGGTCCTCGCGCAGGTTGCGCTCGGTGAAGTAGGCGTCGGTGATGGTGACGACGCCGGCCGCGGTGTCCACCTCGACGGCCATCGAGGCACGGTGGTGCGAGCCGGTCCACCAGGTGCGCAGCCCGGGGGCGATCTCGTCCTCGTCGTCGAGCAGCCGGACCCGGTCCCATGCGGGACCCGTCAGGTGGGCGACGACGTCCGGCGTCAGCGAGGTGTCGCGGTCGTCGTGCGGATGACGGTGACTGGTGTGGAAGTGCGTCCAGCCGCGGCGGGTGATGCAGACCTGCGCGTTGTCGAAGGCCAGCACGTTGGAGGTCGTGTAGAGCTGGAGCGGGGTGAGCAGCACGTGCGTGATGCTGTCGAGCGGCACCCCGAGCGCGTCGAGCTGGTCGGGCAGCCACTGCCCGGCCTCACGGCGGAACGCAGCGCGCTCGCCGAGGAAGGACGCCCAGCCCTCGTTCATGGGGGTCAGGTCCTGCGCCGGTCCGGTGCCCACCAGCGCCCGCACGCCGTCGCCCTCCACCAGGAAGGCCTGGAAGGCCAGCTCGTACCACTGGTCCCAGTCCGACATCCAGTAGACCTCGGGTCCGGGGACCTCCCCGGTGCCTAGCGGCAGGATCCGCACTCCGAACGTCATCGCTCCTCCTTCTCGCCGACCTCGCGGTCAGGGCATCAACAGTGCTTTGGTCGTCTCGGTGACGCCCGACATGAGACTGGTGAACACCGAGGCTCCCTCCGTGAGAGGGAACGAGGTGGCCCAGTCCAGCCGAACCCGGGTCGCCAGGTCGAGCGCCGCGTCGAAGTCCCGGGGTGTGTAGCAGTACGAGCCGACCACCCGCTTCTCCGCGCGCACGATCTCCTGTCCGTCGAAGCCGGCCGACGCACTGAGCAGTCCGATCCACACCGCGGTGCCGCCCGGCCGGAGGAACTCGACCGACGCCCGGTGGGTCGCCTCGGCGCCGACCGCGTCGATGACCGCGTCGTAGCGCCCCTCCAGGGCCGTGCCGGTGTGGGCCGCGCCGAGACTCGCTGCCAGCTCGAGCCGGCCGGGCGCGAGGTCGGTGACAGTCACGTCGGTGGTGTGCTCGAGCGCGACGAGGAGGCAGGCCAGGCCGATGGTGCCCGCACCGAGGATCGCGACACGGCTGTCGGGTCCCAGGTCCGCCAGCCGTACGGCGTGCACGGCGTTGGCGAGCGGTTCGACCAGCGCCGCCTCCGTGAAGGACAGCTCGTCCGGGAGCTCGCGGACCGCCCGCTCCGGGACGACGACCCGCTCGGCGAAGGCGCCCGGGGCGTCGATGCCGATGATCGCGCGCGACTCGCACAACTGCTCGTCGCCGCGGAGGCAGGCGGCGCAGGTGCCGCAGCTGAGCAGCGGGTTGACGGTGACCCGGCGTCCGTCGGATGTCGTCCCGGAGAACTCGTGTCCCATCACCAGCGGCGGCTTGCGGAACTCGGTGTGGGTGATCCCGTGCAGCTCGCTGCCGCAGATGCCGGAGGCGACGACCTGGATCTCCACCTCCCCCTCGCCCGCGACCGGCGCGGGGACGTCCTGGAGCTCGACCACGCCGGGGCCGGTGAACACCAGGGCCCTCATCGGGCGGCGTCCTCGAGGAGGGCAGCGAGCCGGGCGGCGGCGCGGACCCGCAGCTGGGGCAGCGACTCCGTCGACAGGTAGGCGATGTGAGGGTTGACCAGCACCCGGGGGTGCGCGGCGACCTGCGCTGCGACGCCGGTCGGCGGCTCGCTGGTGAGCACGTCGAGCGAGGCGAAGCCGAGCGTGCCGGCGTCGAGCGCCGCGAGCAGGGCCTCCTCGTCGACGAGCGCGCCTCGCGCGGTGTTGACCAGGTGGCCGCCCTCGCCGAGCGCGGCGAGCACGGATCCGTCGATGACGCCCGCCGTCTCGGCCGTCGACGGCATGTGCAGGGTCAGGTGGCTCACCGCGGCGGCGAGCTCGCCGAGCGTGGCGTGCCGCGTGACCGAGGCAGGTATGTCGGTCGCGAACGGGTCCCACACGTGCACCGGGAAGCCGAGCGCGGAGACCCGGTCGGCGACCGCGCGGCCGATCCGGCCGAAGCCCGCGACGCCGACCGGGTCCTGCGCGGGCGGCAGTGGCGCGGCGATCCCGGCTGTGCCCCAGCCGTGGTCGGCGACCCGGCGCGCGGCCGCGACCAGTCGCCGGCTGTGGGCGTAGATCGAGGCTGCGGCGTGGTCGGCGACCTCCGCGATGCAGTAGTCGTCCACGTTGCTGACGGCCACGCCGTGACGGGCGGCGGCGTCGAGATCGATGTTGTCGAGACCGATGCCGTAGCGCACCACCGCACGGAGTCCGGGGAGCCCGGCGAAGACCCGCTCGGTCAGCGGCGCCCACTGCACCAGCAGGCCCTCGGCCTCCTGGGCGGCCGCGATCACCTCGTCCTCGGTGAGCACCCCGGCGAGGGTCACGTGGTATCCCTCGCCGAGCTCGGCCCGCTCGTGGGAGCCGTCGCCCAGGTTGGTGTCGGTGATGACGATTCTTCGCATGGGAACTCTCTTGTCGTTGTTGGTGATGCCGGGCTCAGTCCACGCTCAGGCCGAGCCGGCGAAACTGGAGGTGTCGCCGAGCCCCTCGGGACCCATCGCCAGGTAGCCGCCGTCGACGGGCAGGTCGACGCCGGTGATGAAGCTCGCCTCCGAGGAGCACAGGAAGCCGATCGCCGCGGCCACCTCGGCGGCCTCGCCGAGTCTGCGGAGCAGATGGAAGCGGCCCCAGACCGGCTCCCAGCGCTCGCGGCCGCCGTCGGCGGCCGCGGCGGCGACCTCCGGTGTCCAGATCCAGCCAGGGGAGACCGAGTTGACCCGGATCCCGTCGGCGGACAGATCCATCGCCATGCAGCGGGTGAGGCCGACGATCGCGGCCTTCGTGGTGTTGTAGGTCCAGCGTTGCGGCTGGGCGATGTGCGCGGAGATGCTGGCCACGTTGACCACAGCGGCTCCCGCGGCACGCGCCAGGTGGGGTGGGCGGCCTGTACCACGTTGCTGATGCCGCGGACGTTGACCCGCAGCACGGCGTCCCACTCCTCCGGGGAGACGTCGATGCCGCGAGCCAGGAAGTTGGCGGCGCAGTTGACGACCACGTCGACGCCGCCGTGGGTCGCCGCCACCTGCTCGACCGCGAATCCCACCCGGTCCCGGTCGGAGACATCGACCGGGATCGGGTGGATCCGCTCGGATCCGGAAGCCTCGGCCGCCACCTGCTGCAGGCGGTCCTCGGCGATGTCGAGCGCAGCCACGGTGAACCCCCGGGCGGCGAACAGCTCGGCGGTGGCCCGGCCGATGCCCGATGCGGCACCGGTCACCAGCGCGACCCTGGGTCGCTGGTCTGCGTTCTCCATCTCGTCTTCCCCTCTCCGATCTCTCCCGCGGACGCTCAGGTCAGTCCGCGAGCCATACGTTGTTGATGGTCGGCACCGAGTACCGGAGCCGGCCCGGCTCCTCCAGATCGACGCTGTGAACCCGCTCGGAGTAGACGAAGCCCGCCGGCATGCCGGTGGTCCAGGCCCACGGGAGCTCCTCGGTGAGGATGCCGTCGGCGTCGCTCCAGAGCTGCTTGCGCTTCTCCTGGTCGTCGGTCCCTCGGGCCTCGTCGACCAGAGCGTCGAACTCCGCGTTGTCGAAGCCCATGCTGTTGAGGTCGCCGGAGGAGTGGAAGAACCGGTACGGGAGCTGGTCGGGAGCCAGGAAGCCGGCCATCGCCCAGCAGGCGGCGTCGTACTTGCCGGCGATGAAGTTGGACACCGCGGTCGTGGTCTCCTGGACGTCGACCTTCACGTCCATGCCGGCCTTGGCGAGCTGGCGCTCGATCACGTCGGTGGTGTTGACCGTGGGACGGCACATGTAGGTGAAGGAGACCTTGTTGCCGGTATCGGCCTCGTACTCCGCCACCAGGCTCTTGGCCTGCTCGAGGTCGTAGCCCGGGACCTCGTGGTCGTTGTGGAACGGGTAGGACTCGGGGAACAGGCTGACGGCGGGATCGGCGAGGCCCTCCTTGGTCAGGGCCACGATCTCGTCGCGGTCCAGGGCCATCGAGACCGCGCGCCTGACCCGGATGTCGTCGAACGGCGGCTTGGTCAGGTTGAACGCCACCGCGTCCTGGTCCTTGCCGACGCCCTGCACGAAGTTGAGCGAGGCGTCGTTCTGGGCCTGGAGCATGATCGTCGGGTTGATGGTGGGCGCGTAGTCGATATCGCCCGCCTGCAGTGCCTGGAACCGCTGCTGCTCGTCCTCGATCAGGCGGATCTGCACGCGGTCGAGGTAGGGCTCCTCCTCACCCCAGTAGTTGGGGTTGCGGACCAGCACGGTGTCCTTGCCCGGCCCCCACGACTCGAGCATGTACGGGCCGACACCGGAGGCGTGGTCGGTGTAGTCGTCGCCGTACTCCTGCAGCGCCGTCGGGGAGGCGATGTAGCCGGCGGTGCCGCTGCCGTCGTAGGAGAAGGCGTAGGGCAGCGAGGCGTCGGGCTGCTTCATCGTGAAGACGACGGTGGTGGCGTCGGGAGCCTCGACCGACTCGACCGAGGACAGCAGGGCGGCGGCCGTCGACGCGGCGTCGGGCGCGATATGGCGGTCGATGTTGAACTTGACGGCCGCGGCGTCGAACGGGGTGTCGTCGCTGAACTTCAGGCCCGAGGGCAGCTTCATCGTCCAGGTCGTGAAGTCCTCGTTGGCCTCCATAGACTCGGCGATATTGGGCGTCGGCTCGTCACCGAACTCCTCGACCTTCATCAAGGTGTCGTAGATCGCGTACCCGGTCAGGGCCATCGCGTTGGCCGAGCCCTTGGCCGGGTCGAGGGTGGTGACCTCGGAGCTCATCCCGACTCGCAACGTGCCGCCGGACTGGGGGTCACCGCCGCCTGACTCCGCTCCCGAGCAACCCGCGAGCAGAAGTGCCCCGGCGACGGACGCGGCCATGGCGGCCCGGAGGCGTCCGAGCGCGCCCGATCCGAATCTGGTCATCTCATCTCCTTGTGTTTCCTACGCACGTCGGCGTGCGTTGCAGGTGCTGGGCGCCCACAGGTCAGGCCTCCAGCGGGTGCAGGCAGGCGGCGCTGTGCGCCCCTGCCGGCAGTTCGGGACGTGCCGCGCGACAGTCCTCCTGGACCAGCGGGCACAGGCCGGCGAACCGGCATCCGGGCTCGGCCCGGCCGTCGACCGTGCCCGCGACCGACCGCATGCGCAGCCCCTCGCCGGCGTGGGCGGCGGGGGTGAGGACGGGCACCGAGTCGTGCAGGATCGCGGTGTACGGGTGTCGCGGCCGGTCCGTCGCCGCGGAGGTGTCGCCCTGCTCGACCACCGTTCCGGCGTACATCACCGCGGTGCGGTCGCAGAGGGTCGACACGACGGACAGGTCGTGCGAGATGAACAGCATCGCCAGGCCCTGCTCCGCCCGCAGCTCGGCCAGCAGCTCCAGGATCTGCGCCTGGATGGACACGTCGAGCGCCGAGACCGGCTCGTCGCAGATCAGCACCTCCGGTCGCAGCACCGTCGCCCGGGCGATCGCCGCGCGCTGGCACTGCCCGCCGGAGACCTCCGACGGACGGCGCCGGGCCATCTGGGGGGAGATGCCGACGCGCTCCAGCTCCTGCAGGGCCCGCTCCCGCCTCTCGGTGGCGTTGCCGCGCTTCCACACCCGCAGCGGCTCGGCGACCGAGTCGAGGAGGGAGCGGCGCGGGTTGAAGGAGCCGGCGGGGTTCTGGAAGATCGCCTGCACCCGCGGCGCGAGCGAGTGGCGCCGGGCAGGTACCGGCGCGCCGTCCAGCAGGATCTCGCCGGCGCTGAGTGCCTGCAGGCCCATCAAGACCCGCGCGGTCGTCGACTTGCCGCAGCCGGACTCCCCGACCAGGCCGAGGATCTCACCCCTGCGGAGCTGCAGGTCGACGTCCTCGATGGCGTGGAACTCCCTGCGGTCGGCGTCCCGGAAGGTGACGCCGCCACCGCGGATCTCCAGCACCGGCGTGAGCGCGTCGTTCATCTCGCCTCCTCGGTGCGGACCGGCCTGCTCGCGGGGTTCCAGCAGGCGTACTCATGGCTCGGAGCCTCCGGCACGGGCCGGAAGGCCGGCACCTGGTCGGCGCAGGCCTCGACGGCGTGGGCGCAGCGCGGGGCGAAGCGACAGCCGGCGGGCGGGTGGATCAGGTCGGGCGGCAGGCCTCCGATCGGGCGCGGCAGCTCCCGCCGTCCCTCGCCCATCCGCGGGATCGCGGCGAGGAGTGCGTTCGTATAGCGCATCCTCGGTGCCCGCAGCACGTCGTCGACCGGTCCGCGCTCGACGATCCGACCGGCGTACATCACGGCGACGGAGTCGGTGTGCTGGGCGACGACGCCCAGGTCGTGGCTGACCATCACCAGGCCGATGGACAGCTCACGGCACAGCTCGTCGAAGAGCTCGAGGATCCGGGCCTGGACGGTGACGTCGAGCGCGGTCGTCGGCTCGTCGGCGAACAGCAGGGACGGCCGGTTGGCGACCGCGATCGCGATCATCACCCGCTGGCGCATCCCTCCGGACAGCTCGTGCGCCCGGGCACGGAGGCGGCGCTCGGCCTGCGGGATGCCGACCATGTCGAGCAGCTCCACCGCACGAGCACGAGCGGCCCTCTTGTCCATCGCCGGATCCCGCCGCAGGGTCTCCACGATCTGGTCGCCCACCGGGGTGATCGGGTGCAGGGAGCTGAGCGGGTCCTGGAAGACCATCGCGATCTCGCGCCCCCACAGGTCGCGTCGCTGGCGATCCCCCATGTCGAGCAGCGAGCGTCCCTGGAAGGTGATCTCGCCGCTGATCCGGGCGTCCTTGCGACCCAGCAGGCCCATCGCCGTACGGGAGAGCACCGACTTGCCCGAGCCGGACTCGCCGACGATCCCGACCCGCTGGCCCTGAGCCACCTCGAGGCTCACCCCGTCCACCGCCCGGAGCGGCCCCCCGGCGGTCGGGAACTCGACGACGAGGTCGGTGATCCGCAGCAGCGGACTCTCAGCGGTCATGCGCTCGCTCCCGTCACCGGGTCGCCGTCGACCAGGAACCTGTCGGAGATCAGGTTCAGGCTGAGGATGGTCAGCAGGAGGAAGGCGGCGGGCACGAGGATGAGCAGCGGCTCGGTGGTCATGTAGATCCGGCCCTCGTTGATCATGCCGCCCCAGGTCGGCTGGGTCCGGGGGACGCCGATCCCCAGGAAGCTCAGGCTGCCCTCGATCAGGATCGCGCGGCCGATGCTCACGAAGCCGAACGCCAGGATCGCCTCGGCGATATTGGGCAGCACGTCGCGGCGCATGATCGAGAGCACCGGCGTGCCGATCACCTCGCTGGCCTCGAGGTACTCCGTCTCCAGCAGTGCCAGCGTCTGCGCGCGGGCCAGCCGGACGAAGACCGGGAACATGGGGACGGTGATCGCGATCATCACGTTGGTCACGCTCGCGCCGAGGAAGGAGGCGAGGCCGAGGGCCAGCACCAGGCCCGGGAAGGCGAGGATCACGTCGACGACGAAGGAGATCACGGCGGCGGCGATCCCGCCGAAGTACGCCGACACCATCCCCAGCGGTACGCCGATCACGGCCGCGATCAGCACCGACCCGATGCCGATCATCACCGAGACCTGCGCGCCGTCCAGGGCGCGGGCGAGCAGGTCGCGACCCAGATTGTCCGCACCCAGCCAGTGGTCGCCGCCCGGTCCGGCGAAGCGGGCGTCGGCGCCGATGTCCAGCGGGTCGATGCCGCGCAGGGGCGGCAGGAGCAGCATGCCGACCACGAGGACCAGCAGCCACGCGGCGGAGAGCCTCTCCGCGATCGTCCAGGGTCGTCCGCGGCGGGAGCGGCGCCGTCGCGCGGGTGTCGGGGTGGGGGCGGGAGCTGCGGTCACCGGGCACCTCCTCGGGTTCGGCGGGATCCCGCCTTGGCCAGACGCGGATCGATCACGGGATAGAGCACGTCCACCAGTGCGTTGACGAGGACGAAGCAGGCGGCGATGACCAGCACCAGTCCCTGGACCTCGATGTAGTCGCGTGCGGTGACCGCGCCGGCGAGCTCGTCGCCGATGCCGGGCAGGCCGAACAGCGACTCCACGACCACTGTCGAGCCGATCAGCATGCCGACGGTGACGCCGATCTGCGTGCTCAGGCCGAGCAGGCTGGGACGCAGCGCGTGGCGGAAGGTGATCCGCGCCGACGAGATGCCCTTCGCCCGGGCCACCTCGATGTAGTCCTGACGCAGGGTCTCCACGAGGTCCGCACGCAGCACCCGCTGATAGAGGGCGAAGGAGGTCCCGGCCAGCGCGATCGCCGGCATGAGCAACGAGGAGAGGTGGGCGGAGACGCCCTCGGACCAGGGCGAGTAGCCGTTGGCGGGCAGCCAGCCCAGCTGGACCGAGAAGATCCACACGAGCACGACCCCCACCACGAAGTCGGGCGTCGAGAGCGAGGTGAACACCCACAGGCTCAGTGCCCGGTCGGTGCCCGTCCGCCGGCGGTGCGCGGCCACGATCGCGGCGGGGATCGCGAGCCCGAGAGCGATGACCTGGCTGAGCAGGATCAGCTCGATGGTGACCGGCGCGCGCTCCGCCAGGATCCGGGTGACCGCCTGTCCCGTGCGATAGGAGCTGCCGAGGTCGCCGGTCACGACGCCGCCGAGCCAGTCGGTGAACCGCTGCATCATCGGCAGGTCGAGGCCGAGCTGGTCGCGCAGGGTCGCGACGGACTGGTCCGTCGCCGCGTCGCCGAGCATGAGGCGAGCCGGGTCGCCGGGAAGCAGCGCGAGGCTGAAGAAGCACAGGGTCGAGACCACCAGCAGCACCGCGACGAGTCGCAGCACCTTCAGGCCGATCCGGAGCAGGCGCGCGCGGTTCACGTGCGGCTCCGGGTCGCGACGAGGCGGTGGGTTCCGGCCGCGAGCTCGAGAGTGCCAGCGTCGCCGACCCGCCAGCCGTCCGGGACGACGAAGGTCGCACTGCCGCCCGCCGGGACGACGATCTCCTGGTCCACCCGGTCGCCGTGATGGACCCAGCGGCTGCCGATCCGGCCGAGCGCGCTGTCGTGGACGGCACCGGCCCAGCCGAGCCGCTCGGAGTACACCGGCCGTACGTCGACCCGGCCCGCGCGAAGCGCACCGCCGACGCCGATGCCGGCCACCTCCTCGAAGAGGGCGGCCCCGACCGCGCCGAGAGCGCAATGGTTGAACGAGTTCATCTGTGCGGTGGACAGCGTGGCGTCGGGCCGCAGTCCGTCCCACTTCTCCCACACCGTCGTGGCTCCGCGCGCGGCCATGTAGAGCCAGCCCGGCATCTCCTCACGCAGCAGCATCTCGTACCCCAGCTCGGCGTGGCCGTGCCGCATCAGTGCCGGCAGCACGTGCTGCACACCGTGGATTCCGGTGGTCACGTGGCCGCGTGCCTGGACCATGGCGGCCAGCCGGTCGGCGGCGACCACCGCGTCCTCGCCCTCGAAGATGCCGAAGCCGATCGCCTGCGCGTACACGGTCTGGGTCGCGCCGGGGATCTCCAGGGAGTCGTGCACGAAGGCCGTGCGGTACGCCGCGCGCACCTCCTCGGCTCGATCGTCGAGGCGGCGGCCCTCGGCGTCGCGACCGGTCCAGCGGGCGAGCTCGGCGAGCTGGCGCAGCGAGCGGTAGGTGTGCGCGGTGCCGACGATCGGGCGGGGCGCGGTCGAGCGCGCCCCGGTCCAGGCGTAGCCGGGGTGCAGCGGCTCGCCGTCCTTCTCCGGCAGCGAGAGCCAGTCGGCGAAGTCGGCGCCGACCTCGTTGACCCGCAGCCCGTCGGGGTTGTGCCGGTCGACGTGATCGCAGAACCGCTCCAGCGCACCGAAGACGCGGTCCACCGTGGTCAGGTCGCCGTAGGTGTCCGCGAGCACATGTGCCATCCGCACGAAGCCGTCGGCCCAGCCCGGTGCACCCGGTCGACGGTCGCCCGGCGGCACCGGCGACACGTAGGAGCGGATCTCTCCGTCCGGTCCCTGCGTGTCGGCGATGTCCTGGACGAACTTCCCGAGGAAGGACGCGACGTCGAGGAAGTAGCGCGCGGTCGGCGCGATCACCCCGGCGTCGCCGAGCCAGCCGAGCCGCTCGTCGCGCTGCGGGCAGTCGGTCGGCACCTCGATGAAGTTGTCCCGTACCGTCCACTCGATCGCCGAGGCGAAGCTGTTGAGCAGCGCGTTGCTGCTCTCGAACCGGCCGACCTCCTCGGGCAGCGCGGTCAGCGTGACCGCCTCGACCTCGACGTCGTCGGGGAGGGCGTAGTTGCCGTAGGCGTCGGTGCTGGGCAGGCCCCAGATCTCGGCGTAGCGGAAGCCGTGCACGGTGAACCGGGGCTCCAGGGTCTGCCGGCCCTCGCCGTCGCCGGCGAAGCGGTCCTCGGCGAAGGCGCCGCGCAGGTTGTCGCGGTAGACGAGGTCCTCGGGCGTGAGCATCTCGCCGTGCCGGACGACGACCTCGGTGCGGGGCAGCAGCGCCGAGGTCACCCGGGTCCAGCCGACGAGGTTCTGGCCGAAGTCGAAGACCACCGGTCCGCGGCCGTGCTCGCGCACCAGCTCGCCGGTGCGGACCTCCAGGACGCTGACCGTGTCGTGCGGCTGCGGGGTGATCTCCGGGAACGGGTCGGGTGTGATGGTCTCGGCCGCGGCCCAGCCGGCGTCGTCGTAGCCGGGGTCGGTCCATCCGTGCGGTTCGCGGCGCAGGTCGAGGATCTCGCCGCGGAGCATGTCGGTGGCCCGGACCGCGCCGGTGCCCGCGCGCCACTCCTGCGACGTGCCGAGCAGCAGCGTGCGCTCCCCGGCGGGTGTGGTCGACTCGAGCTGGAGGCGCAGGGCGGGTCGCTCGCCGTACAGGCCGGGGACGCGGAGCAGGCCGACCCGGCCGGCGTACCAGCCCTTGGCGAGGGCGACGGCGACGACGTTCCGGCCGGGGCGCAGGCGCGCCTCGACGGCGAAGGTCTGGTGGTGCACCCGGACGCCGTACTCGGTCCATCCGGGGCGGAGGAGGTCGTCGGCGGTGATCTCGACGCCGTTGACCCAGATCCGGTAGATGCCGAGCGCGGTGACGTACAGCCGCGCGGCCTCGGGGACCTCGGCGAGCTCGATCTCGCGGCGCAGGTACGGCGCCGGGTCGTCGGTCTCCCGGGCGAACGGGTTGACCGGGGCGGCGATCCACGGTGCCTGCCACTGCGCGCTGCCGGCGAGCCCGAACTCGACGGCCGCGGTCTCGCTGGTCCAGGCGTCGTCGGCGCTGCGCACCCGCCACTCGAGACGGCGGGCGGTCGCGGCGACCTCGGCCGGGAGGGCCGCGACCGGACGGTCGACCGCGGACCTCCAGACCTGCTCACCGGCGAGCGTCGCCTCGACCACGAAGCCGGTCCCGGGCGCGACGGCGGCACCGGGCTCCCAGGTCAGCGTGGTCGCGCGCACCGGCAGTCCGAGCGCGTGCCGCCGGAAGCCGGCACGCAGGCGGTGGTCCTCACGTGCGGGCAGCCCGGCGCGCACCTCGGTCGCGGGCACTGCCAGCGGGGCGAGGGTGGCGACCTCGGCAGGGACCTGCTTCACGGAGTCTCACTTCCTCTCGGGCGACACGCGAGGGCGTCGAACCGGGCAGGGCGCAGTGCCTGGCCGTCGGGGCGGGAACGGCCCGGTCGTCCCTCACGATCTCCGCCCTCGTCCGGCGACGGCCGGTCTCGGCGGATGCCCTCACCTTGGTGTACCGTCCGTCACATGTCAAGTAGGCGAACCGAAGTTCAAGTAGATGAACTCTTGATGCCGCGCACTCCCCGCCGGCTCCCCCGCTGGCGCGACCTCGCCCCGCTGATCCGCTTCCGGCGTCCCGCCTTCGGCCGGCGCCACCGGCTCGAGCAGGCCCACACCATCGAGGAACTGCGCGCGATGGCGCGGCGCCGGACCCCCCGTGCGGCGTTCGACTACACCGACGGAGCGGCCGACGCGGAGGTCTCGCTCGACCGCGCCCGCGCGACCTTCCGCGAGCTGACCTTCCACCCCGAGATCCTCCGGGATGTGAGCAGCCTCGACCTGTCGGTCGAGATCCTCGGCGCGAGCAGCCGGCTGCCCTTCGGCATCGCCCCGACCGGGTTCACCCGGCTGATGCACAGCGAGGGGGAGATCGCCGGCGCGGTCGCCGCCCAGCGAGCGGGCATCCCGTACACGCTCTCGACGATGGCGACCACCTCGCTCGAGGACGTCGCCTTCGCCGCGCCCGGCGGCCGGCGTTGGTTCCAGCTCTACATGTGGACCGATCGCGAGCGCTCGATCGGGCTGGTCGACCGCGCGGCCGCAGCGGGCTACGACACGCTCGTCGTCACCGTCGACGTGCCGGTAGCCGGCGCCCGGCTGCGCGACGTGCGCAACGGCATGACGATCCCGCCCACCCTCACCCCACGCACCGTCGTCGACGCGATCCCCCGCCCGCGGTGGTGGATCGACCTGCTCACCACGCCTCCGCTGACCTTCGCCTCGCTCACCAGCTGGTCGGGCACGATCGCCGACCTGCTGGACGCCATGTTCGACCCGTCGGTCTCCTACGACGACCTGGCCTGGCTGCGCGAGCGGTGGCCCGGGAAGCTCGTGGTCAAGGGCATCCAGACCGTCGAGGACGCCCGCCGCGTCGTCGACGCCGGCGCGGACGCCGTCGTCCTCTCCAACCACGGCGGCCGCCAGCTCGACCGGGCGCCGGTACCTCTCACCCTCCTGCCCGAGACCCGCGCCGCAGTCGGGGAGGACACCGGGATCATCCTCGACACCGGCGTCATGCACGGTCAGGACATCGCCGCCGCGCTCGCCCTCGGCGCCGACTTCGTGCTGATCGGGCGCGCCTATCTCTACGGGCTGATGGCCGGCGGCCTGCCCGGCGTGGAGCGCAGCATCTCCATCCTGGAGTCCCAGCTCGCCCGCACCATGCGCCTGCTCGGCGCACGCTCGGTTGCCGAGCTGGCACCGCGCCACGTCACCCTGCCCGGGGCACGGCGATGACGACCCTGGCAGCCGCCTGGCGCAGCCGGGTCGCGGCCCGGCCCGACGGGGTGGCGCTGAGTCACCGCGGCCGGCGCTGGAGCGCCGCCGAGCTGGACGCCGACGCCGCCGCGCTCGCCGCCGAGCTGGCCGAGCGCGGCGTCGGCGCCGGGGACCGGGTCGCGCTGCACCTGCAGAACGTGCCCGCCTTCCCCCTCGCCCTGCTGGCCCTGTGGCGGCTCGGCGCGGTGGGCGTGCTGGCCAACCCGATGTACCGCGACCGCGAGCTGCGCCACCTCCTCGCCGACTCCGGTGCCGTGGGCGTCCTCACCTCCACCGCCGACATCGACGAGCTCCGGCACGCGGCCGAGGGGACGAGCGTCGCGTGGTGGCTCGGCGTCGCCGACGACGACCCCACCCTGGCCGACGTGATCGCCGCGCACGCCGGCGCCGTACCCGAGCACGCCGTCGCCCCCGCCGACCTCGCGATACTCACCTACACCTCGGGCACCACCGGGCCGCCGAAGGGCGCGATGAACACCCACGGCAACGTGCTGGCGACCGTCGAGCGGTTCGGCGACTGGATCGGGCTGAGTGACGAGGACGTCGTGTACGCCGCCGCGCCCCTCTTCCACATCACCGGAGCGGTCGCCTCGGGTGCGCTCGCGCTCGTCGGCGGAGGCACCCTCGCGCTGTCGGGCCGCTTCGACCCCGCCGATGCGGTCAGGACCATCGAGGCCGAGGGGGCGACGTTCACCATCGCCTCGATCACCGCCTTCCACGCGATCGAGCAGCTGGACTGGGCGGAACGCCGCCACCTGACGTCACTGCGCGCCGTCTACACCGGCGGGGCTCCCGTCCCCCAGGCCTCGATCGACCGGTTCCGGGAGCGCTTCGGCGTCGCGCTCCACAACGTCTACGGCATGACCGAGTCGACGTCGGCCGTGATCGCCGTCCCGCTCGGCGACGCCGCCCCGGTCGACCCCCTCTCCGGCGCCGCCGCCATCGGCCGGGCACTGCCCGGTGTCGGCATCGAGGTCGTCACCGACGAGGACGATCCCACCGCGCCCGGGGAGCCCGGCGAGCTGGTGCTCACCGGCGCTCAGGTCGTGCCGGGCTACTGGGGCAACCCGGAGGCCACTGGGCGCACCATGCCCGCGGGCCGGCTGCACACCGGCGACGTCGTCGTGGTCGACGTACACGGCTGGATCTACCTGGTCGACCGGCTCAAGGACCAGATCAACGTCTCCGGCTACAAGGTGTGGCCGCGCGAGGTCGAGGACGTCCTCTACGAGCACCCCGCCGTGCACGAGGCGGCCGTGATCGGCCGGCCCGACGACTACCGCGGTGAGGCCGTGGTCGCGCACGTCGTCCTCGCCGCGGGGCGCACCACCACCCCGAGGAGCTCATCGCGCACACCCGCACCCGGCTGGCGGCGTACAAGGCACCGCGCGAGGTGCATCTGGTCGCGGACCTCCCGAAGACCGCCACCGGGAAGATCCGCCGCGACGACCTGCGGGGCTGACGGCCGCGACCACTTCGCGCCCCATGCGTATTCGTCGAGATATCCCGGAACTCTCGACGAATACGCACGGGGCGCGGTACTCAGTACGACTTGGGCAGCCCAGAGAGTGCATGGCGACGAAGTTGAGGATCATCTCCCGGCTGACGGGGGCGATCCGGCCGAGGCGGGCGGCGACGAGCTGGTTGCCGAGGCCGAGCTCGGTGGTCAGTCCGCTTCCGCCGTGGGTCTGGACCGCGACGTCGAGCGCGTTGCAGGCGATCTCGCCGCCGGCGTACTTGGCCATGTTGGCGTACTCGCCCGCCGTGAAGTCGTCGCCGGCGTCGTAGAGCGCGGCCGCCTTCTGCATCAGCAGCCGGGCCTGCTCGAGCTCGATCTTCACCTTGGCCAGCGGGTGCGCGATGCCCTGGTGGGCGCCGATCGGCTGGTCCTTCCACACGGTGCGGGTCTTGGCGTAGTCGACCGCCTTCTCCAGCGCGTAGCGGGCCTGGCCGCAGGTCATCGCCGCGCCCATGATCCGCTCCGGGTTGAGGCCGGCGAAGAGCTGCCACAGGCCGCCGTCCTCGTCGCCGACCAGCGCGTCATCCGGCAGCCGGACGTCGTCGAAGAAGAGCGTCCACTGCTTCTCCGGAGCGACGAACTCCATCGGGATGTGCTGCCGCTCGAGACCGGGTGCGTCGGTCGGCATCAGGAACAGCGCGGGCTTGAGCTTGCCGGTCTTGGCGTCGGCGGTGCGCGCCACGACCAGGATCACGTCGGCCTCGTCGACCCCGGAGATGAACGTCTTCTGGCCCTTGATCACCCAGGAATCGCCGTCGCGCGTCGCGGTGGTGGCGATCTGGTGGCTGTTGGAGCCGGCGTCGGGCTCGGTGATCGCGAACGCGGCGACGGTCTCGCCGCTGGCGATCCCCGGCAGCCACTGGCGCTTCTGCTCCTCGGTGCCGCAGCGGGTGATGATCGAGCCGACGATCGCCGGCGAGACGACCATCATCAGCAGCGGGGCGCCCTGCGCGGACGCCTCCTCGAGGACGGCCGCCAGGTCGCCCATGCCGCCGCCCCCGCCGCCGTACTCCTCGGGGATGTTGACGCCGATGAAGCCGTGCTTGCCGAAGTCGTCCCACAGGGCGGTCGTCTTCTCGCCCTTGCGGGCCTGCACGGCGACATAGGCGTGGCCGTACTTCCCGGCCAGGGCCTTGACGGACTCGCGCAGCGCGACCCGCTCCTCGGACTCGGTGAACGGGATGGTCATGCGTCGTCTCCTTCGGACTCGGCGGCCTCGGTGGCCTCTACGACGGCGAGCACGGCGCCCGCCTCGACCTGCTGACCGGCGGCCGCCGACAGCTCGGTGACGGTGCCCGCATAGGGCGCTGCGATGGTGTGCTGCATCTTCATGGCCTCCATCACGAGGATGGTCTGCCCTTCCTGTACGACGTCCCCGACCGCCGCGCTGACCGAGACCACGCTGCCGGGCATGGGCGCGAGCATCGAGCCCGCCGCGACCTGGGTGGCGGGGTCGACGAAGCGGGGCACGATCCGCAGCGTGGACCCGCCGCGCGGGCCGTCGACCAGCACCACGTCGGTGAGCACGCGGACGTCGTAGCGCCGGGTCACCCCGTCGGTCTCGAGGACCACCTCGGCCGGCGTCGCCGCGACGACGGTGACGTCCTCCCGGTCGGCGCTGCGGTAGCCGGCGGTGCCGCCGCACCAGAGCACCTCGACCTCGTCCCCACCCACGCCGCCCACGCCGAAGCGGGTCGAGCGCGGCCCGGCCGCCACATTGCGGAAGCCGGCCGGGATCCGGGACTGCACCCGTGCGGTGGTGCGGCGGTGCTCGGCCAGCGCGACCGCGCCGGCGAACGGCAGCAGGTCGTCGGCGCCCGCGGTGGCGAGGGTCTCCGGGTGGTCGGCGTAGAACGACGTGGCCAGGCCGGCCGGGTCGAGGAAGGCCGGGTGCCGCAGCGAGGCGACCAGCTGGTCGCGGTTCGTGGTCAGGCCGTGGATCCGGGCCGTCTCCAGGGTCCGCGCCAGCAGACGTGCCGCCTTCTCGCGACTCGACGCATGCACGATGACCTTGGCCAGCATCGCGTCGTAGAAGGTGCCGACGTCATCGCCGGTCTCGAAGCCGGTGTCGACCCGGACCCCGAAGGCGGGCGAGTCAAACTCGTAGTCGTGCTCGACAGAGAACTCCAGCAGACGGCCGGTCTGAGGGGCATAGTCGGCGGACGGATCCTCCGCATAGAGCCGGACCTCGATGGCGTGTCCTCGATGGCGAGTGCCAGGCCAGTCGTCGCTGCGATCGCCGAGCGACCGACCCTCCGCGATCGCGATCTGCAGGGCGACCAGGTCGACGTCGCACGTTGCCTCGGTGACCGGGTGCTCGACCTGGAGGCGGGTATTCATCTCGAGGAAGTAGAACTTCTCGGTGTCCGCGTCGTAGAGGAATTCGACCGTCCCCGCGCCGACATAGTCCACGCTCGCTGCCGCATCCCGGGCCGCCTCCTGGATGCGTCGCTCCACTTCGGCCGAGAGCCCCGGAGCGGGTGCCTCCTCGACGACCTTCTGGTGACGACGCTGCAGCGAGCAATCTCGTGTCCCGAACGGGATGACAGTCTTGCCGTCGCCGACGACCTGGACCTCGACGTGGCGGCCGCGCTCGACGTACGGCTCGACGAAGACCGTGCCGTCGCCGAAGGCCGACTCCGCCTCCGCAGCGGCCTTCTCCACCTCCCCCGGCAGCTCGCCGAGAGAGCGCACCACGCGCATCCCGCGGCCGCCACCGCCGGCGGACGCCTTGACCAGCAGCGGCAGGTCGTCCTCGGTGGCCGTATCGACGGTGAGATTGCCGAGCACCGGCACGCCGGCGGCCTCCATCAGCTTCTTGGACTCGATCTTCGAGCCCATCCGCTCGATGGAGTCCGGCGCCGGGCCGACCCAGACCAGCCCGGCCGCCTCGACGGCGTTGGCGAAGTCGGCGTTCTCGGACAGGAATCCGTAGCCGGGGTGGATCGCGTCCGCGCCCGCCCGCCGGGCGGCGTCGATGATCAGCTCGCCGCGCAGGTAGGTCTCGGCGGGCGTGTTCCCCGACAGCCGTACGGCGGCATCCGCCTCAGCCACGAACGGCAGCCCCGCGTCGGCGTCGGAGTGCACCGCCACCGTCTCGATGCCGAGGTCCCGGCAGGTGCGGAACACGCGGCGGGCGATCTCGCCGCGGTTGGCGACCAGGAGTCTCTGGATGGTCACGGGAAGCACCTCACATGCGGAAGACGCCGAAGTTCATGGCGCCCTCGATCGGCTGGTTGTCGATGACGGACAGGCAGATCCCCAGCACCGTGCGGGTGTCGCGCGGGTCGATGACCCCGTCGTCGTACACCATCCCGGACAGCACGTAGGGCAGGGACTGCTCCTCGATCTGGGTCTCGACCATCTCCTTGATCGCCTTGAACCCCTCGGCGTCGAAGGGCTGGCCCTTCTTCTCCGCCGACTCGCGCGCCACGATCTCCAGCACCCCGGCCAGCTGCGCCGGGCCCATCACCGACGACTTCGCCGAGGGCCAGGTGAACAGGAACCGCGGATCGTAGGCGCGACCGTTCATGCCGTAGTTGCCGGCGCCGTAGGAGGCACCCATGATCACCGTCAGGTGCGGGACCTTCGAGTTGGAGACCGCGTTGATCATCATCGCGCCGTGCTTGATGATCCCGCCCTGCTCGTACTCCGCGCCCACCATGTAGCCGGTGGTGTTGTGCAGGAACAGCAGCGGGGTGTCCTTCTGGTTGGCCAACTGGATGAACTGCGCGGCCTTCTGCGCCTCCTCGCTCATCAGCACCCCGCGGGCGTTGGCGATGATCCCGATCGGGTGACCGTGCAGCTGCGCCCACCCGACGCACAGCGCCGAGCCGTAGAGCGGCTTGAACTCGTCGAACGCCACCTCGTTCCCGGGACCCGTCCCGTCCACGATGCGCAGGATCGCCTCACGCGGGTCGAACGGCTCCTTGAGGTCGGTGGGGATCAGGTCGAGCAGGTCCTCCGGGTCGAGGTCCGGCTCGGCGTACGTGGTGGCCGGCGAAACCCCGGCCTTGCGCCAGTTCAACCGGGCGACGGTACGGCGAGCCAACCGCAGCGCGTCGTGCTCGTCGACCGCCAGGAAGTCCGAGGAGCCGGAGACCCGCGAGTGCATCTCGGCGCCGCCGAGGGTCTCGTCGTCGGACTCCTCACCCGTCGCCATCTTCACCAGCGGCGGCCCGGCCAGGAACACCTTGGCCTGCTCCTTGACCATGATCACGTAGTCGCTCATGCCGGGGACGTACGCGCCGCCCGCGGTCGAGTTCCCGAACACCACCGAGATGGTGGGCTGCTTGCGCGCGCTGGCCCGGGTCAGGTCCCGGAACCCGCGCCCGCCGGGGATGAAGATCTCCTTCTGGGTGGGCAGGTCCGCGCCACCCGACTCGGTGAGGTTGATCAGCGGGAGCATGTTCTTCTCCGCGATCTCGCCGGCCCGGAACGACTTCCGCAGCGACCACGGGTTGAGCGCGCCGCCCTTCACCGTCGGGTCGTTGGCGACGATCATGCACTCCACGCCCTCGACCACGCCGATGCCGGTGACGAGCGAGGCGCCGACCGCGAAGTCGCTCCCCCAGCCCGCCAGCGGCATCAGCTCCAGGAACGCCGAGCCCTCGTCGACCAACAGCTCGATCCGCTCCCGAGCGGTCAGCTTGCCCCGCTCGTGGTGGCGCGCGATGTACTTGCCGCCGGCCTCGACCGCCTTGGCCTGCTCGGCGTGCAGGTCCGCGATCTTGGCCTCCATGGCCGTACGCCGGTCCTGCTCCGGCGCCTCCGCCTCCGTCGTGGTCATGCCTCCAGCACCGCCTTCATCCTCTCCAGGGTCGTGCGCATCCCGCGCTCGTTGGTCCGGCCGCGCAGCCGGCCCAGCAGGAGCCAGTAGCCGCGGATGTACCAGGCCGGCGTGAGCCGGAAGTACTCGGTGACGCTCGTGCCCTCGTTCTCGGGCTGCATCCGGTAGCCCCACGTGTTGATCGGGTGCTCGTCGAGGCCTACGCCGAACTCGAAGACCCCCACTCCTTTGTCGTCAGGCGGGACACACGCGGTCACCGTGCAGGGCGTCCAGTACGTCGGCCCGACGCCGTTGCGCTTGACGTGCCCCTTGAACCGGGCGCCGACCGCGGGACCGGTGGCGCCGTGGGTCCAGACCGCCTCGAAGGTCTCCGGGGAGAACTCGCCGATCCGGCTCACGTCGCTGACCAGCGCCCACACGTCCTCGACCGGCGCCCTCATGTGGACCGTGACCTCGCCGCCGAGCGGCTTCAGGATCCCCATCAGGCATAGCCCAGCAGGCGGGCGGCGAGGTCGGTGAGGACCTCGGTCGCGCCGCCGCCGATCGGGAGCAGCCGGGCGTCGCGGTAGTGCCGCTCGACCTCGGTGCCGTGCATGTACCCGGTGCCGCCGTGCAGCTGGACCGCGATGTCGGAGACCGCGACCGCGGTGTCGACGGCGGTCTGCTTGGCCAGGCAGGCCTCGGCGATGACGTCCTCACCGGCGACATGACGCTCGGCCACCGCGAGCGTGTACGTCCGGGCGACCTCGACCTGCCGGTGCATCTCGACGAGCTGGGCACGGACGACCTGGTTCTTGTTGAGCGGCTTGCCGAAGGTCTCCCGCTCGCGGGTGTACTGCGCCGCGAGGTCGAGGCAGCGCTTCGCGTGCCCGTAGCCCATCAGCGCGAGGAAGATCCGCTCCACCACGAACTGCTGGGCGATGTAGTAGAAGCCCTGGTTCTCCTGCCCGACCAGGTTCTCGACCGGCACCCGGACATCGGCGTACGACAGCTCGGCGGTGTCGGAGCAGTGCCAGCCCATCTTCTTGAGCGATCGCTGGACGGTGAAGCCGGGCGTGCCCTTGTCGACCACGATCAGCGAGATGCCGGCGTGGCCCTCCTCGCCGGTGCGGCAGGCGGTGACGACGAAGTCGCCGCGGACCGCGGAGGTGATGAACGTCTTGGCGCCGTTGATGACGTACTGATCGCCGTCACGCACCGCCCGCGTCGTGATGCCGGCGACGTCGGACCCGCCGCCCGGCTCGGTGATGCCGAGGCCGCCGATCATCTCGCCGCGCAGGGTGGGGCGGACGTAGCGGTCGATGAGGTACGGCGAGCCGTTCTCCACCATGTGCGGGACCGAGATGCCGTGGGTGAACAGCGAGGCCATCAGCCCGCCGGACGCGCCCGCCTCCATCAGGCCCTCCTGCAGCGCGCACGCGTCGAGCAGGTCGCCGCCCTCGCCGCCGACCTCCTCGGGGTAGCCGACGCTGAGCAGGCCGGCCTTGGCGGCGGCCTCGGTGAGGCTGCGCGGCAGCTCGCCGGCGTCCTCCCACTCCTGCAGGCCGGGCATGATCTCGCGGCGCGCGAACTCCGTCGCCGACTCCTTGAGCGCCTGGCGCTCCGCTGACCAATGCATCAGACGAGGTCCTCCTGGATGTGGACGATCCGGCTGCGGACCCACTCGCCCAGGCCCTTGGCCTGCGGGTCGAACCGGGTGGACGCGGCGACCCCGTCGCCGAGCAGGCCGTGGATGACGACGTTGACCGCGCCCAGGTTGGGCAGCACGTAGACGTCGACGTCGAGCTCCCTCGCCTCGGGGATCAGCTCGCGGATCTTGCGGTCCTTGACGATCTTGGCGAGCCACTGCACCCGCGCCTCGTACTTCGGCGAGCCGTCGTTCTTGACCCACAGCCCGAGGTTGGCATCGCCGCCCTTGTCGCCGGAGCGGGCGTGCACGAAGGTGCCGAGCGGCATCTTGCGGGTGATCGTGTCGGGCGGGGCGGGGTACGGCGAGGGCCGCCGCCCCACGTCCGGGTCCAGCTCCGCCGGGCCGGCGAACACGGTCGGGTCGGCGATCACCTCGCGGGTGCCGTCGTGGTGGACGACCGTGTGCTCCACCTGCCCCCTGTCGACGTACTCCGGGGTGTAGACGCCGAACGGCGAGGGCTTCTGGGGCGGCGTGGTCATCGTGAAGCCGGGGTACGACGCGAGCGCGAGCTCGACGGCGGGCCCGGTGAAGGGCTTGCCGAGCGGTCCGGCCTCGGGGTCCTTGCCGATGCAGCGCAGGATCACCGAGGCGCCCTCCTCGGTGTCGGCGTCGCCGCCGCGGGCGGGGGTCTGGGTCCAGGTGATGTCGGCGGCGGTCAGCTGGGGGTCGAGCTGCGACCGGACCCAGGCGGCCTTGGCGTCGATGTCGAGGCCGGTGAGCACGAACTCCACCTGGTTGCGGTAGCCGCCGAGCCGGTTGACCGCGACCTTGAGCTGCTCGGCGGGCGGGGCGCCGGTGACGCCGGAGATCTGGACGCGATCAGGCGCCTGCTGACGCAGCCGGATCGAGTCGAGGCGGGTGGTGACGTCGGGGTTGAGGTAGCGCGTCGTCTGGATCTCGTAGAGCAGCTGGGCGGTCACGGTGTCGACGGTGACCGCGCCGCCGGTGCCGTCGTGCTTGGTGATCACGCTGCTGCCGTCGGCGGCGACCTCGGCGATCGGGAAGCCGAGCGGACGGTCCATCGGCGCGCCGGCCTTGAACAGGTCGGTGAACCCGGAGAAGTTGCCGCCCGTGGCCTGGGTGCCGCACTCGATGACATGGCCGGCGACGACGGCGCCGGCCAGGGCGTCGTAGTCGGTGGGGGTCCAGCCGTGGTGGGCGATCGCGGGACCGACGACGACACTGGCGTCGGTGACGCGCCCGGTGACGACGATGTCGGCGCCACGGGTCAGGGCGGCGGCGATGCCGAACGCGCCGAGGTAGGCGTTGGCGGTGAGCGCTCCCTCACTGATGCCTGTCTCTTGGGGATCGGCCGCGCGCAGGTCGTCGCCCTCGACGTACGCCACCTTGGCGCCGAGCCCCAGCTCGGCCGCGAGCTTCTGGATCTGGGTGGCGAGGCCGGCGGGGTTGAGACCGCCGGCGTTGCTGACGATCCTCACGCCCTTGTCGAGGGCGAGGCCCAGGGTGCCCTCGAGCTGCTTGAGGAAGGTGCGGGCGTAGCCGAGGTCGGCGTCGCGCAGGGTGTCCATGCCGAGGATGAGCATGGTCAGCTCGGCGAGGTAGTCGCCGGTGACGACGTCGACGTCGCCGCCCTCGAGCTGCTCCTGCAGCGCACTCAGGCGGTCGCCGTAGAAGCCGCTGCAGTTGGCGATCTTCAGGGGTGAAGTCATCGGGGATCCCTCCCGCCACCGGCCGGACCGGCGAACGCCTGCGCGATGGTGAGCCACTTCTCGGCGTCGTCGCCGACGGCCACCAGGTCGGTGTCGTCGCGGTGGATGCGCTGGGTGACCAGCCGGCAGAAGTCGTACGACGCTCCGCTCACGGTCTGCTTCGCATCCGGAGGTCCCCAGGTCCACAGCTCCCCGCTGGGAGCCGTGAGCTCCACGCGGAAGTCCTCGGCCGGCGGCTCCAGGCCGTTGTTGGCGTAGGCGAAGTCCCGGGTGCGCACGCCGATGTGGGCGACATGCTTGATCCGGTCGGTCGGCTCCGGCACCGCGCCGATCGTCTCGTAGACGTCCAGCCCGTGCGCCCACGTCTCCATGAACCTCGCCGTCGCCATCGACGTCGGCGACATGGGCGGCCCGAACCACGGCATCTTGGTGCCCGCGGGCCGGGCGCGCAGGGCCGTGACGAGTCCGGCGCGGGCGATGTCCCAGCGACCCAGCAGCTCGGCGGGCGGGAGCGCGGCGAGCTCGTGGGCGCTGGCGTCCACGAACCCGGCCGGGTCCTCGATCGCCTTCAGCACGACGGCGTCCCAGGCCTCCTTGCCCTCCTCGGTGTCGGCACCGGCGGCGAGCACGGCCACCTCGTCGGTCCAGGCCAGGTGGGCGATCTGGGTGGCCACCGTCCAGCCCGCGGCCGGCGTGTCCCGGGTCCAGGCGTCGGCCGCCGCGACGGCCGTCCGGAGCAGGTGACTCTCCGTGTGGAGGTCGGCGAGCAGCTCGTCGAGGACGTTCGTCATGGCTTCTCCCGGGGGTCGAGGGCCGCGTCGAGCGTGCGCGCCCACTGGTTGAGGATGCGACGGCGCCGGCGGGCGTCGTCGCCGAGCGTGTTGGCGAGCCCGAGGCCGCGGACCAGGTCGAGGGTGGCCTGCACGAGCTCGCGTACGCCGGGCACCGACTCGTCGGCGCCGAGCAGCTCGACGGTCAGCCGGTGGGTCTCGCGCCCGACGTGCTGCTCCAGCGGCCCGACCGCCTCGTGCAGGGACGGATCGGTGCGGGCCGCCACCCACAGCTCCAGCGCGGCGGTGAACACGGGCGAGGCGAAGTGCTCGCCGAGCATCTGCACGACCGCCTCGGTCCGCCCCTCCCCCTGCGGCAGCCTGGCGACCGCGGCCTCGAGGTCGGAGCCGCGGATCGCGGTGAGATGGCTGACCGCCGCGACGACGAGGTCGTTCTTGGTCGGGAAGTGGTGCAGCTGCGCTCCCCGGCTGACGCCCGCGCGCTCGGAGACCAGCGTGGTCGTCGTACCGCCGAAGCCCCTCTCGACCAGCAGCTCCACGGTCGCGTCCATCAGCCGCTGCCGCATCGCACGGGTCCGCTCCTCCTGGGGGACGCGGGCGGTCGCGGGCGTGGTCACGACGTCAGCATGGCGCCGGACAAACAAACAGTCAAGCCTGACTTTAAATGCGGGACCGCCGGCCAGCGGGCTACGGTGGTGCCGGCCAGCCCGGGAGCGCACCGGGTGGCCGCTCCCGCAGTCGCCGGCGCTCACTCGGAGGAACCGTCATGCACCGCACCCGTCTCGCCGCCGTGGTCGCCCTGGTCCTGACCGGCCTGCTCGTCTCGTCGACGCCGCCCGCCCATGCGGCCAAGGTCCGGGCCCGGGACCTGCCGACCAAGGCCGAGGTGGTGCGGGTGTTCCCGGCCTTCCAGCGCGTCGACATCGGCACGTTCCCGTGGCGCACCGTCAACCACTACGGGGGATCTGCTCCACCTGGGACCAGGTGGACGCGTCCTCCGGCCAGGAGCTCGCGGGCGACGACCTCGCGCGCGGCCGCTCGTTCCGCGCCTCGGTGTTCCAGCTCAGGACCAAGGCGCAGGCCAAGCAGCTCTTCGCGACCTACCGGGCCTATGTGCGCGACTGCGGCGAGCACTGGGCCGGCGTCGACACCACGGTCCAGCGCGCGCGAGTGCCGAAGCTCGGCAAACAGCGGATCGGCTACCGGACCACCGAGACCTTCGCGCCGGAGAAGAACCTGCCGGTCCGCCGGCACTTCACGCTCGTGGTCCGCAAGGGCAAGCGCCTCCTCATCCTGACCGTGCACCAGCCGAAGCGGGTCAAGGCGGCGCAGATGGCGCGGCTCGGCCGGCTCGCCGTGCGCAAGATGGGCTGAGCCGACGGACGTACCATCGGCGTCATGAGCGAGGACCGCGACCGCCGGACCGCACGGGCGTCCGTGCTGGTGACCGGCCTGGTCGTCGCCCTCGTCACGACGCTCTCCTCCTCGCTCCTGGCGCTCAACGCCGACGCGCCGCTCGCGGCCGGGGTCGCGATGCTCGCCATGGCGGTCGCCGCCCTCGTGCGTACGACGGCCGGCGGCGTCCTCGTGCTGCGCCCCGCGGCCTGGCCGGGCACCCGGCAGCCGGTGCCGACGCTGGCGGCGCGGGTCGCCGACCCGGTCCGGCACCCGGCCCGGCCGCGCGCTCCTGGGACGGCCCTCCGCTCGCGCTGACGCGCGACCCGGCCCCGTCCCTCTCATCCCAGGAGTTCCCGCATGTCCGTCCTCGATCCGCTGTCCCATGCCCTCGCCGCCGTCGTCGCCACGACCCACGCCGCCGTGACCGCCCTCGGCGCCGACCCCGACGCCGGCGGCACCTGGCTGCTGAGCATCGCCGCCGTGGTCGTGCTCGTCCGCCTCGCCCTGCTGCCCCTGGTGGTGCGCGGCGTCCGCCAGGCGCACGCCGCCGCCCGCGCCCGGCCACACCTGAAGCGCCTGTCCGAGAAGTACGCCGGCCGGCGGGACCCCGACAGCATGCGGGCGTTCCTCGAGGAGCGCCGGCAGCTGGGGGCGGAGCACGGGGTGTCGCGACTCGGCTGCCTGCCGACGCTGGCGCAGGTCCCGGTCTGGATGGCGCTCTACCACCTGCTCGCGCACGTCTCGGCCGGGACGACGGTCGGTGCGCTCACCCCGACGCTGGTCGCGTCCTTCGGCGCCGCGACGGTGCTGGGGGTGCCGCTCGCGGCGCACGGGTACGGCGGCGGCGGCGCCCACCTCGCCGTCGTCGCGGGCCTGGCCGGGACCGCGGCCGTGATCAGCTACGTGACGCAGCGCCACCTGGTGCTGCCCAACACCGTCACCGCCGACCTGCCCGAGACGATGCTCGGCGTCCAGCAGCTGGTGCCGCTGCTGTCGGCCGGCGGGATGCTGGTGGCCGGGGGCGTCGTACCGGTCGCGCTGCTCGCCTACTGGGTCTGCAGCTCGCTGTGGACCTGCGGCCAGGCCGCGGTCATCCACCGCTGGTTCCCCACCCCCGGATCGCCGGCGGCGCTGCGCCTCGAACGAGAGTGACCGGACGCGGACCCGACACACTGGCGGGGTGAGCGGACAGGTGGATGACATGAGCCCACCGCACGCCCCGCCACCCGTCCCGGCCGCCCGGGCGGACCGGTTCCGGACGTTCTACGCCGCGACGTACGCCGACCTGCTCCGCTTCGCCCAGCGCCGGGTCCATCCCAGCCATGCCGAGGACGTCGTCGCCGACGTCTTCCTCGTCGCGTGGCGACGGCTCGACGAGCTGCCCACCGCGCCGGGCGACGCCCGGGCCTGGCTGTTCGGCATCGCCCGCAACACGATCCTCAACGACCGGCGCTCCGGCCGGCGGCGCCAGGCGCTGACGGTCCGGCTGGCCGAGACGACCGTTCCCCCGGCAGGCACCGGGCCGGAGGCGGACCTCGACGCCGTGGCGCAACGGGTCGACCTGGCCGCAGCCTGGCGGCGCCTCTCGGCGGTCCACCAGGAGACCCTCGCGCTCCGGCTGTGGGACGGGCTCTCGGCACCGGAGGCGGCCCGGGTCCTGGGCATCTCGCCCGTCGCCTTCCGGCTGCGGCTCACCCGCGCGCGCCGCGCCCTGCGCGCGCACCTCGACCACCTCCCCGCCGCCGGGCGCGCCCCGGCCGGCCTCTCCGAGCGGAGCACCTCGTGAACGACCTCGACACCACCTTCGACACCACCTTCGACACCGCCCTGGACACCGCCCTGCGTCGGCTCGATCCCGCCGCTCCGGCACCGACGACACCAACGACACCGGCAGCACCGCCGGCCCTCGGCGAGCGCGCCCGCGCCGACCTCGACCGGATCCTGGCCACCGGCCCCGAGCCCACCGCCGACCCCTCCCTCCCGGTCCGCCGGCACCGCCCTCGGCGTACCCGACTGGTCGCCTGCGCCGCCGCGGTCGGCCTCCTCGCCGGCGGCGCCCTCCTCGCGCCCGCCCTGCTCGCGACCGGCGACGCCGCCTTCGCCAGCTGGACGGCGACCCCCGCTCCGCTCACCGCGGACGAGGCCGACGACGCCGTCGCCGACTGCCGGGACATGGGCGGTCCCCCCGGTGACGCGACCCTGACCGACCTGGCCGCCTCGACACTGTCGGTCGCCGAGCGACGCGGCGACTGGACCCTGGTCCTGCTGTCCGGCGAGGAGGGCTTCTCGGCGCTCTGCCTGCGGCGCGAGAGCTGGAACCCGTTCGCCCGCGCCGGGATCGGCTCCTTCGGGCGGACGGGCGACCAGGCACCCGGACCTCGGGAGCTCGTGGCCACCGACCTGGGCACCGGAGGCGTCGACGGCGACCTCCTCTCCCTCGCCGCCGGCGCGGCGGGCGCCGAGGTCGCGGGGGTGAGCTACGACTCCCGGACCTTCGGCCGGGTCGAGGCCACCGTCGCCCACGGCCACTTCGCCCTGTGGTTCCCCGGCGACGAGCTGGAGCACGCCTCCGCGGGGGTCACGGTCGAGGTCGCCTATCGCGACGGTACGACGGGGAGCCGCACCCTCACGCTCCAGTGAGCCAGGTCGCGTGCCTAGATGATTGATTCCAAGGTCTCGCACGCGCTGAGCGCCGCTCGCTGGCACGATCCCTTGGAATCAATCATCTAGTCGATCCGCGCCACCAGCGGCAGCCGGCTCCGCGCGCACAGCCCGACCGCGGCGGCGGTGAGCAGGGGCAGGCCGACGACCACGAGGGCGAGCAGCGGCCAGGGGACCGCGAGCAGGGTCGCGCCGTCGTCGCCCCGGGAGAGCGGCCGGCTCACCGCGATGCCGGGCACGAACCCGACCGGGGCGCCGAGCAGCGCGCCGACCAGCCCGACCACGAGGGCGTACGACGCCGCGACCCGCCGAGGGGTGCGCGGCCGGGCGCCGACGGCGGCCATGGTGGCGAGGTCGGGGCGGGCGTCGGAGAGCGCGAGGAAGGTCGCGGTCAGGGTGCCGCCGAGCATGAGGACGCCGCCGAGGACGGCGAGCACCCACTGCAGGATGAGCACGGCGGCCTCGGGCTCGTAGCCGCGCTCGACGACCGGGGCGCCGGCACCGGGGACGGTCGCCAGGGCCTCGTCGAGGTCCTGCTCCGCCGCCTCGGTGACGGGCGGGGCGACCACGACCGCCGTCGTACCCACGGTCAGGCCGAGCTGATCGGCGACCGGCGGCGGGAGCACCGCGGCCACCGGGCCGAGGCCGCCCGCGGGCCGCACGGTCTCCACGCCGACGTCGAGGCCGCGCTCGTCGCGCACCTCGCCGGTGTCGTCGGAGACCCGCACCGTCACGTGCATCTGGTCGGCCGGCTCGGGGCCGAAGGCAGCGGATCCCCGCACCAGCACGACGCGGCCCGCGGCCAGGGCACGGTCGGCCCGCGCCCGGTCGGCGGCGGTGAGCCCGACGGCGTCGGGGACGGCGGTGCCGACCAGGTGGCCGGTGCCGAGGGCGCCGGAGGTCGGCAGCACCAGCTCCTCCCCGCCGGACGCGAAGGACAGGTCGGTCCACCCCTGCGGGGTGTCGGATCTGACGCCGGCGACCTCCGCGACCTCGGCGCCGGGCAGCCGCTTGCCGAGGACCCGGCGGACGGCGGCGGTGTCGGCGGTGGGCTCGACGGGGACGGCGGCGTACCCGTGGGCGAGCCGGGGGTCGTAGTCCCGCTCGTCGGCGGCCTGCTGGCTGCTCAGTGCGATGCCGAGCGTGATGACGCCCGCGACCGTGGCGCCGACGGCGGCGACCGCGGGCACCGTGCGGGTGCGGTGCCGGGCGGCGTCGCGGGCGGCGAAGCGCAGCGCCAGCGGGAACCGCCGGGCCAGGCGGCCCACCAGCACCACGGCGCTCGGGACGAGCAGGATCATGCCGACGACGGCGAGGAGGGCCGACGCCCCGACGAGCGCGGGCGAGGCGCCGCTCGCCCGTGAGCCGGCCAGGCCGGACCCGACGCCCGCCGCGATGAGCACGAGGCCGAGCACGGGCGAGCGCCGCGACGCCCGCCCCTCCCCGCGGCGGCCGGCGAGGACGGCGACGACATCCTGCCGGGACGCCGACCGGGCCGGCACCACGGCGGCGAGGACCGCGGCCGCGAGACCGAAGGCGGCCACCACCAGCAGCAGCGGCCACGGCACCTCGAACGGCCCGAACCAGGTGCCCTGCCAGCGCTGCGCCACCGGCACGAGCAGCGCACCGAGCCCGATGCCGAGCACCGTCCCGGCGACGCCGCCGAGGACACCGACCACGACTCCCGAGGCGAGGACGGTACGACGCGCCTGGGCCGGCGTACCCCCGGCGGCCGCGACCAGCGCGAGCGTGCGCGCCTGCGCGCGGGCACGGACCGCGAAGGCCGGCCCGGCGAGCAGCACCACCTCGAGCAGCACCATGGTCACGACCAGCACCAGCGCGGTGAGCGTGGTCTCGTCGACCGGCTCGTCGCCGACCAGCTCGGGCGGCAGCTCCGCGGCCGGCGGCGGGTCGGACAGCACCTGCCGGGAGGCGGCGAGCAGGCCGACGGCGTTGAGCGCGCGGACGTCGTCCCAGGTGACCGGACCGCCGCCGACCAGCCACCGCGGCTGGGTGTCGGGCGTCCCGACCGCGCCGGGCAGCACCGCGGCCACCGGGCTGTCGCGGGTCGTCGCGCTCTCGACGATCCCCACGACCGTCAGCTCGGTCCGGGTCTCCCCGTCGTCGGTACGACGCAGCACGGCGAGGGTCTCCCCCAGGCCCGGGCCGCGCTCGACCAGCGCCGGGTTCACGACGACCTCGTCCGTCGTCCGCGGATAGCGGCCCTCCTCGAGCCGGAACAGCCCGTCGGTCAGCGGGTCGGCGAGATCGGCCTGGGTGACGACGACGTCGCCGACGCCGCGGTCGGTGGCGTAGGAGAGGTACTCCTGGGCGACGGGGAGGAGCGGCCGGCCGGACCCGAGCACCTCCCGGACCTCCTCCTCCGTCGCGCGGTGCTCCTCCTCGCCGACCCAGGACGTGGCCTGCTCGGGGTCGAAGACCTGCCGGACCTCGGTGGTGCCGCTGCCGGTGACCAGCGCGGCCGCCGTCCCCATCCGCCGGTCGACGCCCTCGGCGCCGGACACGTTCGCGGTGCGCCACACCACCGCGGCCGCGGCGACCGCGAGCACGGGCAGGCAGACGAGGACCAGCATGAGGGCGGTCTGCGCCCGGCGGCGTACCGCCTCCCGGCGGGCGAGCCGCAGCGCGATCCGCCAGCCGGCGAGCCGCGCGCCGCGGGAGGCGCTCATCGGGCGGCCGGCTCGGTCAGCACCTCGGCCCGGTCGGTGCCGGTCTCGTCGACCACGACGCCGTCGCGGAGGAAGACGACCCGATCCGCCCAGGCGGCGTGCCGGGCCTCGTGGGTGACCAGCACCCCGGCGGCACCGGCGTCGCAGCGCGCCCGCAGCAGCTGGAGGATCCCCTCGCCGGTCTCGGTGTCGAGCGCGCCGGTCGGCTCGTCGGCCAGGATCAGCCGCCGCTCACCGACCACGGCGCGCGCGATCGCCACCCGCTGCTGCTGGCCGCCCGACATGTCGTCGGGGAACCGCTCGGCGAGCTCGGCGATGCCGACCTCCTCCAGCGCCCGCAGCGCCTCCTCCCGCGCGGCGCGGGCCGGGACGCCGTCGAGCTCGCGCGGGAGGGCGACGTTCTCGGCGGCGGTGAGGGCGGGGATCAGGTTGAAGCCCTGGAAGACGTACCCGATCGAGGTACGCCGCATCCGCGCCCGCCCCTGCCGGTCGAGCCCGGCCAGGTCGGTGCCCTCGACCCGGACCGCGCCGGACGTCGGCTGGTCCAACCCGCCCGCGAGGGTGAGCAGGGTCGACTTCCCCGAGCCCGACGGGCCCATGACCGCCACCAGCTCCCCGGCGTGCGCGGCGAACGAGATCCCGCGCAGCGCGTGCACCTCGCCCGCGCCCGCTCCGTGGACCCGGGTGACGTCGGTCAGCTGCAGGACGGCGCTCATCGGACCGGCTTCCGCTGCGCGGCGGCCGCCTCGGCCGCCGGGGCCGCCGTACCGGACGAGCGCTCCACCGCCGCCCGCCGGAGCCGGGCCTCGCAGTGGTCGAGCCAGCGGATCTCGGCCTCGGCCCCGAACACCAGCGAGTCGAGGACCAGGCTCCAGGCGAGGTCGGCGGGCTCCGCGGAGCCGGCCGCCCGGCGCTTGAGCCGGGTGTAGTCCTGGAGGGCGGCCATGGTGGCGCTGCGCTGCTGCTGGATCACGGTGCCGACGTCGACGCCGGGCACGGTCACGGCCAGCGCGAGCTTGATGGCGAGCTCGTCGCGCGGCGGCTGGGTGCGGGCGACCGGGGTGGTGAACCAGGTGGCGACCTCGTCGCGCCCGGCGTCGGTGATCCGGTAGATCACGTGGCCCTCGCCGTCCTCGCCGTCGGCGCTGGTGAGGCCGTCGCGCTCCAGGCGGGTCAGCGTCGTGTAGACCTGCCCGACGTTGAGCGGCCAGGTCGTCCCGGTGCGCTGCTCGAACTCGGCGCGCAGCTGGTAGCCGTACATCGGCTGCTGCTCCAGCAGCGCCAGCAGGGCGTGCTTGACGGACATCGGGACTCCTCGGAGGACGGGTGCATACCGGGTATAGAGATGTATACCCGGTATACGTCGGCCCGTCCAACTCGTGCCCGCTACTCGCAGCCCTTGCGAACCTCCCCCGTGCAGGAGTCCTTGCCGCGCCCGCCGATCACGACGTCGTACCCGCCCTTGCCGTTGAGCACGTCCCGCCCGGCGCCGCCGCGCAGCACGTTGTCGAAGGCGTCGCCCAGGATCAGGTCGTCGTCGGGGGTGCCGCGGACCTCCTCGACCCGGGCGAGCCCGGTGCGGATCCGCAGGCTGGTGGTCTCGGACTCGGCGGTGGCCTGGCCGGTCGCGAGGTTGACGTAGACGCCGGAGGTCATGCCGGCGACGTACCCGTAGTAGAAGATCACCCGGTCGTGACCGGGCCCGCCGTCGAAGGAGCCGTCGGCCAGCGGCGCCCAGTAGGAGTCGGCCCCCTTGCCGCCTCGCGCGACGCCCACGCCGTAGAAGCGGTCGGCGCCGCGGCCGCCGTCCGCGCGGCCGGCGCCGTAGATGACGTCGTCCCCCCTGCCCCGAAGACCTTGGTCCGGGCGTTGCCGCAGATCAGGTCGTCGCCGTCCAGACCGAGGACGACGTCCCTGCCCTTGCCCCTTCCGGCCACGATGACGTCGCGCCCGTTCGTGCCGACGATGCGGTCGTCGCCCTTCGACGGGTCCACGATCGTGGCGCGCTTGCCCGCGCAGGTCGGCACCGCCGGCTTCGCGGGGGCGGGCGCGATCGTCCCGAGGAAGGTCGGCCCGCCGGCGAGCAGGACGGTCACGGTCAGGGCGATCCGGCGCACCAGGGCAGGATGCCAGCAGCGGGTCAGACGAGCGTGTACCTCACGCCCAGCGCGTCGTAGGTCGCCCGGGCCCGCCGGTCGCGGGTGAGCAGGGTCAGGTCGTGGTGGAGCGCGGTCAGCCCGACCAGGCCGTCGTAGACCGCGCCCCCGTCCACGCCCGCGGCGGCGCAGGTGGAGACCAGTGCGGCCTGCCCGGACTCCGGGAGACCGACGATGTCGAGGCCGAGCCCGTCGAGCGCGCGCGCCACCGCGGCCCCAGGCATCCGGAACGGCAGGGGCATCCGGGTCAGCGCACTGTAGGTCTCCAGGAGGACATGGGCCGGTACGGCGGTCACCTGCGATCTGAGGTCCCGCACTGTGGCGTGGTCGGGGTGGCGGGGGTTGAGCGCCGGGATCAGGACGCTGCTGTCACAGGCGGCGGTCACGGACCGCCTCCAGGGTCTCGCGGATCATCTCGTCGGTGAGCGGGGGCAGGTCCTCGTCCTTGTAGACGATCCGCGGGAATCCCCCTTCGGGGAACTCCACCTCGACCTCCGCCGGCGCGACCTCGATCTCGATCCGGCCGTCGGCGAAGAACAGGTCGACCTTCGCCCCGCCGGTCAGCCCCATCGCCTCGCGGATCGCCTTCGGGATCACGATCCGCCCCGCCGCGTCGACGGTGGTCTGGATGGCAGCAGTCATGGTAGGAGAATACCATCGCTTGTGCCATCGGACGGGTACGCAACACTGCCCCCATGACGACGGCATCGAGCCCTGAGAACAGGACGATCCTCATCACCGGCGCGTCCAGCGGCCTGGGGGCGGAGATGGCCCGGCAGTTCGCAGCCCTCGGGTACGACGTGGGGCTGGCCGCCCGGCGTACCGAGCGCCTGGCGGAGCTCGAGGCCGAGATCCGGGCGGCGCACCCCGGCCGGCGGGTCGCGCTCCGGCCGCTCGACGTGACCGACCACGCCGCGGTGTTCCGGGTCTTCGGCGAGCTGCGCGAGGAGCTCGGGCGGCTCGACCGGGTCGTGGTCAACGCCGGCCTCGGCAAGGGCGCCCGGCTCGGCACCGGGCGCTTCGACGCCAACCTGGAGACGGCGATGACCAATTTCGTCGGCGCGCTCGCGCAGACGGAGGCCGCGATGGAGGTCTTCCGCGCCCAGGAGGCCGGGCACCTGGTGATGGTGTCGTCGATGTCGGCGCTGCGCGGGATGCCGTCGTCGATGACGACCTACGCCGCCACGAAGGCCGGCGTCGCGCACCTGGCCGAGGGGATCCGCACCGAGCTGCACGGCACCCGGCTGCAGAAGCGGATCAAGGTGAGCGTGCTCTACCCCGGCTACATCCGCTCGGAGATGAACGACCAGGTCGACCAGGCCACGCCCCTGATGTCGTCGACCGAGAAGGGCGTGCGGGCGATGGTTTCCGCGATCGAGAAGGAGGTCGCCGACGCCTGCGTGCCGCCGTTGCCGTGGGCGGCGATGGCGCCGGTGATGAGGCATGCTCCGCTCGGCCTCCTCAAGAGGCTGATCTAGTGGTTGTCCTCCGGACGACGACCGGCGTCGCGCTGGTCGCCCTCGGGGCCGGCCTGGCGGTGCGGCCGTTCGCGTCGCTGGCCGTGCTGCTCCTGCTCGTGCTCGCCGGCCTGCTGGTCACGGCCGTCGCGGAGCTGCTCGACCTCCCCGAGGCCGGGCTGCCCCGGCGGCTCGCGCTGGCGCGGGCCGGACTCGCGCTGCTGGCCGCCGTGGTCCTGGTCGGGTGGACCGCGGCGGGCGTCGCCGCCGTCGTCGTGGTCGTCGGGCTGACCCTGCTCGGCCACGGCGCGCTGGACGTGTGGACCGCGCGGCGGCTGCGGGGCACGGACCGCTGGAACGCGCTCCTCGGCGGCGTCGCCGCGATCGCGTTCGGCCTGCTGGCCCTGGCCTGGCCGGACGTGAGCGTGGTGCTGATCGGCGTCCTCTTCGGGGTCCGGCTGCTGCTGCTCGGCGCCCGCCTGCTGGCGGGCCGCCGGCGGCGGCACGCCCGCACCGTCCTCGGCAGCGCCCTGGTCGCGGTCCTCGCGCTCGTGCTGCTCGTCGTCGGCCTCGCCCTCGACCGGGCGGCGCCGCGGCCCGACGCGTTCTACACCGCGCCGGCCTCTGTCCCCGACGCGCCGGGCGTGCTGATCCGCAGCCAGCCGTTCACCCGGTCGGTCCCCTCCGACGCGCGGGCGTGGCGGATCCTCTACACGACGACCCGCGACGACGGGGTGCCGGCGGTGGCGAGCGGACTGGTCGTCGTCCCCCGGGAGCGGGCGGCGGACCTCCCCGTCGTCGCGTGGGCGCACGGCACCACCGGCATCGCGCGCGGCTGCGCCCCCAGCCTCGGCGAGCCGTTCACGTCCGGCGCCCTCTTCGCCCTCGACGACGTCGTGGACCGCGGCTGGGCGCTGGTCGCCACCGACTACGTCGGGCTCGGCACCGACGGCCCGCACCCGTACCTCATCGGGCAGGGCGAGGGCCGCTCCGTCCTCGACGCCGTGCGCGCCGCCCGGCAGCTGACCGACGCCGGGCTCGGCGAGCGCACCGTGCTGTGGGGGCACAGCCAGGGCGGGCACGCCGCGCTGTGGGCGGGCGCGCTCGCGCCGTCGTACGCACCGGACGTGCCGCTCGACGGCGTCGCCGCGCTGGCGCCGGCCAGCGACCTGACCGCGCTGGTCGACGGGCTCGGCGAGATGACCGGCGGCGAGCTGTTCGGGTCGTACGTGATCGCCGCCTACGCCCGGGCGTACGACGACGTGCGGCTGCGCTCCTACGTCCGGCCGGCCGCGCGGGCGATCGTCGAGGAGATCGCGGCCCGCTGCCTGGCCGAGCCCAGCACCCTCGTCTCGGTCGCGACCCTGCTGTCCCTCGACAAGCCGATCTGGAACGGCGATCCCACTCGCGGCCCGCTCGCCCGGCGGCTGGCCGAGAACATCCCCGCCGGCGTCATCCCGGCGCCGCTGCTGGTCGCGCAGGGGCTCGACGACGACCTGATCCGCCCGGCCGCCCAGGAGGCGTGGGTGGCTGCGCGGTGCGCGGCGGGACAGGCGATCGACTACCGCGAGTACGCCGGCCGGGAGCACGTCTCGCTCGTCGAGGCCGACTCCCCGGCCATCGCCGACCTGCTCGCGTGGACCGCGGACCGGCTCGCCGGGCCGTCCGGTGGGCTCCCGGCTCAGCCGCCGCCGGCTGGCACCTGCCCACCGCGCTGACGGGCGACCGCTCGCGGGAGCACGATCTCCAGGTCCAGGCCCGCGGCGGCGTGGGAGAGGCCGCGGTGCTCGCGGCCGGGGATCGCCGCCGCCACGGTGACCACGACGAAGAGGAGCAGCACCGGGCCCGCCCAGGATCCGGGCACCGCCACCAGCACGAGGAACGGCCCGACGCCGGTGGCGAGCTTGACCGGCCGGGCGACCACCGGGACCCGGCCGCCGCGCCGCGCGACCGTTCGCACCGACACCACCCACTCGCCCACGGTCCGGCCGGCCAGCAGCACGGAGCAGACCTCGACCAGCGCCGGGACGCCCCACTGCAGCAGGCGCTGCGGCGTGGTGGGGAGCTCGTCGTACGCGACGTCGAGGACGTAGAGCTGCACGGCGCGGTAGGCGACGGCGAGCGCCGAGCCGAGCAGGAGGACGAACAGCCCGTCGCAGACCATCCCGACCAGGCGGCGGCCGTAGGTGATCGTCGTCGGCCAGACCACCTCCGGGCGCCGGCGCCGGATGAAGATCGCCGCGACCAGCGAGCCCAGGGTGGCGCCGAGGGTGTTGATCATCAGGTCGTCGACGTCGAAGAGCCGGTAGGCGCAGTCGTAGAGGTGCCACACGCCGGTGGCCTGGGTGGTCTCGATCAGCAGCGAGATCCCGAAGCCCAGCGCGGTGGCGACGACGACGCCGCGCCGCGCGATCCGTCGCACGAACCAGCCGAGGGGCACGAACAGCAGCACGTTGAGCGCCGCCTGCAGGAACGCCGGGTCGTGCACCAGCGCCGAGAGCCCGGCCCGCGACCCGAGGTCGCCCCAGTCGATCCCGCGGATCGTGTCGAAGGGGACGGTCTGCCTGCCCACGCACGTGTAGTCATCCGAGGCGGGCATCGGGAGCAGCGTGTACGTCCACAGCGCCAGCCCGTAGACCGCGCCGGACAGCAGCACCGCGAGGTCGCGCGGGCCGAGCCGCCCGTCGCGGCGGTACTCCACCGCCGCGACCGGGAGCAGCAGCACCACCGCGACGACGCTGCCCAGCACCGTCGCGACGACGGCGTTCAGCATCTGGTCGGACATCGCTCCGGCTCCGGATCACCGGTAGGTCAGCAGCGTCCGCGGCAGGTGCGGGTGCTCGTTGAACGTCAGCAGTCGCGCACCGGTCGCGCCGGCGATCACGCGGGTGACGGAGGTGTTGGCGATGACGGTGTTGAACCGCGCCCACACCGGGCCGAGGGCCGCACCCGCCGAGGCTTCCGGTACGACGAGCAGGGCGGCCAGCGCCGCGATCACTCCCCCGGACGTGACCACCAGGGCGGGTCCGGGGCGCGCCGCCGCGGCGTCGAGGGCGGCCCGCGCGCGGCCGACGAAGTCGTCGTACGGCTCGGGGTAGCCGCCGTCGGGGCCGGCAGCGCTCCAGTGGGCGGTGGAGACCTCGAACTGCTCCTGGAAGGCGCGGCGGTCGGCTCCGTGGTCGACGACGGAGCCGGTCAGCTCGGCGTACCGGGCCAGGACGGCGGTGTGGTCGAACTCCGCCCAGTCGGCGTCGGTCTCGGCCAGGCCGGCGCCGAGACCGGCGCCGTCGGCGATCGCCTCCCAGGTCTCGCGGTGCCGGCGCATCCCGCCGTGCACCACCGACGCCGGCGCGGGCCCCTGCTCGGCGAGCCAGCGGCCGAGCACCCGGCCCTGCTCCCAGCCGTTCGCGGAGAGCACGTCGTAGTCGTCCGCGCCGAAGGACGCCTGGCCGTGGCGGACCAGCAGCAGGACGCCCATCAGGCCGGGCTCACTGGCGCCTGACCCAGTTTGCGGGCCTGCGCGCGCATCACCGCGTCGTACGACGCCCGGTCGGTCTGCTTGAGCCGGTACGCCGCCCGTGCCGCCTCGTCCGGGACGATCAGCTCGGTGCCCGCGTCGATCGCGTCGAGCACCGCGGCGGCGATGTCGTCGGCGCTGACCGGGCTGTCCTCGACCAGCCGCGTCATCACCTGCTGCAGCGCGGCGTCCCGGCCCTCGACGCCGGCCATCAGGTTGGTACGGAAGTACGACGGACACACCACGTGGGCGCTCACCCCGTGGGCGGCCAGCTCGTGGCCGGTGGTCTCGGTGAGGGCGACGACCGCGGCCTTGGTCGCGTTGTAGCCGGCCATCCCGGCCGGGTGGACCAGGCCCGCGAGCGAGGCGACGTTGACGATCCGGCCGCCGCCCTGGCGCTTGAACACCGGCGTGAACGCCGCCGTGCCGCGCACCGCGCCGAGCAGGTTGACGTCGACCAGCCGCTGCCACTCGTCGAGCCCGGACACGTCGAGCCGCCCGCCGCCGGCGATGCCGGCGTTGTTGACCAGGACGTCGAGGCCGCCCCAGGCCTGCTCGACGTACGCGCGAACCGCGGCCCAGTCGTCGTCGCTGGTGATGTCGAGGAGGCGGATGCCGTCGCCGGCCGCGCGGTCGGTGCGGAGCACGTCGGCACCCCGGGCCTCCCACGCCCGGGCGAGGGCGGCGCCGAGCCCGGAGGCGGCGCCGGTGATCAGGACACGGAGCGGCTGCGGAGGCTGATCGGTCACCCGCCGACCCTACCCAGCGCTCAGCTGCACAGGCCCGCGGCCGCCCGGTCGTCGTCGGAGAGGCTGTCGCTCTCCGGACCGGTGGCGGAGGGGTCGGCGGAGGGGTCGGCGGAGGGGTCGGCGGAGGGGTCGGCGGACGCGGAGGGGTCGGCGGAGGGCGTGCCCGTCGCATGCCCGCTCGGGCCGTCGTCGGCGCGGAGCGACTGCCGCAGGAACCGCGGCGTCAGCGGCTGGTCGGTGCGGACCAGCTCCCACAGCTCCTCGACCTCCGGGAGCCACTCGACGCCGCCGCTCACCTTGTCGGTGTCGAGGGTCCACGGCGTGGTGACGAACCTGATGTCGCCGGCGCCGATCCCCTGCGCGCTGAGCGCCAGGTCCGCCATCGCCGCGACGTTCTCGAAGTCGGTCTGCAGCGACGACGTCGCGGCGTTCATGAAGCCGATCAGCCGGTCCGGGCGGGCCAGCATCCCACGGGTGAGCGCCTTGTCGATCATCGCGCCGATCAGCGCCTGCTGCCGGCGGGTGCGGTACGGGTCGATGCCGCCGCTGATGCCGTAGCGCACCCGCGAGTAGGCGAGCGCCTCGTCGCCGTCGACCTCGCGGGTCCCGGCCTTCAGGTGGATGTCGTGCTCCGGATCGTCGATGGCCTGCGGCAGGCACACCTCGACGCCGTCGAGCGCGTTCACCATGTCCTTGAAGTGCTTGAAGTCGACCACGACGTAGTGGTCGACGTGGATGCCGGTGAGCTGCTCGAGCTGCTGCTGCGTGCAGCCGGGCCCGCCCACGGCGTACGCCGCGTTCCACTTCTGGTACGTCGTCGCGGCGGCGATCTCGCTGCCGTCGGCGCGGTAGCAGGTCGGCCGCATCACCGCGGTGTCGCGCGGGATCGAGATGCCGTAGGCGAACTCCCGGTTCGCCGAGAGGTGGAACAGGATGGTGGTGTCCGACCCGCCGCCGCCCTCCTCGCCGTCGATGTCGTTGCCCTCGCCCGAGCGGGTGTCGTCCCCCATGACGAGGATGTCAACGGCGTCGGTCTGCTTCTCCGGCCGGTTCTTGACCACGATCGGCGGGTGCCGCAGGTTGCCGTTCCAGTGGTCGTAGACCAGCACCACGCCCAGGCCGGTCAGCAGCCCGAGCGCGACCAGGCTGGCGACGACCACCCGGAGCACGGTCCGCTCCGGCCGGGCAACCCGCCGTCGTCCACGCATGCCGGAAAGGTACCGGGCCGCCCGCTACCGGCGGCGCAGCCGACCGGACTTCTTGCCCGCTTCTCGCGCTTGTCGCCCGTTGCAACGGGCGACAAGCGCAGGAATCACCGCCGAAGCGGTGATTCCTGCGCCGGGTCGGGTCAGGCGGGGAAGCCCTTGCCCGAGGCGGCCAGCTCGCGCAGCCACGGGGTGGCCTCGAACCGGTCGCCGTACTTCGCGGCCAGCTCGTCGGCGCGGGCGAGGAAGGCGTCGAGCCCGATCTCGCCGGTGGCCTTGTTCTCGTAGCCGGTCATGAACTGGGCGGCGCCACCGGTGTTGGGCGGGAAGCCGATGCCCATGATCGAGCCGATGTTCGCGGCGGCCGCCGAGGTGATGACGCCCTCCTCGAAGGTCTTCGCGGTCTCGAGGGCCTCGGCGACGAGCATCCGGTCGCGGATGTCCTGGATCGGCGGCTGCTCCTCGGCGACGGGGAACAGGTCGGCGAGGCCGGCCCAGATGGAGCCGCGCTTGCCGTCCTCGTAGTCGTAGAAGCCGGCACCGCGCAGGCGGCCCGCGCGGCCGGCCTCCAGCATCTTCTCGACCACCAGGCTGCCCGGGTGGACCGGGTAGTCCGGGTTGGCCTCCTTGGTGGCCTTCGCGATCTTGGCCATCAGCTCGAGGTTGAGCTCGTCGGAGAGCTGCAGCACCGGCGCCGGGTAGCCGGCCGAGGTGGTGGCCCGCTCGATGGAGTACGGCGCCACGCCCTCCGCGAGCATCGCCATGCCCTCGTTGACCATGAACCCGATGACCCGCGAGGTGTAGAAGCCGCGGCTGTCGTTGACCACGATCGGCGTCTTGCGGATCTGCAGGACGACGTCGTACGCCTTGGCCAGCGCCTCGTCGGAGGTCTCCTTGCCGGCGATGATCTCGACCAGGGGCATCTTGTCGACGGGCGAGAAGAAGTGCAGGCCGATGAACCGCTTCTGGTCCTCGGCGTTCTCCAGGCCCGCGGCGAGCTCGGTGATCGGCAGCGTCGAGGTGTTCGAGCACAGCAGCGCGTCGGGCGCGAGGTGCGGCAGGATCTCGGCGAAGACCTTGGCCTTGAGGGCCGGGTCCTCGAAGACCGCCTCGACCACGAGGTCGGCGCCGGCCGCGGCGGCCGGGTCGTCGGTCGCGGTGATCCGGCCGAGCAGCTCGGCCTTCTTCTCGTCGGTCGAGCGTCCCCGCGAGATCGCCTTGTCGAGCAGGCCCTCGGAGTACGCCTTGCCCTTCTCGGCCGCCTCGACCGAGATGTCCTTGAGGACGACCTCGGCGCCGGCCTTGGCCAGCACGTAGGCGATGCCCGCGCCCATCATGCCCGCACCCAGCACGACGGCCTTCGTGGCCTTGTAGGGCTCGATGCCCTGCGGGCGGAGCGAGCCGGAGTTGATCGCCTGCAGGTCGAAGAAGAACGCCTGGATCATGTTCTTCGAGCCCTGGTTGACGACCAGGTTGGCCAGGTAGCGCGACTCGATCCGCGAGGCGGTGTCGAAGTCGACCTGCGCGCCCTCGACCGCGGCGGACAGGATCGCGCGCGGCGCCGGGTAGTCGGCACCCTTGAGCTGCTTGCGCAGCAGGGCCGGGAAGGCCGGGAGGAAGCCGGCCAGCGCGGGCGACTTCGGCGTACCGCCGGGCATCTTGTAGCCGGGAGCGTCCCACGGCGACAGCGCGGCCTCGGGGTTGGCCTTGATCCACGCCTTCGCGGCCGGGACCAGCTCCTCCTGGGTGGCGACCAGCTCGTCGACGACGCCCTTCTCCAGCGCCTTGGTCGGGTTGAACTGGGTGCCCTGGAGCAGCACGTCCATCAGCGCGGTCTGCAGGCCCCACTTCCGGACGGCGCGGGTGACGCCGCCGCCGCCGGGGAGCAGGCCGAGGGTGGCCTCGGGCAGCCCGATCTTGATCCTCGGGTCGTCGACCAGGATGCGGTGCTGGGTGGCGAGGGTGATCTCGTAGCCGCCGCCGAGCGCGGCGCCGTTGATGGCGGCCACGACCGGCTTCGGGAAGAGCTCGAGCCGGCGCAGGGCCTGCTTGATGCTCTCGCACTGGGCGAACACGTCGCCGGCGTTCTCCTTGGTGGTCTGGACCATCAGCTTGAGGTCGCCGCCGGCGAAGAAGGTCTTCTTCGCGGAGGTGATGACGACGCCGGTGATGTCGTCCTGCTCGGCGTACAGGCGCTCGACCGCGGCCGCCATGGACTCGCGGTAGAGCTCGTTCATGGTGTTCGCGCTCTGGTTGGGGTCGTCGAGGGTGAGGGTGACGATGCCGTCGGCGTCACGGTCGTAGCGGACCGCGGTTGCAGTGTCGGTGCTCAATGTCGTTCCTTGAGGGAGTTCGAGAGGTTCGAGGGAGTACGGCGCTCAGACGCGCTCGACGATGGTCGCGATGCCCATGCCGCCGCCGACGCAGAGCGTGGCGAGGCCGCGGCGCAGGTCGCGCCGCTCGAGCTCGTCGATCAGGGTGCCGAGGATCATCGCGCCGGTCGCACCCAGGGGGTGGCCCATCGCGATGGCGCCGCCGTTGACGTTGGTGATGTCGTGGCCGATGCCCAGGTCGCGCATGAACCGCATGGCGACGGCGGCGAACGCCTCGTTGATCTCGAACAGGTCGATGTCGCCGACCTCGAGGCCGGCCTTGGCCAGCGCCTTGCGGGCGGCCGGGGCCGGACCGGTCAGCATGATGATCGGGTCCGCGCCGGAGACGGCGGTGGCGATGATGCGGGCCCGCGGGGTCAGGCCGAGGTCCTGGCCGACCTGCTCGTTGCCGATCAGGGTGAGCGCGGCGCCGTCGACGATGCCGGAGGAGTTGCCGGCGTGGTGGACGTGGTCGATCCTCTCCAGCCAGTGGTACTTCTCCAGCGCCACGTCGTCGAAGCCGGCGTCGGCGCCGAGCTGGGCGAAGGACGGCTTGAGGCCGGCGAGGCCCTCGACGGAGGTGTCGGGGCGCACGGTCTCGTCGCGGTCGAGGATGGTCAGGCCGCTGATGTCCCTGACCGGGACGATCGCGCCGTCGAAGTAGCCGTTGGCCTGCGCCTTGGCGGCGCGGTGGTGGGACTCGGCGGCGTACGCGTCGACGTCCTCGCGGTTCCAGCCCTCGATGGTGGCGATCAGGTCGGCGCCGATGCCCTGCGGCACGAAGCCCGCCTTGAACGCGGTCGACGGGTCGGAGGCCCAGGCGCCGCCGTCGGAGCCCATCGGGACCCGGCTCATCGACTCGACGCCACCGGCGACGATCAGGTCCTCGAACCCGCCGCGCACGCGGCCGGCGGCCTGGTTGACGGCCTCGAGGCCGGAGGCGCAGAAGCGGTTGAGCTGGACGCCGGCGACGGTGTCCGGCAGGCCGGCGGCGATGGCCGCGGTCTTGGCGATGTCGCCGCCCTGGTCGCCGATCGGCGAGACGACGCCGAGGACGACGTCGTCGATCCGCTCGGTGTCGAGACCCGGGTTGCGCTCCTGCACGGCGTCGAGCAGCCCGACGGCGAGATCGACCGGCTTCACCTCGTGGAGGGAGCCGTTGGCCTTGCCCCGGCCGCGCGGCGTGCGGAGGTGGTCGTACACGAATGCTTCTGCCATGACCGTCCTTGTGTCGTGCCTGGATGTACGGGAAGCGGTATCCCTCCGACGATTGTGACACTATTACTGTCATGGTCAAGAGCGAGGGTCCGGTGGACGGTGTGACGCACGACGCATCCGGCGCGGATCCGCAGGACGGCCTGCTCACCCTCGACGAGCTCACCTCCCGGGTCGGGCTGACCGTGCGGACCGTGCGGTTCTACACCTCCCGCGGCCTGGTGCCGCCGCCGATCCGCCGCGGCCGGTCCGGCTACTACTCGGCCGTCCACATCGCCCGGATCGAGCTCGTCCTGGAGCTGCAGAGCCACGGGTTCACGCTCTCCGCGATCGAGCGGTACGTCGCCGGCATCCCCGCGGACGCCACCCCGAGGACATCGCCCTGGCCCGCACCATGCTCGCCCCCTGGCAGTCCGACCTGCCCGTCGAGATGGACCGCGAGCAGCTCGAGCGGAAGGCCGGCCGCGCGCTCTCGGCCGAGGACGTCGCCACGCTGCAGGCGCTCGGCGTGCTACGGATCCGCGGGGCGTCGTACCTCGTCGCGAGCAACCAGCTCGCGATCGGCATCCGGCTGCTCGAGCTCGGGTTCCCGCGCGAGGTCGCGGTCGCCGCCGCCGCGGTCTACCAGGAGCACGGCGAGCAGATGGCCAAGGAGCTCTACGAGGTCATCAACGACCAGCTCGCGCCGCTGTACGACGACGCCGCCACCTCGGAGCACTTCCGCGAGATCATGGAGCGGCTCAAGCCGCTCTCCGTCGGCGGCCTGGTCACGGCGTACGAGTCCGCGGTCGCGCGGGCCGCGCGCAACCCGCGCCGCCGCTAGCCTCTCAGCGGCGCCCGGAGCTGAAGCCCGCGGCGCTGTGCCCGCCGCCGGAGGCGCTGCCCGCGCCGCGCGAGCGGGACCGGTTGCGGTTGCCGCCGCCCGAGCGCTGGCCGGCGGGCTTGCCCGCACCCTGGCCGGAGCGCTGCTGGCCCTTGCCCTGGCCGCCGTGGCCCTGGCCGCCGGACTTCTTCGCGGCCGGCTTCTTGGCGCCGCCGCCCCGACGACGGCCACCGCCGCCGTTGCCGCCGCCGGTGCCACCGCCCCTGCTGCCGCCCTGCGACTGGGCCGGGGCCAGGTCGATGCCGCCAGGACGGCTGCGCTCGCCCGGGGCGAGGTCCTGCAGGACCGGGTGGCCGGGGTCGGAGACCTTGGTCGTGGTCGGCGTGATGCCGGCGGCCCGGGTGAGCGCCCGGACGTCGCCACGCTGCTCGCTGGTCATCAGGGTGACGACCGTGCCGGCCGCGCCGGCGCGCGCCGTACGACCGGAGCGGTGCAGGTAGGCCTTGTGCTCGGCCGGCGGGTCGGCGTGGACGACGAGGGAGACGTCGTCGACGTGGATGCCGCGGGCGGCGATGTCGGTCGCGACCAGCGTGGTCGCCGTACCGCTGTGGAAGGCCTCCATGTTGCGCGTGCGCGCGCCCTGGCTGAGGTTGCCGTGGAGGTCGACGGCGGGGACGCCGTTCTTGTTGAGCTGGCGGGCCAGCGCCTTGGCGCCGTGCTTGGTGCGGGTGAACACCACCGTGCGACCGGGCGCGCTGACCAGGTCGAGCAGGACCGGGAGCCGCTGCTCGCGCTCGACGTGGAGCACGTGGTGGTCCATCTTCGTGACCGGCGACTGCGCCGAGTCGGCCTGGTGCACGGCCGGGTCGCGCAGGTAGCGCTTCACGAGGACGTCGATCGCGTTGTCGAGGGTCGCCGAGAACAGCATCCGCTGGCCGCCCTTGGGCGTCTGGTCCAGGAGCCGTCGTACGGCGGGCAGGAAGCCGAGATCCGCCATGTGGTCGGCCTCGTCGAGCACGGTGACCTCGACGTCCGCGAGGCTGCAGTGGCCCTGACCGATCAGGTCCTCGAGCCGGCCGGGGCAGGCGATGAGGATGTCGACACCGTTGCGAAGAGCGTTCACCTGCGGCTGCTGGCCGACGCCGCCGAAGACGGTCGTGGTGCGCAGCCCGACCGCCTTCGCCAGCGGGGCGGCGGTCGCCGCGATCTGGGTCGCGAGCTCGCGGGTGGGCGCCAGGACGAGGGCCCGGGGGCGCTTGGGGGCGGGGCGGCGCGGCGTACCGCCGGCGGACGGCTGCGCGACCAGGCGAGCCACCAGGGGCAGGCCGAAGGCGTAGGTCTTGCCGGAGCCGGTACGACCGCGGCCGAGCACGTCGCGGCCCTTCAGCGAGTCGGGCAGGGTGGCGGCCTGGATCGGCGTCGGGACGGTGATCCGGTCGGCCGTCAGGACATCGAGCAGGGCAGTGGGCACGCCGAGATCGGCGAAGGTGCGGGTCACGGGAACTCTTCCGTCGACGTCTCGCCGAACAGTTCACGGGTCCCGAGGGCCCGGGGCAAGACTGGCCGGACCGGTACTCACCCTAGGGGCACGGCGGCCGGGAAGAGGAATCCGCGCGCGGATGGCGAGCGTGGCTTGTAACACGTTGTTCGCGTGCCTAGCAGCCGCATGACTGCTCTACCAGCCCCGTGCAGGCCCTGTTTCGCGACGTCTTGGGGATGGTAGAGCAGCGAACAACGTGTTACAGCGTCCGCGGCCCGCCGCCTCGGCGCGCCGTCGGTTCACTCCGTGATCTGCACCGCAGCGCCGCGCTCGAGCAGCCCGTCGACGTCCTTGACGCCCCAGGCCTCGAGCGCCTCGCGGGTGTGCGCGCCGGCGCCGGGGGCCGGCGGGTGCGAGAGCGTTGCTCTCGTCCGGGAGAACCGCGGCGCCGGCTGGGGCTGCACGATCCCCTCGTGCTCGACGAACACCTGACGGCCCTTGATGTGCGGGTGCTCGGGCGCCTCGCTCATCCGCAGCACGGGCGCCACGCAGGCGTCGGTGCCGTCGAAGACCGCGCACCACTCGTCGCGAGTCCTCTGCTTGAAGGTCGTCGTGATGAGCTCGCGCAGCTCGCCGCTCTTGGCCAGGTCGAAGCGGTCGGGCGCGGTCTCCTTGATCCCGAGCAGCTCCACGAACAGGTCGTAGAACTGCGGCTCCAGCGCGCCCACGGACATGTGCTCGCCGTCGGCGGTCTCGTAGATGTCGTAGTACGGCGCGCCGCCGTCGAGCAGGTTCGACGCCCGCTCCTCCTTGAACCCGCCGCCCGCCAGGAACGCCGACGTCATCGCGTTGAGGCTGGCGGTGCCGTCGACGATCGCCGCGTCGACGACCTGCCCGAGCCCCGACGTACGCGCCTCGAGGACGGCGGCGAGGATCCCGATGACGAGGTACGTCGACCCACCGCCGAAGTCGCCGACCAGGTTGGCCGGGAACTGGGGCTTGTCCTTGACCTGCCCGAGCCCGTGGAGGGTCCCGGTGATCGCGATGTAGTTCATGTCGTGCCCGGCGGCCTGCGCCCAGGGACCGTCCTGGCCCCAGCCGGTCATCCGGCTGTAGACCAGCCGCGGGTTCCGCTCGTGGCAGGCCTCCGGGCCGAAGCCGAGCCGCTCGGCGACGCCGGGCCGCATGCCCTCGACCAGCACGTCGGCCTGCTCGACCAGGTCGAGCACCGTGGCCACGGCCTCGGGGTCCTTGAGGTTCAGCGCCGCGCTCGGCCGGCCGCGGTTGAGCAGGTCGTGCGACCCGCCGGTCAGCATCTGCCCGCCGGGCCGCTCGACCCGGATCACGTCGGCCCCCAGGTCGGCCAGGATCATGCAGGCGTGCGGGCTCGGCCCGATCCCCGCGATCTCGACGACCTTGAGCCCCTTGAGCGGACCGGTTCCCTGACCCAGCGCGAACGTCATGCGCGCATCATGGCACGGATCGTGACAGTGATGTTGTCAGCTTCAATGCCCGGGCGGCTCCCGTACCGCGCCCCATCCGGATTCGCTCTCGATCGTCACGAATCACGACAGATTCGCATGGGGCGCCGTCAGCCCGGGCTCACGATGCGGGCCAGCTCGAAGTGCATCGGGTCCGTGTAGGCCCAGTCGCCGCCCCAGGCGAAGCCCCACTTCTTGAAGATCGCCACGACCACGCGGTCCATCTGCCCGACGGTTCCGCGCTGGTTGCCGGGCACGTTGAGGTCGAGCGCGAGCCCGAAGGAGTGGTTGGAGAGCTGGGTGGAGCCGGCGATGAAGCGCGGGTAGTAGCAGCCGGCGTACTCGCCGGGGTGGATCTTGTCGGCCAGGCCGCTGGTCTGGATCTCGCCGAGCGCCGCCTTGAGCTGCGGCATCATGTGCCTGTTGCAGGTGACCGACCCGAGGATCGGCACCACCTCGGTGACGATGTGGGCCTTCACCCAGGCCGGGTCGGGCGCGATCCGGCCGCCGCCGATCGGCGTGTAGCGGAAGACGCCGACGGCGTCGCGGAAGGACCCGACGGGCACCACCGTCTGGAAGGTGTCGAGGTCGAGGCCGTTCTGCTCGACGGCGTCGAGCGCCGTGATGGAGTACGTCGTCTTGCCGGCGGCCTTCTCGATCTTCCTCCGGACCGCCTGGGGGGAGGTGATGCCGGTGTTGATCAGCACCGCGTTGGCCTCGGGCAGGTCGAGCTCGCCGCCCCACTTGGCGTTGACCACGGCGTCGATGCCGTCGACGCCGCCGGGCGACCAGGAGCCGACGTGGATCCGCTGGTCGTCGATCGCGAGGTAGCCCTTGCTGTCGAGCGGCAGGTCCTTCTGCAGCCGGTCGGCGACGGCGATCTCGCCGCCCGCGACCCGGTCCCACTGCGGCTGGAAGGCCGCGGCGCTCGGGCCGGTGAACCGGCGGTACTCGCCGGGGTCGACGGCGGCGATGTTGAACACCTTGCTCTCCACCGTGAACTGGCCGTAGGAGAGCCGGGTGTACGCCGCCACGCCCTTCTTGCCCCGCACCGTGACGCCGGTGATCGTGGCGAGGTCCTCCTCGGAGATGGTGTCCTCGGAGACGAGGAGCAGGTCGTCGCCGTACTGCTTGCCGTCGAAGGGCCCCGGCAGCGGTACGGCGTGCGTGGGGTCGGCCACGCCGGCCGGGGCGTCGGTCGTCGAGGCGGCCGCCTCGCTCGGGTCGGCCTTGGCGTCCTTCTCGGCGGTGCCCTTGTCGGGGGCGCCGCAGGCGGTGACCACGAGGACGGCGGCACCGGCCGCGATCCCGGCCGTCAGCCGGGAACGCAGGGCGCGTCGCACCAACCCCATGGTCCCTTCCCTCGGTCGCCTCCCACCGCCGGTCGCGCCGGCGGTCCTCCCACAGTGAGGTTAAGGCATGGGCGACTGGCGCAGGACGCGTTCGGCGATCCACGCGATGTCGTCGCCGGTGCGCGACGGATCGGCCGAGGGCTGCATGACGTGGCTCAGCACCAGCCGGACCACCATGTCGATACTCGCCTCCAGACGGTCGGGGGGAACGTCGACGTCGTACGCCGCGACGCGCTCGGCGACGACGAGCTTGGCGCCCTCGAGGAGGTACTCCGAGTGGGTGGTCAGCAGCGGCAGCAGCTCGGTGTCGGCGCCGTGGGTCGCGGACACGACGGCGTGCAGCAGCGCGTTGTCCTGGGCGTACTTCAGCACCCGCCGCGCCGAGTCGCGGATCGCGGCGATCAGGTCGTCGGGGTTCTCGTCGAAGGAGCGGGTCACGCCGGCGAGGAAGCGGTCCAGCTCGCGCAGCACCATCGCCTCGGCGAGGTCGTTCTTGGTGCCGATCTCGTTGTAGACCGTCTGCCGGCTCACCCCCACCTCGTCGGCCAGGCGGGCCATGGTGACCTTCGCCCACCCGGCCGTGGTGGTGAGGTCCACGGCCGCCTCGATCAGGCGCTCGCGCAGGGTCAGGGTGGCCACGCCCGTGAGCGTAGCCACCCGGGCCGCCAGCGCCCGCGACCGATCGGCGAGGAGGGACATCGGGGCCCGGCTCACCCGTCGAGGGTGAGCGCGAGCACCGGGCACGCCTGGACGGCGGCGTACACGTGGGGGCGGTCGTCCTCCGGCGGCGCGTCGTCGAGGACGACGACCTTGTCCTCGTCCTCGTCCACCTCGAAGTAGTCGTTGGCCATGGCCTCGCACATGCCGAGGCCCTCGCACTTGTCGATGTCGACGGTGATCTTCACGATGCGTCCACCTTCTCCGGGTCGAACGGGATGAAGTCGATCTTCTCCCGTACGCCGCAGTCGGGGCAGCACCAGTCGTCGGGGATGTCCGCCCAGGCCGTGCCGGCGGCGAAGCCCTCGTGCTCGTCGCCGGCGGCGACCTCGTAGACGTAGGAGCAGCCGGGGCACTTCGCGGCGAGCACCTCGCCGACGTACTTCTGGGCGAAGAGGTCGTCGGTCTTGAGGTTGTGCTCGACCGGCGCCGGGAACCGGCGGAGGTACTTCTCCTCCTTGCCCGGCTTGATGTTGGCCAGGGTCACGTCGCCGTCGAGGTGGTCGACCACGCGCCGGTCCATCACCCTGCGCCACAGCGGCGGGATGAGGGCGAGGTCGATCATGCCGGCGTAGCCGGTCGGCAGGGCCGGGGACTCCTTGAAGTCGCGCAGGGTCTGGTAGCGCCGGGTCGGGTTGGCGTGGTGGTCGCTGTGGCGCTGCAGGTGGTAGAGGAAGACGTTGGTGACGATGTTGTTGCTGTTCCACGAGTGCATCGGGAGGACCCGCTCGTAGCGCTGCTTCTCTCCGACCTTCTGCCGCTTCATGCCGTAGTGCTCGAGGTAGTTGACGATCTCCAGCAGCGAGAAGCCGAGGACCATCTGGATGAGCAGGTAGGGGATGGTCGCCGGCCCGAAGAGCGCGATCACGGCACCGAACAGCACGACGGACATCAGCCAGGCGTTGAGCACGTCGTTGCCGAGGTGGAAGGGGTGGGTCTTCTTGCGCTTGTAGCGCTTGGCCTCCAGCTCCCAGGCGCTCTTCAGCGAGCCCGAGACGGTGCGGAGCCAGAAGGTGTAGAAGCTCTCGCCGAGCCGGCTGGACGCGGGGTCCTCGGGGGTGGCGACGCGGACGTGGTGGCCGCGGTTGTGCTCGATGTAGAAGTGACCGTAGAACGACGGCGCCAGCGCGATCTTGGACAGCCAGCGCTCGACCGACTCCTTCTTGTGGCCCAGCTCGTGGGCGGTGTTGATGCCGATGCCGCTGATCATGCCGAGCGAGATCGCGATGCCGATCTTGTCGAGGACCGAGAGGTCGAAGTCGCGCACCAGGTCGGCGCTGACGTTCGTGGCGATCCAGTCCTCGACGCCGAGCAGGGACGCGACCGCCTGGATCGGGTTGATGTCGACGACCATCGCCATCACGCCGAAGAACGCGAGGTACTGGATCGGCAGGTACATGAACACGACCCACCGGTAGTACTTGTCGTTCTCGAGCTCCTCGATCACGTCGTCCGGCGGATTGGTCGGGTCGAGGCCCGCGAGCAGGTCGAGGACGGGGATGACGCCGAACACGAGGATCGGGCCGATCCACAGGACCCACTGCCAGCCGAGCTCGGCGTAGACGACGAACGCGATGAGGGCGAAGCCCGGGATCAACAGCCCGAGCAGCCACAGGTAGCGCTTCTTGTCCTTCCACCTCTCGGTGGATCCCTCGGGAACGGTCGCACCGACGGTCGGTCCGGTCATCGTCTCGCCTCCTCGCGATCGGCCTCACTGCCGCTTGACAAAAGCATATGACTTGTAAATCCCGTTTGACAAGAGGGGCGACGTTGTCAAGTGCGCGCCGTCACACTCCGGCGCGGGAGAATAGGCCGTCGGTCCGCCGGGCAGAGAGGGAGCGTGATGACGGGCTACCCGCGCGAGGGCGAGACCTTCGGCGACTACCGGGTCGAGGGCGTCCTCGGCCGGGGCGGCATGGGCGTCGTGTACGCCGCCACCCACACCCGGATCGGACGGCGGGTGGCGCTCAAGGTGATCGCGCCGGAGCTCGCCGGCACCGAGGAGTACCGCGTCCGCTTCCTCAACGAGGCCGCCACCCTGGTCCGCCTCGACAGCCCGCACATCATCCAGGTGCTCGACCACGGCGAGGTCGACGGCGCGCTCTTCATCGCGACCCAGCTCGTCACCGGCGCCGATCTCGCCCAGCGGCTCGAGGACGGGCCGCTGCCTGTGGGTACGGCGCTCACGCTGGCCGTCCAGGTCACCTCCGGCGTCGCGGACGCCCACCGCGCCGGCGTACTCCATCGCGACATCAAGCCCAGCAACGTGCTGGTCACCGGGACCGCGGACGCGCCCTTCGCCTATCTGTGCGACTTCGGCATCGCCCGCGACGCCGAGCCCGAGCAGGGGCTCACCGTGACCGGCGCGGTGATCGGCACCTTCCCCTATCTCGCGCCCGAGCGCTTCACCGGCGCCCCGGCGGCCCGGACCACCGACGTCTACGCCCTGGGCTGTCTCCTCTGGGCGATGCTGACCGGCGCGCCGCCGTACGCGGGGACGCAGTTCGCGCTGGCCCGCGAGCACCTCGAGGCGCCCGTCCGGCAGCTCGCCGTCGACGCCGCGTGGGTCGAGGATCTCAACGGGGTGCTGTTGCAGGCGATGGCCAAGGACCCGGCGCAGCGGTTCGCCTCGGTCGACGCGATGCGGGTGGCGCTCGACCACGTGCTGGCGGCGGTGCCGATGGACGTACGACGGCTCGCGGTCCGCCCCGCCGGCCCGCCCGCTCCGGTGGCGCCTGCTCCGGTGGCGGTCGCTCCCCCGCCGCCCTCCACGCCGCCTGCGACGCCGCCGTCGACACCGCCGCTGCCCGTGGCGGCGCCGCCCCGGCGGGCCGGGTGGATCACGCTGGGCGTCGGCGTGGCGGCGCTGCTCGCGATCGGGATCCTGCTCGCGGCGCTGCGGCCGTGGTCGCCGGGCGACGACGAGGACCCGCGCGCCACCCCGAGCACGCCGGCCGGGTCCGCGACCGGCGAGAGCGGGGAGACCGGCACCACCGGGGAGACCGGCGAGGTCGGCGGGGTCGCGACCACCCGGCCGGAGGAGCCGGCCACCGTCGAGGTGCTGGTCCGCGGCACCTGCGGCGACGGCAGCTGCTTCCTCCAGGTCCGGACCGGGCCGTCCACCGACGACGCCGAGGCACGCGACGACAGCGGCCGGAGCGAGCGGTGGGAGGACGGCACCGTGCACGAGGTGGTCTGCTGGAGGCAGGGCGAGAAGGTGTCGTCGCAGAGCCTCGGCGCCAGCTCGGACCGGTGGGCGCGCACCGTCGACGGCCACTGGGTGGCGCTGCTCCACCTCACCGGTCCCGACGACGTCGATCCGGCGATCCCGCCGTGCTGAGACGTGCGGTCGCCGCGACCGCGCTGGTCCTCGTCGCCGGGTGCGCCGCGGACCCGGCGCCCGCGCCGTCCCCGCCATCGGAGGCCAGCAGCAGGGACGCCCCGAGCGCCGCACCCACGACAGCGGCGACCACGGCCACGGCCGAGCCCACCGGCTTCACCTCGGCCGGCCGCCGGCTGACCGACGCGGAGCAGGCCGCGATGCGCGGGGTGACCTGGCAGCCCGGCTGCCCCGTGCCGCTCGCCGACCTGCGGGTGGTCCGGCTGGCGTTCCACGACTTCGCCGGGCGGCGGCGTACCGGACGGCTCGTGGTGCATCGCGACGTCGTCGCCGACGTACGGCGGATCTTCGAGCGCCTGTGGGACATCGGGTTCCCGATCCGCAGGATGCGCCCGATCGAGGCCTACGACGGCGACGACTTCGCCTCGATCGAGGCCGACAACACCTCGGCCTTCAACTGCCGGCCGAAGACCGGGTCGGCGACGGAGTGGTCGCACCACGCCTACGGCCGCGCGATCGACATCAACCCGCTCGAGAACCCGTACGTGCTCCACGGGCGGACGAGCCACGAGCGATCGGTGCCCTATCTCGACCGCACCCGCGCCCGTCCCGGCGTGCTGCTGGAGGGCGACCCGGCGGTGACGGCGTTCGACGACGCCGGGTGGCACTGGGGCGGACGGTGGCGCGACCCGGTCGACCACCAGCACTTCTCGGCGATGCCGGACTGAGATGCCGGACGGAGATGCCGGACCGGGCGGTCAGGCCGCGACCCGCGCCGTCGTCCGCACCGGCAGCCGCTCGAACCCGCGCAGCACCCGGGTCTCCCGCCGCTCGGGCCGGCCGGCGACGTGCAGGCCGGGGTGGCGCTCGTACAGCGTCCGCAGCGCGACGGCGGTCTCCAGCCGGGCCAGGCTGGCGCCCAGGCAGAAGTGCACGCCGGCGGAGAACGCGAGGTGCTGGTCGGCGTTGGGGCGGGTCACGTCGAAGGCGCCGGGGTCGGTGAAGACGGCGGGATCGCGGTTGGCGCCGCCGAGGTAGAGCAGGATCCCGTGGCCCGGCAGGAACCTCTTGCCGGCGACCTCGGTCTCGCGCAGCGCGATCCGCAGGGTGAGCTGCACCGGCGACTGGTGGCGCAGCACCTCGTCGACCGCATTGCCCCAGCCGTCGGGGTTCTCCTGCAGCCAGCGGAGCTGGTCGGGGTGCCCGTCGAGCATCGCGACGGCGTTGCCGATCAGGTTGACGGTCGTCTCGAAGCCGGCGGCGAGGACGAGCAGGCCGACCTGGTGCAGCTCGACCGGGTCGAGCCGGTCCTCCCCTCGAGCAGGGTGAGCTGGCTGATCAGGTCGTCGCCGGGGTTCGCGGAGATCCGCTCGACGTGGCCGCGGAACCACGTGTGCATCTCGCGCAGCGCGTCCTCGGCGCGACGGAACTGCCGCCAGGAGAGACCGGGGTCGAGGGTCACCGCGGCCTCGTTGCCGAGCGCGAGCAGCCGGTCGCGGTCCTGCTCCGGTACGCCGAGCAGGTCGGCGATCACGGTGACCGGCAGCTGGGAGGCGTAGCGCTCGATGAGGTCGAAGTCCTCGACCCCGGCCAGCTCGTCGAGCAGGTGGCCGGCGACGTCGGTGACGCGGTCGCCCATCCGGCCGACCTTGCGGGCGGTGAAGGCGCGCGCGACCTGCTTGCGGTAGCGCGTGTGCAGCGGCGGGTCGACCGCCAGCATCGACGGCGGGTCGACCGGCCCGAGGGCGTCGGGGTCGATCACCTTGTGGTGCAGCCACTGCAGCGGCCGGGGCAGCTCGCCCTGCCCGCCGGCGGTGCCGAAGGCGTCGCTGCGCAGCACCTCGTTGCACACCGCATGGTCGACGCTGGCCGAGATCAGGTCGTTGGCACTGATCGGGCCGCGGCCGCGCAGCTCCTCGTACGCCGGGAACGGGTCCAGGCGCAGGCCTACGTCCATCACCATCCGACTGATCAGGTCGCCCTTGCGGGCACCCCGCTGGATCAGCGAGCGCTGGAGCCCGTGCGCCAGCACCCAGGAGGTGAAGGAGCGCGGGAGGTCGACGGCCCGCGCCAGATCAGGCGACCGCATGCGTCGTACCCAACTCCCCGTCGACGTCGTTGTCCAGCACCCGCAGCACACCGCGGGAACGGTCGGCCAGGCGCCGGCGCTGCTCCTCGAGGACCCGCTCGGGCAGGTGGGTGTCGAGCTGGGTGCTGACGGCCAGCCGCCAGCGGTAGCGGAGGGCGGCGCGCAGGCCGTCGCGGTCGCCGAAGATGTCGGCGAGCTCGTCGTTCCAGGGCAGCTCGGGCCGCTCGGCGGCCCACAGCTCCTGCTCGACCGCCCGCAGTGCCTGCCAGCGGCGGTGCGTCTCGGTCCAGGTCATCGTCCTCACCGACCTCTCGACTCGTGTGCGGGGCGATACGACGAACCTACGGGCGGGCGCCGGGCGCGGGCATCGGCCGACGGCAGGCACTCGGCGTCCTACCTGGGGAGGAGTCGGCCGGCCTCCCCCAGCGGGATGACCGGGGCCGCCGACCTCCCTAGGCTGAGGGGCATGCTGCGCCTGATCCGCGACCTCGATGCGGCGATGCACGCCCGGATCGAGGCGACGATGGAGCGCCGCGGCATCCTCTACCCGTGGTGGATCCCGACCACGAGCTTCACCGGCCAGGTGTGCTGCGTGCTGCTGGCCCTCGCGCAACGGGACGCGCTCTGGCCGCTGCAGCCGCTGACGGCCGTCCTGCTCCTCGTGCTGGTCTCCCCCACCATCCACTTCGTGTTCGGCGGCTGGCTCCCCTGGTGGATCGACAGCCTCGGCACGCTCGGCGCGGCCGCCCTGCTGATGCTCTCCCCGGTGGCGAGCGGCATCGATCTCGCCCCGGCCCTGCTGGCGCTCGTCACGGCCGAGATCGTCGCGCGCGACGGCGTACTCCCGGGCGGTGTGGTCGGTCTCGCCGCGAGCGGTCTCATCGTGCTGACCCGGCTGACGGTGGGGATGGACAGCTACGGCGTGTACCTCCTCGAGGTGCTGCTGGGCGGCATGGTCGGCGCCATGCTGTGGTGGCAGATGCGCGCGCTCACGGCGGAGCGGAACGCCCGGGCGAGTGCGTGGGCGCGGGCCACGACCGCCGAGCGGGAGCGGATCGCCCGCGAGATCCACGACCTCGTGGCGCACTCGCTGAGCGTCTCGCTGCTGCAGATCACCGGCGCCCGGCACGCGCTGCGCGACGTACGCGAGGCGTCCGGGCCGGGAGAGACGGCCGAGGCGGTCGCCGAGGTCGACGCGGCGCTCGCGGACGCCGAGCAGGTGGGCCGCCGCGCCATGGGCGACATCCGCCGGGCCGTCAGCGCGATGGCCGACGGCGGCGCCGAGCGGCACGCCCTCCCCGGCGCGGGCGACATCGCCGCGCTGGTGCGGGAGATGGCGGGCGCCGGCCTCGCGGTGGAGTACGACGAGCAGGGCGACCCCGCCGCGCTGCCGGACGCCGCCGGGCTCGGCCTCTACCGGATCGCGCAGGAGTCGCTGGCCAATGTGGTCAAGCACGGCGGCGCCGATCCGCGGGTGCGGGTGCAGCTCTCGGTCACCGGCGCGCGGGCCCGGCTGCGGGTCGCCAACCCGCTGCCGAACGGCGGCCGGCCGCGGCCCGACGGGATCGGCTCCGGCCTGGCCGGGATGCAGGCCCGGGCCACCCAGCTCGGTGCCCGGCTCGACGCCGGCCAGGCGGACGGCGAGTGGGTGGTCGACGTACGACTGGGGGCGACGAGTGCGCGTGGCGGCCTGGAGCTGCCGTGCGGCCGCACCCTGTGGAAGGCGGAGCCGGCGTGAGCGACATGGTGGTGAGGGTCGTGCTCGTCGACGACCAGGAGCTGGTGCGCTCCGGCCTGCGCCGGATCCTGCGCCGGCGCGACGGGTTCGAGATCGTCGCGGAGTGCGCCGACGGCGGCGAGCTGCCCGCGACCCTGGCGGGACTGGGCTGCGACGGCGTCGACGTGGTCGTCATGGACCTGCGGATGCGGACCGTCGACGGCATCACCGCCACCCGAGCGGTCGTCGAGGCCGACGGCCCGCCGGTGCTGGTGCTCACGACCTTCGACGACGACGAGATGCTCTCCGGCGCGCTGCGGGCCGGCGCTGCGGGCTTCCTGCTCAAGGACTCCTCCGCCGACGACCTGATCCGCGCCGTGCGGACCGTCGCCGAGGGCGGCAGCTGGCTGGACCCCGCCGTGACCGGGCGGGTGCTCGACCGGTTCCGCACCTTCGCCGCCGTCCCCGCCACCGCGACGAACGGCGCCGCCGACCCGCTCACCGCCCGCGAGCTCGAGGTGCTCCGCGCCATCGCGCTGGGCCGCAGCAACGGCGAGATCGCCGCCGAGCTGGTGATCTCCGAGCTCACCGTGAAGAGCCACGTCGGCCGGATCTTCACCAAGCTCGGCCTCCGGGACCGGCCGGCCGCGATCGTCTACGCGTACGACCACGGGCTGGTCTCGCCGGGCAGATGAGTCGTGTGCCTGAGACCGCGGATATCCGGGTTCTCAGGCACACGACCCCGCTCAGGCGGGAGGGGTCCCGTCCAGCTCGCCCGCGACCGCGCCGTCGGCGGCCTTGCCCACCGACTTCTTGATCAACGCCTCGAGGTCGAGGCCGGTGGAGGTCTTCAGCATCTGCAGCGTCTGCGCGACGTTGTCGGTGACCTGCTTGGGCAGGGCGCCGGCGCCGTCGGTCGAGAGCACGGTGAGCTGGTCGATCGCGCTGATCGGGGCGGCGACCTCCTTGGCGATCTGCGGCAGCACCTCGACGAGCATCTGCAGCACCGCGGCGTCGTTGTAGTGGGCGAACGCCTCGGCCCGCTTGTCCATCGCCTCCGCCTCGGCCTGGCCGACGGCGAGGGTGGCGGCGGCCTGCGCCTCACCCTCGGCCCGGACCGCCTCCGCCTCGGCGACACGGCGGGCCTTCTCGGCCTCACCGCGCCGGGCGCCCTCGATCGCCTCGGCCTCGGCGAGCGCCGCACGCCGCGCCTTCTCCGCCTCACCGCTGAGCCTGGTCTCCTCGGCCTGTGCCTGCGCGGCGGCGATGGTCGCGGCCTTGCGGGCGTCGGCGGCCGCGATCTCCGACGTACGCCGCGCCTCGGCCTCCTGCTCGACCCGGTACCGCTCGGCGTCGGCCGGCTTGCGGACCTGCGTCTCGAGCTGGCGCTCGGTCAGCGCGGCCTGCTGGACGGCGACCTTCTCCTGCTCGGCGAGGATCGCCTGGTCCCGGTCGGCCTGGGCGAGCGGCCCGGACGCGGCGGCCTGCGCGGCCGCGGCGTCGGTCTCGGCCTTGATCTCGGCCTGCTTCAGCGCCAGCGTGCGCTGGGAGACCGCGATCTCCTGCTCGGCGGCGATCTGGGCCTGCTCGGCGGCCTGGCGGGCGTTGGCCTCGGCGATCCGCGCGGCCTGGCTGGCGCGAGCGGCCTCCGGGCGGCCGAGGTCGGCGAGGTAGCTGCCGTCGTCGGTGACGTCCTGGATCTGGAAGGCGTCGAGGATCAGGCCCTGGCCGGTGAGCGAGGACTCCGACTCGTCGGCGACGCGCTGGGCGAACGCCGCCCGGTCGCGGATGATCTGCTCGACGGTCAGGCCGCCGACGATCGAGCGCAGCGCGCCCGCGAGCACCTCCTGGGTGAACGGCTCGATGTCGTGCTGCTGGGAGAGGAAGCGCTGCGCGGCGAGCCGGATCTGGTCGGCGTTGCCGCCGACCTTCACGATCGCGACGCCGTCGAGGTTGAGCTTGATGCCCTGGCCGGACACGGCCCCGCGGATCTGCACCGAGATCCGGCGGCTGGACAGGTCCATCGTGGCCTGCTTCTGGACGAACGGGATCACGAAGACACCGCCGCCGAGCACGACCTTCTGGCCGGAGAGGTCGGTGGTGAGCTCACCCGTCTCGGGGTTGATCACCGCCTTGCCCTTGCGTCCGGTGATGATGAACGCCTGGTTGGGACCGGCCACCTTGTAGCGGCTGGTGACCAGCAGCACCAGGAGGACCAGCAGGACGACGATGCCGGCGATGGGCACCAGGACGTCTGTGTTCACAGCGATGACTTCCGTTCTCTTCGACAGGTGGGGGCGGACGTTCGGAGTGGCCGGATCAGGGTTGCCAGATCTCGGTGACGCGGACAGCGGTCGGGGAGAGCACCCCGGTCACGTTGACCTCGGTGCCGGCCGGGATGGGCTGGTGGGCGCTGGCGTTGAGGCGCAGCGGATGGCCGCCGACGACGACCCGCACCACGCCGTACCCCTCCCCGGGGATGTCGGTGACGACCTTCGCGACCAGGCCGACGCTGTCGGCGATCGCGACCGTGCCGTCGCTCGGGCTGTCCTTGAGCAGGCGGGTCAGCCACCAGGCGAACCAGCCGACCACCACGCCACAGCCCGCGCCGATGGCGAGCGAGACCGGGAGCGGGAGCCCGGCGCCGTCGCTGGCGGCTCCGCCGAAGCCGAAGGCGGAGACGAAGCCGCCGATCACCGCGGAGGAGATCCAGTCGGCCTCGAGGGCGTCGAAGGCTCCGTCGAGGAGGTCACCGGCGACCAGGGACACCGCGAGCAGGACGAGCCCGGCGATGCCGAGGACGAGGAAGACGGTCACGGGGCTCTCCGGGGAAGCAGGGGCGGGCTTGGATCGTATCCGGCCGATCCTGCGCCAAACCGGGATCGCCGCGATCCGCCCTCGACGCTCACCTCTCGACCAGCCGGGCCAGGCCGTCCAGGACGAGGTCCAGGCCGAAGCCGAACTCCTCGGCGTAGTCGTAGCCCGGCTGCAGGGCGTGCTCGACGACCAGCTCGGTGAGGTGGGGGTACGCGCCCTCGGCCATGTCGGCCATCAGCCCGGCAGTGACGTCCTCGACCTCGGCCTCGGAGTCGAACGGCAGGTTCACCTCGGTGACCACGAAGCCGTAGACGTAGGCGTCGATCACCGAGAAGGCGTGCGCGGCGTCGGCGACGGAGAAGCCGCCCCCGCGCAGGCTCCCGAGCACGGCGTCGTGGTGGCGCAGCAGCGCCGGCAGCGGGGTACGACGGGACTCGATCAGGCCCACCGCCCACGGGTGCGCCGCCAGCCGGTCGCGCGCGGAGGCGGCCCGCCGGCGCATCGCCTGCCGCCAGGGCTCGTCCGGCTCGGGCAGGTCGATGCCGGCGAAGATCCAGTCGACGAGGGCGTCGAGCAGCGCCTCCTTGCCGGCGACGTGGTGGTAGAGCGACATCGCCTCGACGCCGAGCGCCTTGCCGACATTGCGCATGCTCACCGCGGGCAGGCCGCTGCGGTCGGCGACCTCCACCGCGGCGAGGACGATGCGCTCGGGGGTCAGCGGCGTCCGGGGCTTGGGCATGGCGGCACTTTACAGGTGTAAGTCCGGGTGCTACCGTCCCTTACATGCGTAAGGTATGCGTCGTGGGCGGCTCCGGGAAGCTGGGCCGCCATCTCATCCAGCACTGCCTCGAGCGCGGGTACGACGTCGTCGCGGTCTGCCGCCCACAGAGTGTCGGGAAGCTGGCCGACCTCGCCGACCGGATCACCGTCGTCCCCGGCCGCACCGACGACCGCGCGGTGATCGCGCAGGCGGTGGCGGGCTGCGACGGCGTGCTCACGGTCCTGGTGCCGTGGGGCGTGCACGACTACTCCTCGGGCACCGCGCAGGCGGTGCTCGACCACGCCGAGCCGGGCGCCCGGCTGGTCTTCTCCTGCGGCTGGCACATCACCCGCGGGGACGGCGACCACTACACCCGCAGGTTCCGGGCGATGGTGTGGGCGGCGAAGGTCGTGGCCCGGGCGGTCCGGTTCGCCGACATCGACGACCAGGTCCGCGCCTGCGACCGCATCTTCGCCAGCGACACCGCCTGGACCGTCGTCCGCGGCAGCTCGCTGGAGGAGGGCCCCTCCGAGGGACTGCCGGTCTGGTCGCGGCACGTCGGCGACCCGGTGCTGGCGAGTGACCTGACCCGGCGTACCGACTTCGCGCTGTTCATGGTCGCCGCGCTCACCGACGACACGCTCGTGCGCGAGGCGCCGGCGATCGTCGGCTGCCGCACCGAGTCGGCACTGCGGCACGCGCAGGGGTGACGACCGTCACAAAGTTGCACTCGATCCTAAGATGATGCAAAGATGCACCCGTGAGTCAACTGTGCATGAATCGTCGGGAGGCCAAGCGGCACCAGACCGCGCTGCGCCTCCAGGAGTGCGCAGTGCGGCTCACCATCGACCGCGGCTTCGACGGCTGGACCATCGACGACCTGGCCGCCGCGGCCGACGTGTCCCGGCGAACGGTGTTCAACTACTTCGACGGCAAGGCCGAGGTGATCCTCGGTCCTGAGCCGGACGTCGACGAGGAGGCCATGGCGGCCTTCGTGTCCGGCGGGCCTACCGGCCGGCTGTTCGACGACCTGCTCGTCCTCGCCCACGAGGCGACCCGCGAGAAGGCCGACTCCGAGCGGCACATCGCGGCCGTGCGCGACGCGATCATGAACGACCCCCACCTGCTGCGCCTGGTCCACGAGCGGTTCGAGATGGCCGCCGCCCTGCTGGGCGACTGCATCCGTCGGCGCGAGGGCGACGACTTCCCCGACGAGAAGGTCCGGCTCCTGCTCCGGCTCCTGATGACCTGCTTCGACCACGCCCTCGCGCGCCTGGGCGAGGACGCCAGCACCACCTTCACCGACCACTTCGACGCGACGGTCGTCGACATCCGCGCCTGCCTCGCCTGACCCCTTCCCCACCCCGACCGCGTGGAGACCCCGCGCGCCCATCCACCAGGAGACCTCACCATGGCCCGCCTGCTCTACCGCATCGGCTCGACCGCCTACCGGCGGTGGCCGTTCTTCATCGCCGGATGGCTGCTGCTCGCCGTCCTCGTCGGCAGCATCGCCGCCGCCTTCTCCAAGCCGATGTCCGACCAGTTCACCATCCCCGGCATCCCGTCGGAGAAGGCCGCCGACATCCAGCAGGAGCTGTTCCCGCAGGCGGGCGACGCCTTCGACGACGCGTCGGTCAATATCGTCGTCGCGGCGCCCGAGGGGCACACCCTCTCCGAGCCGCGCTACCAGACCGCGATCCAGCAGCTGATCGATGGCGTGCCCGGACTGCCGCAGACGGGCGAGGAGAACCCCGGCCTGGTCGCGCCCGCCGAGGCGCCCGAGGGCGTGCCGGCCGCGTTCTCGACCCTGTCCGACGACGGCCGGATCGGCACGATGTCGTTCGAGTGGGACGTCGACTCCCCCGCCGACCTGGAGACGTCGTCGGTCGACGAGCTCAAGGAGCTGCTGGCCGACACCACCGACGAGACCGGCCTGGTCGCCGAGGCCAACGGCCCCGGCATGGCCGTGATGGAGCCGCCGGGCGGCTCGGCGGAGCTGATCGGCCTCGGCATCGCGCTGGTCGTCCTGGTGCTCACCTTCGGCTCGCTGATGGCCGCGGGCATGCCGCTGCTGAACGCCGTCTTCGGCGTCGGGCTCGGCATGACCGGCATCACCGCGATGACCGCCTTCATGGACATCGGCTCCAGCACCCCGATGCTGGCCACGATGATCGGCCTCGCGGTCGGCATCGACTACACGCTCTTCATCCTCGCCCGCTACCGCACCGAGCTGCACCACACCGACGACCGCGCCCACGCGGCCGGCATCGCCGTGGGTACGGCGGGCTCCGCCGTCGTCTTCGCCGGCCTCACGGTCCTCATCGCGCTCTCCGCGCTGGCCGTCGTACGGATCCCGTTCCTGACGGCGATGGGCCTCGCGGCCGCCGCCACGGTCTTCATCGCGGTGATGGTCGCGCTGACCCTGCTGCCCGCGCTGCTCGGCATGACCAAGTCGTGGGCGTTCCGCGGACGGGTGCGGAAGTACGACCCGAAGCGCGACGAGCACGGCCGGATCCTCAACAACGGCGTGCGCTGGGCGCGGGTCCTCGCCAAGGCGCCGGTCGCCTGGGTGCTCGGCGTCGTGGTCCTGCTCGGTGCGCTGGCTGCGCCGATCACGCAGATGTACCTGGCGTTCCCGACCGACAGCACCGCCGCGAGCAGCACCACGCAGCGCCAGGCGTCGGACCTGATGACCGAGGCTTTCGGGCCCGGCCGCGAGGGCCCGCTGCTGGTCGTCGTCGACGGCCGCGCCATCACCTCGGACGAGGAGCGGCAGGCGGCGTTCGACAAGGTCGTCGACTGGGCCGCCGGACAGGACGACGTCGCGAGCGCCGACCTGGTCGCCACCAACGCACCGGTGGGCGAGGACGGCACCCCCACCGGGACCGGTACCGGCGCGATGATCCAGATCGTCCCGTCGTCCGGCCCGGACGAGCCGGAGACGCTCGACCTGCTGCAGGCGCTGCGCGACGGCCAGGGCGCGATCGAGAGCCAGACCGACACCGTCGTCGGCGTCACCGGCCTCACCGCGATCACCACCGACGTCTCGGACCGGCTCAACGGCGCGCTCCCGGTGTACCTCGCCGTCGTCATCGGCCTGGCGTTCGTGCTCCTCGTCCTGGTGTTCCGCTCGATCCTGGTCCCGCTGACCGCCACCCTGGGCTTCCTGCTCTCGGTGCTGGCGACGCTGGGCGCGACGGTCGCGATCTTCCAGGAGGGCGCGCTCGGCCTGTTCGAGGGCCAGCCGATCGTGAGCTTCATGCCGATCTTCCTGATCGGCGTGGTGTTCGGCCTCGCGATGGACTACCAGGTCTTCCTGGTGACCCGGATGCGGGAGGCGCACGTCCACGGGCTGCCCACCCACGAGGCGGTCATCGACGGCTTCCGCAACAGCGCCCGGGTGGTCACCGCGGCCGCCACGATCATGATCGCGGTGTTCGCCGGCTTCATCCTCGAGGACGACGCCATCGTGAAGTCGATGGGCTTCGCGCTGGCCGCGTCGATCATCTTCGACGCCTTCGTGGTCCGGATGGTCCTCATCCCGTCGGTGCTCTACCTGCTCGGCGAGAAGGCCTGGTGGCTGCCGAAGTGGCTGGACCGGATCCTTCCGAACGTCGACGTCGAGGGCGAGTCCCTCGAGCGCGACTCCGCCCCGGTCCACGTCGGCGCCTCCGGCGACGACCGCGACGACGACCTGGACAAGGAGCTCGCCGGCGTCTGACCGACCCGGCTCATCCTGACCCCGTAAGAACGCCGACCCGGCGCATCCTTACCTTGCGCAAGGTAAGGATGCGCCGGGTCGGTGCAATTTCCAGGTCAGGATGAGCCGGGTCGCGGAGTCAGGCGAGGGCGGACTCGATGTCGCCGGAGATCTTGGCGGGCTCGGTGGTGGGGGCGTAGCGGTCGAGGACCCGGCCGTCGCGGCCGACCAGGAACTTGGTGAAGTTCCACTTGATGGCGCCGCCGATCAGGCCGCCCTGCTCCTTCTTCAGCCACTGGTAGAGCGGGTGCGCGTCCTTCCCGTTGACGTCGACCTTGGCGAACATCGGGAAGGAGACGCCGTAGTTGCGCTCGCAGAAGGCGGCGATCTCCTCCTCCGAGCCGGGCTCCTGGTGGGCGAACTGGTCGCACGGGAAGCCGAGCACGGTGAAGCCGCGGTCGCCGTAGGAGTCGTAGAGCTCCTGCAGGCCCTGGTACTGCGGCGTGAAGCCGCACTTCGAGGCCGTGTTGACGACGAGCACGACCGAGCCGTCGTACGACGACAGGTCGATCTCCTGGCCGTCGATCGCGGTGGCCTTGAAGTCATGGAGGGAGGTCATGCCTGCAGTGTGGCACGCAGCACCCGCGTCTGCAGGCCAGCGAAGCCCGCCACGACGAGCGCCTGGGCCACGACCCAGGCCCGGCCGAGCGGGTCGAGGTCGAGCGCGCCGGTGACGGCCACGTCCAGCGAGGCGACCACCCAGGCCAGGTTGGCGGCGACGAGCGCCCAGCCGATCCGGCGCGAGCGGGGCGAGCGCGCGTAGAGCCCGACGAGGGCGGCGTAGGCCAGCAGGAGGGCGCCGACGACCCGCCAGGTGCCGGCGTCGCCGCCGAGGAGGTCGGCCAGCGGACCGGCGGCGGCGAGGTAGACGACCGCGTTGGCGCCGGTGACCAGGGCGTCGGCAGCGAACCAGAGGCGGCGGGCCGCCAGGGCTGCGGGACGGGCGGCGGGACGGTTGAGGGTGGTGGTCATGGTGTCCTCCTCGGTGGGGTTCGGTACCCGAACCCTCGCCCTGCCGCGGGTCACCCGGCCATGACCTCCGGGGTCATGCTGCGGCCGTCAGTCCGCGACGCCGGGATCGGGCGCGACGGTCGGGCCCGACGGCACCAGCCCGGCCCACGCCTCGCCCCAGCGGGTGAACGCGGTCTCCTCGAGCGGCCGGCGGCGGCGTACCCGGTGGTCGCGCTCGGCGTCCCGTTCGGGGACCTCGGCCGGGTTCCCGCGGCGGCCGACGGCGATCGCCGCGACCACCTTCGCGTGCGGAGGTACGCCGAGCTCGGCGGCGACCGCGTCGTGGTCGAATCCCGCGAACTGGTGGGCGTGCAGGCCCATCGCCCGCGCCTGCAGGGAGACGTGCGCGGACGCCTGGCCGACGTCGTGCGCCGGGATGGTCGGGTCGCCCGGCTCCTCGCCCTCCTCCGCCACGACGGCGACGGAGACGAGGACCGCGGCGGCGCGCGGCACCCAGCCGGAGTTGCCGCGCGACAGGTGCCGCACCAGGACGTCGTGGGTGGCGCTGCCGCGGACGGCGACGAGGTAGCGCCACGGCTGGCGGTTCCCCGCGCTCGGCGCCCACTGCGCCGCCTCGAGCAGCCGGCTGAGCTGCTCGTCGGTGAGCACGTGGCCGGCGTCGAAGACGCTCGGGCTCCAGCGGGAGTGCAGCGGCTCGGCGATGTCGACCGGGTTCATGGGGTCGAGTATCGCGGGGGAGCGTCGCACCCGGCACGCGGGCCGCGCCGGCTCCGGTGGCGGCCGACCTCCGGCGCCACGGCCCCCTCAGGGCAGGGCGATGAAGACCTTGGTGGCCGGCTCGACCGTCTCCCAGGTGCCGGAGAACCCCCTCGGCACGAAGAACGCCTCCCCCGCCCGGAACTCCCGCCGCGCGCCGGTGTCGTCGACGAGCGCCACGACGCCGGTGAGCATCACGCACACCTCGTCGTAGGGGTAGTCGTCGAGGCGCAGCGAGCCCGGCCGCCCGGACCACGCGCCGCCGTACGGCCGCGACTCGTCGGCGCCGAAGACCCGCCACTCGGTCTCCTGCCAGCCGGGCGAGGCGGTGCCCGGCTCCCAGACGGGTACGACGGCGGTGCCGGCGCCGATCTCGATCGTGCGGACGTCGGCCACGGTGGCGCTCATCGGGACTCCTCCTGCTGCCCGGTGAAGCGGCGCAGCACGTTGTGGGTGATCTGCTCGGTGAAGGGGTCGTGGTGGACCAGGCCGCTGACCCACTCGGTGGTGCCGGCGTTGAAGACCTCACCGGCACCGCGCCGGAAGCTGGCGACCATGCCGGCGCCGTACCCGGTCGCGAACCGCTCCGGGACGTCGTCGCCCCACACGGCCGCGACCAGGTCGCGCATCTCCGCGAGAGGTGCGCCGATGGGGACCTCGCCGTCCCACCGGTCCGTCTCGCCGAGGACGGCGGGCGCCATCGCCACGATGGTCAGGTCCTCCGGCGCGCCGTCGGTCCCGGTGGCGTAGGGCAGGCCGTGGCGGAAGGTGTAGTCGACGCCGTCGACCTCGAACGCCGCCACACAGACCGGAGCCGCGCCGAACACGTCGCCGTAGAAGAGGTCGGTCCCGGCCAACGCCCAGTGCTCGGGGCGGTAGACCGTGTAGCCGCCGCTGCTGCGCGGCGTCGTCGCGCCGTAGCGGGCGTAGGCGCCGCCGAGCCCGGTCAGGCCCATGGTCCGCGCGCCGGGACGCCCGACGAACGGCGCGTCCCAGGTCGTGGTGACCCGGGTCGGGTCGGTGGCCAGCAGCGGGTCGAGGCGCGGGTCCTTGTAGCAGGTCTGCCGGCCCTCGTCGTCGAGCCGCACCTGCCACACGTAGTTGCCGGCGAAGCGCGCCACCCCGCCGCCGGCGTCGACGAAGCGGTCGACGACGTCGCGCATCTCCCAGGTCCAGTACTCGTCGTGCCCGACGAACACCGCGCAGCGATAGCCCTCGAGGGCCGCAGGGTCGTCGTGCAGGTCCTGCTGGGTGAGGAAGTCGAGCCGGTAGCCGTGGCGCTCCGCCCACACCACGAAGTGCCGCTCGTAGGTCGCCCAGAAGGCGTCGCTGTGGTGGCGGGAGTAGCCGTGCGTGATCGCCCACTCGTACGTCGGGTGGCGCGGCCGGTAGCCCGGCCCCGGCGTGGCGGGGTTCGCGTTGCGGGGCGCGCCGGGAGGCAGCCGGAGCATGCCGCGCGCGACCGGCCGCCGGCTCGAGAGCACCGGCGCCGGGATGTCGGCGTAGGGGTCGTCGCCGAGGCCGCGGTAGTGGTTGGCGCCGCCCCAGTCGTTGTACGCCGCCAGGGTGCCGGTCGTCAGCACCAGCGCGATGTCGGCGCTCGGCCGGGGTGCGCGGACCACGAAGAAGCCCTCCCGCTCGTGCCTGCGGCCGTCGACCTCGATCCCCACGACGACGAGGTAGAACCCACTGGGCCAGTCCGGGCCGACCGGGATCCGCACCGCGACCGGCCAGCCGCACCCGACCGCGTAGGCGTCCTCGGGCGTCGGGTGCGCGACGCCGGGCAGGTCCGCCGCCGACCACACCTCGACGGGCTCGGCGCCGTCGCGCACCACGCGGACGTCGTACGACGGTGCGGTGGTGTGGACGCTGAGCGCGACCTCCTCGCCGGGGAGGTAGCTGTAGCGGTCGGCGTAGCACCAGATCTCGGGGTTCGCGGGGTCGGCGCCGGGACGCTCGACGGGGAAGCCGGGGATGGACCAGGCGTAGCGGGCGGTGCTCACCGGGCGGCCGCCCTCTCCCGGACGACGCCGGCGACGAAGGCGAGCGCCAGCGGCAGGTTGATGAGCACGTTGTCGCGAGCGCCGAGGCCGGTCAGCAGGCCCATCTTGGAGCAGACGAGGTAGAGCACGACGGCCAGGGCGACGGTGGCGAGCGCCGGCGCGACCAGCCGCTGCCAGCGGCCCTCGTCGCTCCGGTTGCGCGCGAAGAAGCGGATCACGGCGACCGAGGTGAGGATCTGCAGGCACAGGACGCCCACCAGGGTGGGGGTGTTGGTCCAGATGACGACCTGCGTGTACGGGTCGAGGTCGGAGAGGCCGAAGCCGGCGAGCGCCACGACGACGAGCACGGACTGGACGACGACGGCCCGCGACGGGCTGCCGTTGCCGCCCGTCGTGCCGAGGGAGGCGGGGAGCAGCCGGTCCCTGCCGAGCGCGAACAGGTAGCGGGCGCCTGCGTTGTGCAGGGCGAGGACGCCGGCGACGAAGCTGGTGACGATGAGGACCTGCATCACGTCGGTCATGAACCCGCCGAGGTAGGCCTGGTTGATCGCGAACACCAGCTGCGACGGGTCGCCGGCCAGGGCGGCCTGGAGAGCGCCCGGCCCGATCGCCATCAGCAGGATCCACGAGACGAAGGTGTAGGTGACGGCGAGCAGCCCGACGGCGAGGTACGTCGCGCGCGGCACCGTCCGGCGCGGGTCGCGGGCCTCCTCGGCGTAGACCGCGGTCTGCTCGAAGCCGATGTAGACGACGAAGGTGATCACGAACAGCGAGCCCAGCGCGCCGGCGTCCCAGCCGGACGGGTCGAAGCCCGCGAGCGTGAGTCCCTCGGGCGCGCCCTGGGCGAGGATCGCGACCGCCAGCGCGAGGAGCAGGCCGAGCTCGCCGACGAGCAGCAGCGCGAGCACGCGCGCGCCGACGTCGACGCGGCAGTAGGAGACGACCGACACGATGATCCCGAGGGCGACGGCGCACACGCCCCACGGCAGGTCGACCCCGGCGAGGTCCTCCAGCGTGATCGATGCGAACAGGCCGGCCGCGGCGCAGAAGCCGATCTCGCCGAGGGTGTACGCGACGTACGCGACCAGGGCCGAGCCCGCGCCCACGGTGGGACCGAGCCCGCGGGTGACATAGGCGTAGAACGCGCCGGCGTTGCGGACGTGGCGCGACATCGCGCAGAAGCCCACGGCGAAGAGCGCGTAGACCAGGCCGGCGGCGAGATAGCCGACGGGGGCGGTCTGGCCGCCGACGAGGAAGGCGAGCGGCGCGAAGCCGGCCATCACGGTCAGCGGCGCCGCGGCGGACACCACGAAGAACACGAGGTGCCGCGCGCCGACGGCATCGCTGCGGAGCGCTCCGGCGGCCGGCTCCAGATCGGTCTGTGACATCGGTTCTCCTCGCACACATTTGCCTATCGATCGATAGGCGACGGCGTCACTGTAGGACCGCGTGCGCCGTTTGTCTATCACTCGATAGACTGCCGTCATGGCGCGTGCGAAGGTCTCCCGGGAGCAGATCCTGCGCGAGGCGGCGCGACTGTTCGCGATCAAGGGCTTCCACGGCACCTCGACCCGCGAGATCGCCGAGGCCGTGGGCGTGCGCCAGCCCTCGCTCTTCCACCACTTCGCCTCGAAGCACGACATCGCCCGCGCGCTCTACGAATACGACCACGAGCGCTCTCCCGGCCTGCAGGGGCGGCGCGAGCTGCCCGAGGGCACACCGGCGTCCGTCGAGTTCTACCAGTCGGTCCGGCGGGAGATCCTGGTCGAGATGACCAGCGCCTACGACCTCCGCGGCCTCTACCTCAGCGCGCTGATCGACGAGCCCGAGTTCCTGCCCTGGCGCACGGCGTACGACGCGGCGATGGCGCGCTCGCGTGCCGTCATCGAGCAGGGCGTGGCCGACGGCGAGTTCGTGACCACGCGGGCCGACGTCGTGATCGAGATGCTCGACGCGACCATCAATCAGGCGGTCCGGTGGTCCGGCACCCAGCACGACCCGTCGGTGCCGGACGACGTGGCGGTGCTGGCCCTGCGGCTGGTCATCGCCCGGCCCGGCCGGATCCCCGCCATCCGCCGGCAGGCGGACCGGCTGCTCAGGGACGCCGGCACGCCCTGGGCCGACGAGCTGGAGCAGCTGGACGCCTGAGCCCCCGGCTCAGCGCGCCGACGACCGGTGCGCCGTCGCGACCGGCGTCCGCGCTTCGTACTCGGCCACGGCCAGCTCGCCGGCGCGGGTGATGTGGGCGGCGCAGGCCTCGCGGGCCGCGACCGGGTCGCGGCGGCGGGCGGCGGCGTCGACGATCCGCACCAGCTCCTCGAGCGAGAGCCGGACGCGCTCGTCGTCGGTGAAGGCGAAGTGACGGAACATCCCGATCCGCAGGTGGATCCGCTCGATGCTCTCGCGCAGCACGTCGTTGGCGGCACCGGTGAGCATCCGCTCGTAGAACTCGTTCTTGAGGGCGGCCCGGGTGGCGAGGTCGCCGGGGACGAAGTCGCGCTCCATCCGCGTCAGGTGCTCGATCAGCCCGGTCGCCTCCTCGGCGCTCGCACGGACGGCGAAGCGCTCGCCCATCAGCCCCTCGAGGCAGGCCCGCACCTCGTACATCGCGATGATGTCGCAGCGCGTGAGCACGGTGACGATCGCGCCGCGGTTGGGCAGCAGCGTGATCAGGCCCTCGGACTCCAGCTGCCGCAGGGCCTCGCGCACGACGGTGCGGGACACGCCGTAGCGCTCGCAGAGCATCGGCTCCACGAGCCGCTGCCCCGGCGCGAGCTCGAGCTGGAGGATGTCGTTGCGCAGCGCGCGGACGACCTCCTGACGTACCGGCGCGGCCGGAACCGTGATCATCGCCTGCTCCCTGTGCCGGCCTGCGCGGGCAGGCCTTGATCGTATGACGGTATGACGATTATGGTGACCGATGTCACGGCTGTCCATCTCGGGCGTGGTCACCCGCTCGAGCCGGGGGACCGACGGCCTGGACACGGCGAGGAGGAGGCTGTCGTGCCGGACCAGTCCGCACGCGATGCGCTGGACGCTGCCAAGGCGGCCGTGCTCAACGAGGACACCGGGCCCGGGGCGCCCGCGCCGGCGCTGGTCGACTCGTGGCGCCGCTCCCGCGACGCCCTGGGCCAGCCGTCCAACGTCCGCGACGTCCCCCACGTCGGCGAGGAGCTGCTCGACGCCCACCTGCTGGAGATGATGCGCAGCCCGCTGCAGCGCTTCGCCGACACCCTCGACGGCACCGGCCTGGGCCTGCTGCTCTCGGACGCGAACGGGCGCATCCTCGAGCGCTGGGTGGGCGACCGCGCCGCCAGCGCCCACTTCGACAAGGTCGGCACCTTCCGCGGCTCGGTCCTCTCGGAGGAGTCGGTCGGCACCAACGGCGTCGGCACCGCCCTGGTGACCCGCAGCCTGGTCCAGGTCCGGGGCGCCGAGCACTTCGCCGACTTCTACCAGCGCGCGGTCTGCACGGGCTCGCCGCTGCTGCACCCGATCACCGGCTCGCTGCTGGGCTCGGTGACCCTCTCCTCCGACATCAGCCCCGGGACCGAGCTGCTCCGGCCGCTGCTGCAGACCATCGTCGAGCGGCTGCGCCAGCACATCCTGGACGTCGAGACGCCGGCCTCCCGGCAGGCGCTGGAGGGCTTCATCCAGGCCGTCCGACGCTACGCCGAGCCCGTGGTCGCCGTGGGCCACAACGGGCTGGTCATCCAGAACGCCCTGGCCAGCAAGCTCAGCCCGGCCCAGCTGCAGGAGATCCAGGAGGCGTGCCGCGAGGCCGGCGCGCCCGAGGGCCGGCCCACCCGGGTGCACACCGCCAGCCTCCAGCTGGAGCTCACCACGCTCGCCGACGACAACCACGTCGCCGTCGTCCTCGACGCGCCCCGCCGGACGACGGGGACGACGGGGACGGCGGGGACGGCGCGCCGGCTCGCGCCGGTCGCCGGCCTCGGCCTGGTCGGGCGCACCCCGGAGTGGCTGGCCGTGCTGCAGCAGGTCGCGCGGGCCCGCGAGGAGGACGGGCCGCTGGTGATCGCCGGCGAGCCGGGCACCGGCAAGCTCTCCGTGGCCGTCGGCCGCCCCTGGAGCGCGGCCGAGGCACCGGACGCCTCCGACGCCTCCGACGTGGTGGTCGACGCCGCGGAGAGCCATGTCGTCGGCACCCAGGCCTGGCTCGCGGGGATCGCGCAGCACCTCACCGGCGACCGGCGCCTCGTGGTCCGTGGAGCCGACACGCTCGACCGCGCGGCCCTCGCCGGACTGCGCACGCTGCTGGCGCACGCCGCGGCGGCGCCGTCGGTCGTGGTCACCGTCTCCGCGACCGATCCGGCCGAGGCCGAGGAGCTCGCCGTCCGGCTCGGCGGCGGCCGCGTGGTGTGGGTGCCCCCGCTGCGCGAGCGGGCCGCGGATCTGCCCGAGCTGTGGAACTCCTTCGCCCGGGTCCTCGCGCCGGGCGCCGGCATGGTGCTGCGGCCCGAGGCCCTGAGCCTGCTGCGGGGCCACCAGTGGAGCGGTAATCTCACCGAGCTGCGGCTCCTGGTGTCGCGCCTCGCGCAGTCCGGCCGGACCGGGCCGGTCGGCCTCGCCGACCTGCCGTCGTCGCTGCGCGACAGCGCGCCGGGCCTGACCCTGATCGAGCAGGTCGAGGTCCGTGCGATCCGCCAGGCGCTGCAGGAGGCCGGCGGCAACCGGGCCCGCGCCGCCGAGATCCTCGGCGTCTCGCGGGCCACGGTCTACCGCAAGATGAAGTCCTACCGGCTGATCGGCTGAGCCGCCCGGACGCCGGCGGCCGTCTCCGCCGCACGCCGGCGGGCCGCGGCGACCAGCCACGGGACCAGCACGCGGCCGAGCACGACCAGGACCAGCACCGCGGCCTGGGCGATCAGCTGCCGCGAGTCCGACCAGCCGAGCGCCCGCAGCAGCTGGCCGAGCTGGGTGAGGAAGAGCGCGGCGACCCCGGACGCCACGACGCTCGCCACGCCACCGCTCAGGGCGGTCCCGCCGAGGACGACGGCGGCCACGGTCGGCAGCAGGTAGGAGTCGCCCAGGAACAGCGGCGGCGTCTTCGTGTAGCCCGCGAGCAGCACGCCGGCGATGCCGTAGCAGGCTCCGGCGGCGGCGTACGCGAGGACCTGGTAGCGCTCCACCCGGATCCCGACGACCTCGGCGGCGCGCGGGCTGACCCCGACCGCGGTCAGCCGCCGCCCGCTCGTCGCCCGGCCGACGGCCAGGCCGGCGATCCCGACGACAACCACGGCGACGACGACCGTGTGAGGGACGCCGAGGGTGCGGTCCAGCGCGAACTGGTTGAGCGCCCGGGCGGCGCCGGCCGGGGTGCCGTCCGCCACGGCGAACACCAGCCCGAGCAGCACGGCGTTCATGCCGAGGGTCGCGATCAGCGGGATGACGCCGAACCGGGTGACCAGCACCCCGGTCACGACGCCCGCGAGCGCCGGGCCGAGCACGCCGGCCGCCACGGCGACGACCAGCGGCCAGCCGTGCTGCTGGGGAAGGGCGGTGCAGAGCACGGCGCCGAGGGCGAGCATGCCGGGCACCGACAGGTCGAGGCCGCGCTGCTGCACGACGAGGGTCTGGCCGGCGGCGGCGATGGCCAGGACCGCCGCGAACGGCAGCATGCTCAGCAACGGCGCCCTGCCCAGGCTGCCGGGCGCCACCAGGGCGAGGCCGCGAACAGCAGCACGGTGGCGACGACGATCGTGGCCGGTCCCGCCGTCAGCAGCCGGCGCACCAGGGTGGTGGTGGCGGTGGTCGTGTCCATGCTCAGGCCTTCCGGGTGCGCTGGAGGCGGCCGAAGAGCACGGCCGCCACGAGGATGACCAGGCCGGGGAGCAGGTAGCTCCAGGCCTGGGGGAGCTGGAGGAACGGCGAGGCCGACAGCAGCTGCTGCACCAGCAGGCCGGCGACCAGCACACCGAGGAACGAGCCGCGGCCGCCGAAGACGCTGGCGCCGGCGAGGACGACGACGGTGATCGACGAGAGCGTGTAGCCGACGCCGGGACGCCCGTCGCCGATGCCGATCTGCGCCATCAGCAGCACCGCGGCGCCGCAGGTGAGCGCGCCCGCCAGGAGGTAGGCGCCGAGCTGCGCACGCGTCGTACGGACGCCGATCTTCTCCGCGGCGTCCCGGCGGGAGCCGGTCGCCCGCAGCGCCACGCCCCATCGGGTACGACGCAGCGCGACCTCCAGCACGACGGCGACCGCGGCGGCGGCGATGATCGCCACCGGCAGGGGCCCGACCCGGGCCATGACCTGGGTCGAGACCGACTCCGCGACGACGCCGGCCGGCACCTCCCGCAGGGTCAGGGAGATGCCCTGCAGCGCCATGAAGACGGCGAGGGTCGCGACCACCGCGTCGACGCCGACCACGGCGACCAGGACGCCGTTGACCAGGCCCACGGCGAGCGCGGTCAGCGCCATGAGCAGCAGGCCGACGGCCGGGCTGCCGCCGTCGACGAACCAGAACGAGCCGACCACCACGAGCAGGCCCATCAGCGGTCCCACGGACAGGTCGATGCCGCCGGTGAGGACGACGAGGTGCTGCGCCGCGCCGACCAGCACCAGCGGGGCCGCCATGAACAGCAGGTTGTAGATGTTGAAGGAGGAGAAGTACGACGGGTTCTGCGCGCCGACCACCAGGCCCAGCAGCGCCATCACGCCGACCAGGACCGCCGCCGGGGCGTGGTCGCCGGCGAGCAGCCGGCGCAGGCCGCGACGACGCGGGGCCTCCTCCGTCCCGCGCTCGCGGACGGTGGTGGCGGTGAGCGCGGCGTGCGCGATCGCCTCCTCCGTGACCTCGTCGCCGGCGAGCTCCTTGACGACCGTGCCGCGCGAGACGATCAGCACCCGGTCGCACAGTCCCTCCAGCTCGACGCCGTCGGAGGAGAGGAGGACGACGGCCGCGCCGCCGTCCGCGACCGAGCGGATGATCCGGTAGATGTCGACCCGGGCGCCGGCGTCCACGCCCTGCGTGGGCTCCTCGGCGAGCAGCACGCCGGGGTGGGCGAGCACCGTGCGCGCCATCACCACCTTCTGCTGGTTGCCGCCCGAGAGCGCGGCGACCGGCGTGTCCACCGAGGGCGTCTTGATGCCGAGCTCGGCGCGCTGCTCCTCGGCGCGCGCGGCGACCGCGCGGGTGCGCACCAGTCCGGCGGTGCTGACCTCGTCGAGCGTGGCGGCCGCGATGTTCTCGGCGACCGACAGCGGCAGGAAGACGCCGTCCTCGTGACGGTCCGCGGGGACGTGGACGACACCGGCCCGTCGGGCGTACGCCGTGCTGCCGCGGGCGAGCCGCCGGCCGTCGACGAGCACGTCGCCCCTGCTGGGCTCCAGGCCGGCGAGGGCGTGCAGCAGCTCGGTCTGCCCGTTGCCCTGCACGCCGGCGAGGCCCACGACCTCCCCCGCCCGGACCGTGAAGGCGACGTCGTGGAAGCCCTCGCCCGAGAGGCCTTCCACGACGAGCTGCTCGTGGGTGCCGACGGATCCGGCGACCGATCCCTTCGGTGGGAAGACCGCGTCCAGGGCCCGGCCGACGACGAGCTCGACGACCTGGTCCTCCGAGACCTCGGCGGCGGCGTGCACGCCGCGGGTGCGCCCGTCGCGCAGCACGGTGATCCGGTCCGCGACCTCCTTCACCTCCGGGATGCGGTGGGAGATGTAGACGACGGCCGTGCCGTCCGCGACGATCTCGCGCAGCCGGCGGAAGAGCAGCCGCACCTCCTCCAGGCTGAGGTGCTCGGTCGGCTCGTCGAGCACCAGCACCCGGGGCCGCAGCGCGAGCGCCTTGGCGATCTCGATGACGAACCACTGCTCGATCGGCAGGTCGCCCACCCGGGCGCGCGGGTCGATGTCCATCCCCCAGGGGGCCAGCTGCTCCCGGGTCCAGGCCACGGATCCGCGGACGCCGCCCGCGGGGGCGAAGCCGACGCCGACGGCCATGTTCTCGGCGACGGTGAGATCGGGCAGGAGGGCGGGGTGCTGGCGGACGATGGCCAGCCCCAGGGCGCGCGCCCGCTCGGGCGAGGCGTGGGCCAGCGTCTCGCCGACGATGACCACCTCGCCCTCGTCCGCGGCCAGCGCGCCGGAGGCGATGGCCATGAGCGTCGACTTCCCGGCGCCGTTCTCGCCCACGAGGGCATGCACCTCGCCGCGCTCGACGACCAGGTCGACGTCCGCGAGCGCCTGCACGGCACCGAAGCGCCGGCCGATGCCGCGCAGCTCCAGGGCGTGCCCGGCGGTGGTGCTCACCCCCGCGGCGGCCGCCGCGTCCGTGTGCGTCACGCTCACTGCGCCAGGTACCCGCCGTCGATGACGAGCTCCGCGCCCGTCATGAAGCCGGAGTCGTCACTGGCGAGGAAGACCGCGCCCTGGGCGATCTCCTCGGGCTTGCCGGCCCGTCCCATCGGCGTCTGGCCGACGACGTACTCGTTGACGTCGGGCGCTTGGGCGTCGGTGAGCGGTGTGCTGATGAAGCCGGGATGCAGCGAGTTCACCCGGATGCCGTCCCGGGCGTAGGTGATCGCGGCGTTCTTCGACATATTGCGCACCGCGCCCTTCGTGGCGTGGTAAGCGTGCCCGCCCGCGACCGCGGCGGAGCCCCAGATCGAGGACACGTTGACGATGGATCCGGCGCCCTGGGCGAGCATGGCGGGCACGACGGCGCGCATGCCGAGCCAGGTGCCGGTCTGGTTGATCGCGACGACCCGCTGCCAGTCCTCGACGCTGAGCTCGTGGACCGGCTCGTAGGTGATGATGCCCGCGTTGTTGACCAGGACGTCGACGCGCCCGTGGCGCGCCACGACGTCGCCGACGACGCGCTGCCAGTCGTCGTCGCTGGAGACGTCGAGCTGCTGGTACTCCAGGCCGGGGCGGCCGTCGAGGTAGTCGACGTCGCTGCCGCGGCTGGTGGCGATCACGGTGGCGCCCTCGCGGGCGAACACCTCGGCGATGGACTGGCCGATGCCGCGTCCGGCGCCGGTGACGATGGCGACCTTGCCGGTGAGTCGGGACATGGGGTTGCTCCTTGGGGTGCGGGACCCGTCGGCCCGGCCGGGTCTCCGACCGGGCCGACGGTGGAACGGGAGGGGTCGGGGTCAGTCGAAGAGCGCCTGGAGCTCCTCGACGGTGAGGCCGGAGGAGAGGATCGCGTCGGGCGGCAGCGACTCCTCGCACTTCGGCGCCTTCGCGGCATCCGTCGAGTCCTCGATGATGTCGAGGTTGTACGTCGACGGCTCGTCGTTGCGGATGCCGTTGTGGGCCGCCAGGCCCTTGTGGAGCGCGACCTTGACCACCCAGTTGCGCGACGACTCCGTCGCCACCTGGAAGGTCGGGTTCTTCTCGGCGTGCTCGTACCACAGGCACGCGAACTCGTTGGAGTCGTTGGCCGACCACACCGGGAGCGGCTGGCCCGCGGCCAGGAAGGCGCGGATGCCGCCCACGGAGCCGCCGCCGTAGTCGGCGACGATGCCGTCGATCGCGTCGTACTTGGTCAGCAGGCCGGCCACCACCTGCTGGGTCTTGCCCGGCTCCCAGTCGGTGCTGACGGGACCGTCGGTGTTGAGCAGCGTGACGCCCGGGCTCTCCTGCGCGGCCTTCACCACGCCGTCGTACACGCCCTGGGAGTAGGAGTTGCCCGGCAGGCCGCCGAGCATGACGAGGTTGCCCTTGCCGCCCATCTTCTCGATGGTCCAGCGGGCGAGGTTCTCGCCGTAGGTCGTGATGTCCTCGGAGACGAAGTCGACGTAGTCCTTGCCCGGCTCCCCGCCCGGCGACCCGACGAACGGCACGACCTTCACGCCGGCCGCGGTCGCCTTCTTGATGGTCGGCAGCAGTGCCTCACCACCGTCGACGAAGGTGACGATGACGTCCACGCCCTGCGCGACGAGCGAGTTGATGTCGGCGATCGCCTTCTGCGTGTCGCCCTGCGCGTCGGTGTAGAGGACCTTGGTGATGTTGTCGCACCGGGCCGCCTCGGCCTCGAACACGGCGCGGGTGATCTTGCGCCACGAGTTGCCGCCGAAGCCGTCGGCGAGCGCGACGGTGATCTCGTCGTCACCGCAGAACCGGTCGATGTCCTCGATCTGGTCCTGGGTCCCGACGACGCCGACCTGCTGGCCCTCGACCGTGTCCTTCGCGCCGCCGTCGCCGGACGGGGCGCCCGTCGAGCACGCGCTGACCGCGCTCGCCAGTGCCGTCGCCGCAACCAGCGCGACGACTCCCTTCTTGCTCACCTGCATCTGTGATCTGTCCGCCCTGTCGATGGGTGCTGTCCGTCACAGCACCTCCTTGGACGGCGAGTCTTCGACCTCCCGGGGTGGTGAGCTGCGTCACTCTGCGACGGGACTGTCGCAATCTGCGACAGCCCTCGCATCGCCGAACCGCCCGGTTCAAGGTGAGGGCGTGGCTCCCCGCCACACCCTCCCGGCCCCGCGACGCGGGCCCCACCGGTCGAGGGTTCCCCGCTCGGAAGGAGACGTCAGCGATGACGCAACCGGTGCCGCAGGACCTCCTCGGCGAGATCTACGCCCAGTGGGCCGTGGAGATGCAGGCCCATCCCGACATGTCGCTGCAGCTGCTGCGGATCATGTTCGACGACTGGCAGCGGGCGACCGCCGAGCCCGCCGGGGTGACCTACCGTCACGCCGACGTCGCCGGAGTGCCCGGGGTGTGGGCCGAGCCGCTCGGCGCGGACGGCGACGAGGTGGTGCTGCTGCTCCACGGCGGCGGGTTCGCGCTGGGATCGTCCGCCTCGCACCGCAAGCTCGGCGGGCACCTCGCCCGGGCGTGCGCCGCCCCGGTCTTCGTCGCCGACTTCCGCCTGGCGCCCGAGCACCCCTACCCCGCCGCGATCGAGGACGCCCTCGCCGTCCTGGCCGCGTGGCGGGCGGAGGGCCGCGACCCCGCCCGCACCACCCTGGTCGGCGACTCCGCCGGCGGCAACCTGGCGATCGCGACGACCCTGCGGCTCCTCGCCTCCGAGGACCCCCTGCCGCGCCAGGTGATCACCATGTCTCCGTGGCTGAACATGGAGAACACCGGCGCCACCCTGGACAGCAACGACGCCACCGACTTCCTCATCACGCGGGAGGGTCTCCAGGCCAATATCGACCGGTACATCGGCGGCGCCTGCGACCCGACCGAGCCGTTCGCCAACCCGCTGTACGCGGACCTGACCGGCTTCCCGCGGCTCTACATCTGCGCCGGCTCGGTCGAGTCGCTCTTCGACGACAGCGTCCGGCTGCACGAGCTCGCGCAGAAGCACGACGTCGACGTGACCTTCTCCGTCGGGCAGGGCCAGCAGCACGTCTACCCCTTCCTCGCCGGGCGGACCGAGCGCGCCGACCAGGAGATCGCCGCCATCGCCGACTGGTACCGCGCCGGCCTCTCCCGCTGACCCCGACCGAACCACCCGAGCCACCCCGAGCCACCCCGAACCAGAAGAGGACACCACCCATGAGCACCGACCTCCCCGTCGACCACGACGCCCTCGTCATCGGCGCCGGCTTCTCCGGCCTGGCCCTGCTCCACCACCTGCGCGAAGCCGGTCTCTCGACCCACGTCGTGGACGCGACCGACGGCATCGGCGGCACCTGGTGGATCAACAACTACCCGGGCGTGCGCACGGACAGCGAGTTCCACTACTACTCCTTCTCCTTCTCCAAGGAGGTGCGCGAGGAGTGGACCTGGACCGAGCGCTACCCCAGCGGCAAGGAGGTGCTGGCCTACCTGAACTTCATCGCCGACCGGCTCGACCTGCGCAAGGACATCGAGCTGGGCATGCGGGTCAGCCGAGCGGCGTACGACGAGGCGGGCAACCGGTGGGTCGTCGACTTCGAGGACGGCAGCCGGCAGACCGCGCGCTACCTCGTCAGCGGGATGGGCGTCCTCTCCCAGCCGATCCTCCCGGACATCCCGGGCATCGACGGCTTCGCGGGCACGACCTACCACACGGCGGCCTGGCCGCGGGAGGGCGTGGACCTGCGGGGCAAGCGGGTCGGCATCATCGGCCTGGGCGCCTCCGGCATCCAGGCGGTGCCGGTCATCGCCGAGCAGGCCGAGGAGTTCTACGTCTTCCAGCGCACGCCCAACTACGTGGTGGAGACCAACAACGAGAAGGTCGGCGCGGAGTGGATGCAGTACGTGCGCGACCACTACGACGAGATCTTCGAGCAGGCCGCCGCCCATCCCTTCGGCGTCGCGATGGAGTACGCCGAGAAGAGCGCGCTCGAGGCGTCGCCGGAGGAGCGGCGCGCGGTGTTCGAGAGCAAGTGGCAGGAGGGCGGCTTCCACTTCGCCAACGAGTGCTTCAACGACCTCGCGACCAACCACGAGTCCAGCGAGCTGGCCTCGGAGTTCATCCGCTCCAAGATCCGCGAGATCGTCGAGGACCCCGCCACCGCGGAGCTGCTCTGCCCGAAGGACTACTCGTTCAACGGCAAGCGCGTCCCGACCGGGCACCACTACTACGACACGTTCAACCGCGCCAACGTCCACCTCGTCGACGTGAAGTCGACCCCCATCTCGGAGATCACCGAGCGGGGCATCCGGGTGGGTGGGACCGAGTACGACCTCGACGTCATCGTCTTCGCCACCGGCTTCGACGCGATGACCGGCACGCTGACGACGATCGACATCGTCGGCCGCGACGGCCTGGTCCTGCGGGAGAAGTGGGAGCGGGAGGGCCTGCGCAGCAACCTCGGGATCTCGGTCCACGGGTTCCCGAACTTCTTCATGTCGCTCGGCCCGCAGACGCCGTACTCGAACCTGCCGGTGCCGATCCAGCTCGGCGCCCAGTGGCTGCAGCGCCTGCTGGTCTGGGCCCGGGAGAACGACGTCCCTCGGATCGAGGCGACCGCGGCCTCGGAGCAGTGGTGGCTCGACGAGACCAACCGGGCCGGCGAGGCGACGGTGATGTGCTCGGAGGGCGAGAAGGCCGGCGCCTGGTTCCTCGGCCACAACGTGCCCGGCAAGGGTCGTGCGTTCCAGGTCTACATGGGCGGCGGGCAGGTCTACCAGGAGTACTGCCGCCAGGTGGAGGCCGAGGGCTACGCGTCCTTCCTCAACGACCGGGTGGCCGCCGACGACACCGCGGTGGTGCCCGCGTGAGCGCTGCTGTCGCCGGCGAGCGGGCCCGCGCACCGGAGCGGTCCGGGCGCGTGGCCGGCAAGGTCGCCGTGGTCACCGGCGCCGCGATGGGCATGGGCCGCGCCACCGCCGAGCTGCTCGCCCGGGAGGGCGCCGCGGTGACGCTGACCGACATCGACACGACCGAGGGCGCGGCCGCGGCCCGGGCGATCCGGGACGCCGGTGGCCGGGCCGCGTTCCGGCCGCTCGACGTCAGCGACGAGGCCGCCGTCGCCCGGGTCTGGGCCGAGGTCGTCGCCGAGCACGGCCGGATCGACATCCTCGTGAACTGCGCGGGCGTGATCGGTCCGGACAAGCCGACGCACGAGGTGACCGAGGCGGAGTGGGACGCGCTCTTCGCGATCGACGTCAAGGGCGTGCTGTGGGGGACCAAGCACGCCGTGCCCTACATGATCGAGCAGGGCGGCGGCAGCATCGTCAACTTCTCCTCGATCTACGGACTGCGCGGCAACGACGAGTTCTCGGCGTACCACGTCGCCAAGGGCGCGGTGACGATGCAGACCCGGCAGGACGCCGCGACGTACGGCAGGCACGGCATCCGGGTGAACAGCGTGCACCCCAGCACCGTGCTGACGCCGCTGGTCGAGGGCATCGCCGCCGAGTTCCCGGGCGGGATCGCGGCCTACGAGGAGGTCAACACGACCCATCAGTCGCTGCGCCGGCTGGGCCGTCCCGAGGAGGTCGCGTACGGCGTCCTCTACCTCGCCTCCGACGAGGCGTCCTGGGTCACCGGCGTCGCGCTGCCCATCGACGGCGGCTACACCGCCCGCTGAACCGCCCCCACCCCATCGCACCCCGCGGGACCTCCCGCACCAGGAAGGAACCTCCATGACCACAGCTGAGACCGTCGCCCCGACCGGATCGACGGCGGCCGGTGGCGTCCGCACGAGCCTCTACATCGACGGCGTCTGGACCGACCCCGGCCCGTCCTTCGAGGTGATCGACCCCGCGACCGGGCACGCCGTCGCCCGGATGGCCGACGCCGGGGCCGCCGAGACCCGGGCCGCCCTCGACGCCGCCGTCGCGGCCCAGGACGCCTGGGGCCGCTGGGCGCCGCGCGCCCGGGCCGACCTCTTCCACCGGGCGCACGGCCTGCTGCGGGAGCGCGCCGAGCAGTTCTCGCGGGTGATGACGGCGGAGAGCGGCAAGCCGCTGAGCGAGTCGCGCGCGGAGTTCGACCTGTCCGCCAGCTTCTTCCTCTGGTACGCCGAGCAGATCACCCACCTGCACGGCGGCTGGGCGCACGGGTCGCACGGGGGCTACCGGGTCGTCACGACCCACCAGCCGGTCGGGCCGTGCCTGCTGATCACGCCGTGGAACTTCCCACTGCTCATGTCGGCCCGCAAGGCCGGCGCGGCCCTGGCCGCCGGCTGCACGGTGGTGATGAAGACCGCGCAGGAGACGCCGCTCACCGGCGCGCTGTTCACCCAGACCCTCGCGGACGCCGGCTTCCCGGCCGGCGTGGTCAACCTGCTGCACACCACGAGCTCGGCGACGATCTCGGAGACCGCGCTCGCCGACCCGCGACTGCGGAAGATCAGCTTCACCGGCTCCACCGGCGTCGGGAGCCTGCTGCTGCAGAAGGCCGCTCCCCACATCGTCAACGCGTCGATGGAGCTCGGCGGCGACGGCCCGTTCGTGGTGCTCGACGACGCCGACGTCGACCTCGCGGTCGAGCAGGCGGTGATCTGCAAGTTCCGCAACGCGGGCCAGGCCTGCGTCGCGGCGAACCGGATCATCCTGCACGAGGCGATCGCCGACGAGTTCACCGCGAAGTTCGTCGCGGCCGCCCGGGAGCTGCGGGTCGGCAACGGCTTCGAGGACGGCGTCGACGTCGGCCCGATCATCAGCAGCCGGCAACGCGACCGGGTGGTCGACCTGGTCGAGCGGTTCCGCGGCATCGGAGCGCACGTACTCACCGGCGGACGGCCGGCCGCGGGGGACGGCTACTTCTACGAGCCGACCGTGATGACCCTCGACAGCCGCGACCACGAGCTGTGCACCGAGGAGCTGTTCGCGCCGCTCGCCGCGCTCTACCGCGTGGGCGACGTGCAGGAGGCGCTGGACTTCGCCAACGACACCAGCTACGGACTCGCGGCGTACGTCTTCACCCGCGACCTGGACCGCGCGGTGGCCGTCGCGGAGCGCCTGGAGTTCGGCATGGTCGGGATCAACCGCGGGATCATGGCCGACCCGGTCGCGTCCTTCGGCGGCATCAAGGCCTCCGGCCTGGGCCGGGAGGGAGGTCCGGACGGCATCCACGAGTTCCTGGAGCCCAAGTACCTCGCGATCACGGTGGACGAGGCGAAGGCGGGCCTGCGATGACCCGGACAGCCAACGACCTGCGCCTCGGGCTGCTCCGGCAGCCCGGCACGGTGCTCTTCGGTCCCGGGCAGCGGCACCAGCTCGCCCGGATGCTGCCCGCCTGGGGCGGCCGCGCGCTGTTCTGCACCGACGAGCGGATGGCCGGCGACCCGATCTACCGCGAGCTCGTCGCCGAGGTCGAGGAGGCGGGCACGAAGGTCACCACCTACAGCCGGGTCCAGCCGGACCTCCCGCGCCAGGACCTCGAGGCGGTCGCCCGCACGCACGACGCCGCCGAGTTCGACGTCGTGGTCGCGATCGGCGGCGGCAGCGTGCTGGACTTCGCGAAGGTCGCCGCGGTGCTCCTCGCCCGCGGTGGCGACGTGGCCGCCCTGTACGGCGAGAACGTCGTCCCCGGCCCCGGGCTGCCGCTGGTGACGGTGCCGACCACCGGCGGCACCGGCGCCGAGGCCACCTGCATCTCGGTGGTGTACGACGACGCCCGCGGCATGAAGGTGGGGATCGCCAGTCCCTGGCTGGAGGCGGTGGCGACGGTCGTCGACCCCGAGCTCACGCTGAGCTGCCCGCCGGGGCTCACGACCGCGACGGCGGCCGACGCCCTCACCCACCTGGTCGAGGCGTTCACCGCTCGCGCCAAGAACCCCGGCCCCGCGGAGATCGAGGCGCACCTCTACGTCGGCAAGAACCTCCTCACCGACACCTGGGCCCGGCAGGGCCTGCGCCTGGTTCGCGACGCGTTCCCGCGGCTGGCCGCGGACCCGGCCGACCTGGGCGCCCGCTCCGACACCATGCTCGCCGCCTTCTCCGCGGGCATGGCGATCAACACCGCCGGGACCGCCGCCGCGCACGCGCTCCAGTCCCCGATCGGCGCGCTGACCCACACCGCGCACGGCATCGGCGTCGGCGCGCTCCTGCCGTACGTGATGCGGTTCAACCTCCCGACCCGGGTCGAGGAATTCGCCGAGGTCGCCGAGCTGCTCGGCGTCGTCCCGCGGGGCGGGTCGGCCGAGGCCGCGGCGCGGGCCGGCATCACCGCGGTCGAGGACCTGCTGGCCACGATCGGCTGCCCGCCGGACCTCGCGGCGCTCGGCCTGCGGCCCGAGCACGTCGACCAGGTCGCCGACCAGGCCCTGCTGGCCACCCGGCTCACCGCCAACAACCCCCGGGAGCTCGACCGGGAGGATGCCGTCCGGATCCTCGAGCGCGGCCTCGCCGGCGACCGGAGCTGGTGGTCATGACGATCGGCGTCCTGGGCGCCGGCTCGATCGGGGTGTCCATGGCGATCGTGTTCGCCCGCGCCGGACACGACGTCCGCTGCTGGGACCCGTACCCGGACGCCCGCACCCGCGCGGGCGCCGACCTCCGGGACCGGCTGGACCGGCTGGCCGGGCACGGCCTGCTGGCGGAGGAGCCGGCCGTGGTCGCGGACCGGGTCGAGCTCGTCGGCGAGCTCGACGACGCCGTGGCGCAGGTCGAGCTGGTCCAGGAGTGCGCGCCCGAGCGCCTCGACGTCAAGCAGGGCCTCTACCGGCGCCTCGCCCACCTCACCGCGGACGACGTCCCGCTGGCCAGCTCCAGCTCCGCCCTCCGCGCCGGCGTGCTGGCCGAGGGCAGCACCGTGGAGCACCGGGTCCTCGTCGCCCACCCGGCCAATCCGCCGTACCTGCTGCCGATGATCGAGGTCGTCCCGAGCGTCGCGACGAAGCCGGCGGTCACCCGCCGTGCGACCGAGCTGTACGCCGCGGCCGGGCTGCAGCCGATCGCCCTGCGCCGCGAGGTCGAGGGCTTCGTGTTCAACCGCCTCCAGGGCGCCGTCCTGCGCGAGGCGTACTGCCTGGTGCGCGACGGCGTCGTCGACGTGGCGGACCTGGACGCCGTGGTGCGCCTGGGCCTGGGCCGCCGGTGGAGCGTGGTCGGGCCGTTCGAGACCGTCGACCTCAACACCCGCGGCGGCATCGCGGCGCACGCGGAGCGGATGGGCCCGGCGTACGAGCGGATGGGGCGCGAGCGGGGCCAGCACGACCCGTGGACCCCCGACCTCGTCGCCACCGTCGCCGCGCAGCGCCGGGCGCTGGTCCCGCTCGAGGAGTGGGAGGCGCGGGTCGCCTGGCGCGACGAGCAGCTCATGCGCCGCGCGGTGCTGGACGCGGAGGAGGACGTGCCGGGAGCCCGGGGCTCGCGTTGACGTCCGACGCGCTCGGCCCGGATGTGCGCAGGTCTGGCCGCCAGGACGTCCTGGCCCCTCCGAGCCTGGACTGCGTGGCCGGCAGCGTGGCGCTTGCCGCGAAGCGGCGTCGACCGCGAAGCCTGGGCCGAGCTTGCGAGTGCCCGGGCGAGCGGTCGACGAGCGACACGCTCGGCCCGACAGCTCAGAACCGCAGCCACTCCAGCACCGCCCGCACCCGGCGGTGGTCGTCGGTGTCGGCGGGCAGGTCGAGCTTCGCGAAGATGCTGTTGATGTGCTTGGCGACGGCCTTCTCGGTGACGACCAGCGCCTGGGCGATGCCGGCGTTGGCGCGGCCCTCGGCCATCAGGGCGAGCACCTCGCGCTCCCGCTCGGTGAGCCGGTCGACCGGGGTGTCCTTGCGGCGGTCGAGGACGGCGGCGACGACCGAGGGGTCGAGGACGGTGCCGCCGTCGGCGACCCGGCGCAGGGCGTCGACGAACTCGGCGACGTCGGAGACCCGGTCCTTGAGGAGGTAGCCGACCGCGCCCTCGCCGCTCGCCAGGAGCTCGCGGGCGTAGAGCTGCTCGACGTACTGCGAGAGCACCAGGACCGGGAAGCCCGGCCGGCGCTCGCGGGCGGCGATCGCGGCGCGCAGGCCCTCGTCGGTGAAGGTCGGCGGCATCCGTACGTCGACCACGGCCGCCTCCGCGCTCGGGTCGTCGAGCGCCCGCTCCAGCTCGGTGAGGTTGTCGACCGCGGCGACCACCTCGAAGCCCTTGGCCTCGAGCAGCTGGGTCAGCCCGGCTCTCAGGAGCGCGTGGTCTTCGGCGAGGACGATGCGCACGGAACCTCCCAGGTCACGACGGTGGGCCCGCCGACGGGGCTCGACACCGACAGGGTTCCATCGAAGGCTGCCAGACGGGCGGCCACGCCCGGGAGCCCGGTCCCCCCGCGGAGGTCGGCGCCGCCGCGGCCGTCGTCCCCGACCTCGCCGCGCAGCACGGCGCCGTCGTGGCGGATGCTCACCCAGGACTGCGCGGCCCCGGCGTGCTTGGCGGTGTTGGCGAGGCACTCGGCCACCGCGAAGTAGACCGCCGACTCGACCGGCGCCGGCAGCCGGTCGGGTACGTCGAGGGCGAGCTCGACCGGGACCGCCATGTCCAGGGCCAGCGCGGACACCGCGCCCGCGAGGCCGCGGTCGGCGAGCACCGGCGGGTGGATGCCGCGGACGACGTCGCGCAGCTCGCCGAGCGCCGTGGACGACGTGCCGCGGGCCTCGTTGATCAGCCGGCGTGCGGCCTCCGGGTCGGAGTCGAAGAGGTCGTCGGCGAGGCCCAGGCTGAGGGAGACGGCGGCCAGCCGGGCCTGCGGCCCGTCGTGCAGGTCGCGCTCGATCCGGCGCAGCTCGGTCGCCGAGTGGTCGACCACCACGGCCCGCGACGCGGTCAACGCCTCCACCCGCTGCTCCAGCCGCTCGGTGCGGCCGATGGTGAGGATCGCGCGGTCCACGGCCGCGCGACCGCGCAGGAGCGGGACGACGCCGTACCACCAGATCGGGAGCGTCACCACCGCGAGGAAGAGCACCACCGCGAGCAGCGAGACCGCGAACCCGAAGGTCATCGCCCACAGCATCCAGAGCAGGTCGCGCCAGGTCATCGGGTCGGCGGCGCGGGTGCGCAGATCGGCGAGCGGGCCGCCGGTGAGGGGGAGGTACGGCGCCGGCACGGGCGTGCCGAGGACCCGGCCGGCCATCGAGCGGTGCAGCCCGGCCAGGCCGCGCATCGCGGGCAGGAGACCGGCCAGCAGCAGGATCCCGACCCACACCACGACCAGCACCGAGCTGACCACCACCAGCACGAAGGTCACCACGATCGGGGCGAACAGCAGCACGTGCAGGGCGGCGTACCCGGTCACCGTCCAGCGACCGGCGCGCGCCCCACCGTCGGGGCTGACGTCGCCGGGACGGACGTCGTCGAGACTGCTGCTGCTCACCGCACCAGTCTCCCCGACGCGGGCCGGACGGGCAGTGGTGCAGGCACCACTCCCGGACGGGACGCTCCACCCCTGACCTCGCCCCTCGGCGTCGGGAGGCTGGAGCCACTCTCCCTTCTCTCTCCCAGGAGCTCCCATGTCCACAGCCCTGAGCGCGCTGCCCACGCGCGCCGCCCGCTGGAGCGCCACCCATCCCTGGCGCGCGATCGGCGCCTGGCTGGCGTTCGTCGTGATCGCGGTCGGCCTGGCCGCCACCGTCCCCACCAACGACGTCGAGGACGCCGACTACCGGGTCGGCGAGTCCGGCCGCGCCGCCGACCTGGTCGACGCCGCCGGGCTCGACCAGGCGCCGTACGAGAGCGTCCTGGTGCGCGCCCGCTCGGGCGACCTGGACGCCGCCGCCGCCCGCGCGGCCGCCGCCGAGCTGGCCGAGCAGATGCGGAGCGTCCCCGGTGTCGCGGGGGTCGGCGACGCCGTCCCCAGTGCGGACGGCAGCGCCCTCCTCGTCTCCGTCGAGCTGACCTCCGAGGACGTCGACGCCGCGCCGCTGCTCGACGTGACGTCCGCGGTCCAGGCCGACCATCCCGACCTGGTCGTCGCGCAGGCCGGCGACGTCACCATCGGCGACGCGATCGACGAGCGGGTGGGCGAGGACCTGCGGTCGGCGGAGTTCATCAGCCTCCCGATCACGCTGGTGCTGATGCTGCTCGCCTTCGGCGCGCTCATCGCCGCCGGGCTGCCGGTGCTGCTCGCCGCGACCAGCGTCGCCGCGACGATCGGCATCAGCGCCCCGATCTCGTGGCTGGTCCCGGCCGAGCCGACCGTCTACAGCATGATCGTGCTGATCGGCATGGCCGTCGGCGTCGACTACTCGCTGTTCTACCTCAAGCGGGAGCGCCAGGAGCGGGCCGCCGGACGTACGACGCTCGACGCCGTCGCGATCGCCGCGGAGACCTCCGGCCACGCGATCCTGGTGTCCGGCGCCGCCGTGGTCGCCTCGCTGGCGGGCCTGTTCGTGCTCACCGACGTCACCTTCAACTCCCTGGCCACCGGCGCGATCCTCGTGGTCGCGGTCGCCGTCCTCGGCTCGATCACCGTGCTCCCCGCGCTGCTGGTCAAGCTCGGCCGCTGGGTCGACCGGCCCCGCATCCCCCTGCTGTGGCGGCTCACCCGCCGCGTCCGGACCGGCACGATCAGCGGCCGGGTCCTCGGCCCGGTGGTCCGCCATCCCGTCGCCGCGCTGGTCGTCTCCTCGATCGGCATCGCCGCGCTCGCCGTACCCGCCTTCACGATGAAGACGCACCAGGCCAGCATCGAGACGCTGCCCGCCGACATCCCCGCCGTGCAGACCCTGCGCGAGATCACCCGGGCGTTCCCGGGCGAGGGCACCTCCGCCCAGGTCGTCGTGACCGGCGCGGACCCGGCCGCGGCGCAGGCCGCGCTGGAGCGACTCGCCACCGACGCCGAGCGCTCCGGCGACTTCGTGACCGACGGCGCGCAGGTGCGCACCTCCGCCGACGGCGGTACGTCGGTCGTCGACCTCGCGCTGCCCTTCGAGGAGTCCGACGACCGGGCCGCCGACGCCATCGAGCGGCTCCGCGCCGACCTCGCCCCGGCCGCCCTCGACGACCTCCCCGGCGACAGCGCATGGGCGGTCGGCGGCGGCGCGGCCGACTCGCTGGACTACAACGACAAGCGGGACCAGCGGATGCCGTTCCTGCTGGGCTTCGTGCTGCTGCTGACCATGGTGATGATGGTGCTCGCGTTCCGCAGCGTCCTGCTCGGCCTGGTCTCGACCGTGCTCAACCTGGCGTCGGTCGGCGTCGCGTTCGGCCTGCTGTCCATCGTCTTCCAGCACGGCGTCGGCGAGGGCCTCCTCGACTTCACCAGCCCGGGCTTCGTGATCGACTGGATCCCGATCTTCGTCCTCGTCGTCCTGGTCGGCCTGTCCATGGACTACCACGTGTTCGTGCTGAGCCGGATCCGCGAGCTGATCGACCGCGGCCTGCCCGCCCGCGACGCCGTGCACCGCGGCATCGCCGACACCGCCGGCGTGATCACCAGCGCGGCCGCCGTGATGGTCTCCGTGTTCGCCATCTTCGCGACGCTGTCGATGATGGAGATGAAGATGATGGGCGTCGGCCTCTCCGCCGCGATCCTCATCGACGCCACGGTGATCCGGCTCGTCGTGCTCCCCGCGGTGCTGGTGCTGCTCGGTGAGCGGGCCTGGCCGCGGCGCCCGGCCCGGCGCGCCGCCGATGCGGTGCCGGAGCCCGCGCCCGCGCTCGCCCGATGACCGCCTCAGCGTGGCTCAGCGGCGAGCGCCGGGCAGCTTCACCAGTTCTGCTGCGTGGGCCGGAAGAGCAGCTCGTTCATCGCGACCCGGGGGTGGCGGGTCAGGGAGAACACCACCACGTCCGCGATGTCGTCCGCCTCGAGCTGCTCGATCGTGGCGCTGCGGGCGCTCACCGCGGCGAGCACCTCCTCGTCGGTGATCGAGAACCGCAGGTCGGTGTTCGTCGAGCCGGGCTCGAGGACGATGACGCGGACTCCGCGGTCGCCGACCTCCTGTCGCAGCGACTCGCAGAACGCGGTGATGGCGTACTTGCTCGCGCAGTAGCCGGACGTGTTGACGCGCGCCACGCGACCGGCGGCCGACGACAGCTGCACGACCGCGCCCTGTCGCTCGAGGAGGTGCGGGAGGGCGAGCTTGGCCAGGAACATGGAGCCCAGGACGTTGACCTCCATCATCTGGACCCACTCCTGCGGATCGGCGTTCTCGATCCTCGCCATCAGCATGACGCCGGCGCCGTTGACGAGGACGTCCAGACCGCCGAGCTCGTCCACGGTGCGCTGCACGGCGGTCGCGCAGTCCTCCCAGCGCGCGACATCGGTGGGTACGGCGATCGCTCGGCCGCCCTGGCCGCGGATCTCGGCGACGACGGCGTCCAGCTCCGCGTCCCGCCGGGCGGCCACGGCGACGGCCATGCCCTCCCCGCGAGCGCCCGTGCGGTCGCCGCGCCGATGCCCGACGAGCCGCCGGTGACCAGGGCGACCTTGCCCGCGAGGTCGGTCTCGGTCCTCATGCGCTCACCTCCGCCGGGAGCGCGACGCCCTTGTCCGCCGCGAGCCGGGCCAGCTCGTCCCAGGTGCGCTCGTCGATCTCGAGGCCGTCGAGACTGCCGGCACGGCGCCGCCGCTCCTCCAGCTCGCCCGGGTAGAGGATCTCGGTGAAGCCCTCGGCCGGCTCGGTGGCCTTGAGGAAGTCGATGAAGGCGTCGACGTCGGCCGCGAGATCGGCCAGCGGCCGGAACCGCTCGACGTCGAACAGCGCGATGAAGCAGCCGTCGTTGTGCCGGCCCTGCGGGTCGATCCCGAAGCCCAGACCGGTGAGCAGCCCCGAGAGCACCTCCACCATGAACGACAGGCCGTAGCCCTTGTGCCCCTGGTCGGCGCCGACCGGCAGCAGTGCCCCGCCCTCGTAGAAGGCGTTGGGGTCGGTGGTCCCGCGGCCCTCGCTGTCGACGATCCAGCCCGCCGGCACCTGCTCACCACGCGCCTTCGCGACCTGCAGCTTGCCCGAGGCGACCGCCGCGGTCGCCATGTCGATGCAGACGACGCCGGACTGCCCGGACGGCACGGCGATGGAGATCGGGTTCGTCCCGAGGCGCCGCTCCCGGCCGCCGAACGGCGTGACGGACTTCGGTCCGAGCCCCGAGTCGGCGGTCATCACCGCGATCAGGCCGGCCTCGGCGGCCATCGCGGTGTAGGCGCCGAGGCGGCCCACGTGCCCCTGGTGCCGGATCGTCACGCCCGCGACACCGGTCGCCCTGGCCTTCTCGATGGCCATCCTCATCGCGCGGTCCGTGACGACGAAGCCGAATCCCCAGTTGCCGTTGACCACGGCGGTGGTCGGCCCCTCCGTCTCGACCTCGAACGGCGCGCCGGGAACGATATGTCCCTTCTCGATGCGAGCGAGGTAGTCGGCGGTCTTGATCACGCCGTGCGAGTCGTGGCCGACGAGGTTGGACTCGACCTGGCTCCGGGCGACGATCTCTGCCTCCTCGCGCGATACGCCGTACGCCTGATAGAGCTCGCCGAGGAAGCCCTCGAGTACGTCGTGCCTGAGCCTCATGTCATTTCCTTCCTGTATCAGCCGAGGCGGAGGGCGGACAGGGTGTCCGCCCACCGCTGGAGAACCGGCCCCGTGGGGACCGTGAGCTCGAAGGTGGGGCCGCCGGTGAGCGTGGCGTAGTCGGCCTCGTCGATGCTGACCTCGCGCACGGTCGCGGCGATGCCGCGGAGGCGCTGCCCCGCGACGGCGAACTCCCAGCTGCGACCCACCACGAGCCGGTGACCGTGGAGGGCGCCGTCGGCCACCACCGTGCACAGCGCCTCCGCGCCGGGCTCCGCCAGGCGCGCGGCGGTCGAGCTCGATCCGTGCAGTCCGAGCCGCCACTGCGTCGGGCCGAGGACCAGCGCCTCGCCGACGCTGAGCATCGCGACGTGGGCTCGGCCGTCTGGGTCGGTGGTGATCAGCTCGATCGCGTGATCGAGGTGCCGGGCGAGCTCGTCGCCACCGAGCAGACGCTGCACCGCGAGCCGGGTGGAGGCGACGAGGATCTTGGTCACCGGCGCAGCAGTCGCTTGAGGAGAGCGACGAGCACGAGCAGGCCCAGCAGGCCGCCGCCGGCGCGGAGCAGGTGCGGCTTGAGCACGGCGAGCAGATCGAGGCTGTCGTCGACCGGCGCCGCCGCCGGTGCGGCCGCCGGCCGCGGTGCGCCCGGCGCCGCGGCGGTCTCCTCGACCGGCGGCGGGCCACTCATCTCGCGGGCGAGGTTGTCGGCGAACTGGGCGATGATCTTCGACCCGACGTCGGCGATCAGCCCCCGTCCGAGCTGTGCCGGCTTGCCGGTGATCGCCAGGTCGGTGACCAGCTCGACGCGTGCGGCGCTGTCGCCGGCCGGGAGGACCCGGGCCGCGATGTCGGCCTTGACGGTCCCGGATCCGCGCTGCTCCTTGCCCTGGGCGGCGAGCCTCACGCTGTGGTTCACCCGGTCGACGTCCTGCATCTGCATCTCACCGGCGTAGCTGACCGTGACCGGTCCGGCCTTGATCTTCACGCGGCCGGTGTAGACGTCGTTCTCCGAGCTGTCGATGGCGGCGCCGGGCAGGCAGACCGCGATGCGCTCGATGTCCAGCAGAATGGGCCAGGCCTCGTCGATCGCGACGGGGATCTCGAAGCTGTTCTCGAGCTTCACGTGGCTACTTCCTTCCTGTGCGCGGGTCGTCGCGCTCGTCAGTCGGATCCGGAGACGCGCACCTGGGCGGGGTTGAGGGCGCCGTAGCGCGCCTTGTCCGAGGTGATCGCGATCGCCTCCGGCAGGTTCTCGAGGCCGTCCAGGCGGTGGGTGATCATCGAGGAGAGGTCGACTCGTCGCGACCCCACCAGCGATGCGGCGAGCGCCATGTCCTGCGGGCCACCGCCGCTCGGCGGGAACTGGTAGCGCAGGCGCTTGCGGCGGCAGACGTTGAAGTCCAGGCTCACCGGCTCGTGGTAGTGGGCGAGGCTCAGGATGGTGCCCCCGGACGCCACGCACGCGACGGCCTCGCTCACGGTGGCGCCACCGGACAGGCCGACCTTCGGACTGCCGCTGGCCGCCTCGATCACGACGGGCGCGCCGCTGCCGCCGGTGAGCTCCTGCACCCGCGCCGGGACGTCCTCGGTGCTCGCGTCGATGGTCTCGTCCACACCGAGCCGGCGGGCGACCTCCAGGAGGTCGGGACGCCGGTCGACGCCGATCACCAGCCGGGCGCCCGCGGCCTTCGCCACCTGCGCGCAGTTGAGGCCCATCACCCCCTGGCCGAGCACCAGGACGACGTCGCCGAGACCGATCCCGAGGTCCTGGACGATCCGGACGCAGCTGGACAGCGGCTGGAGCGCGGTCGCCTCCCAGTCGTCGACGCTGTCCGGGACCGGCACGAGGGCGTCCGCGGGCACGGCGGCCAGCTCGGAGAAGCAGCCGGGGAAGTGCCGCCCGATGGTGCCGTGGCGGCTGTGCAGCGCGGTCACGCGATCTCCCACCGCGACCTGGCTCTCGCCCGGCGCGACCGCCACGACCTCGCCGCAGAACTCGTGGCCGAACAGCAGCTGCGGGCCCTCCGCGAGTCGCTGCGCGACCACGTCGTACCCCGAGGAGCGCTCACCCTTGAGCAGCTGGACCTCGGTGATGGCCGGCTGCACGACACCGACCCGCACCACCGGCCATCCCGGCCGCGGCTCGGGATCGGGCACCTCCTCCAGGCGGAGGTCGTCGTAGCCGTGGGTGACCCATGCCCTCATGCCGGCGAGCCCACGGGTTCACGGGGCTCCAACGAGGCCAGGCTGCCGCCACCCCCGTCCGGCACGATGGCGCACGCGTCGTCCTCGAACAGGACGCGCACCGGGGTGCCGTCGGGGATCGAGATCCGTGGCGAGGTCTTGACCCGCAGGGTCACCTCGCCCAGCTTGACCATGTGGTCGACGCCGTCGCCCAGGAACGCCCGCGCCGCGACCTCCCCGGTCCAGTCGCCTCCCGCCGCGGTGTCCAGGCTCATCGACTCGGGCCGCACGGTGATGAGGACGCCGTCGCCGACGGTGTGCTCCTGGGCGGATCCGGCCGTCACCTCGCCGAAGGCCGTCCTGATCACGAACCCGGTGCCCTGGGGCGCCGGGCCCACGACCTGGCCCTCGATGAAGTTCGCCGAGCCGATGAAGTCCGCGACGAAGCGGGTGGTCGGCGAGCCGTAGATCTCGCGCGGCTTGCCGAGCTGCTCGATGCGGCCGTGGCGCATGACCGCGATGCGGTTGGACATGGCGAGCGCCTCGACCTGGTCGTGGGTGACGTAGACCGCGGTCACCCCGAGGTCCCGCTGGAGCCGCTTGAGCTCGAAGCGCATCCCCTCGCGGAGCTTGGCGTCCAGATTGCTCAGCGGCTCGTCGAGCAGGAGGAGGGGCGGCTCCATCACCAGGGCCCGTGCCAGCGCGAGGCGCTGCTGCTGACCGCCGGACAGGTCGGTGGCCCGTCGTCCGGCCAGGTGGCCGAGCTGGACGACGTCCAGCACCCGCTCGACGCGCACCCGGATCTCCTTCTTGGACGGCCGCGACTTGCGCGGCATGATCTCGAGCGGGAAGGCGATATTGCGGAAGACATCCATGTGCGGCCAGATCGCGTAGGACTGGAAGACCATGCCCAGCCCGCGCTGGTTGGCGTCGACGTCGATCTTCCGCTCGGAGCTGAACAGCACCCGGTCCCCCAGCGTGATCTCGCCGGCGTCGGGGCGCTCCAGGCCGGCGACGCACCGCAGGGTGGTCGTCTTGCCGCATCCCGACGGGCCGAGCATCGTGAACAGCTCGCCCGGCTCCAGCTCGACCGAGAGATCGTCCACCGCCGCCACGGCCGCCTGGTCCAGCTTCTTGTTGGCTGGGAACGTCCGGTTCAGTCCCTTGATCTTCAGCATGGTTCGTTCGTCCTTTGAGGTTCCGCGGGTAGGGGCTGTCGAGCGGGACGTCGCCGTGGCGAGGCCGGCTGGTCCGCGCTCATATGTTGTCCTCGATGCCGAACCGGCTGCTCAGCTTGCGGGCGGCCAGGATGATGACGAGCAGCACGGCGATCATGACCATGCCGACCGCCGCCACCGCCGGGAACCGGCCGTTCGACCACAGCTCCCAGATCGTGATCGAGAGCACCTCGTTGCCGGGCGAGTAGAGCAGCAGGGAGCTGGAGAGCTCGCGGAGCGAGACGGTCACGACGTAGATCCAGCCCGCGATCAGCCCGGGCATGATCAGCGGCAGGATCACCTTCCGGAAGACCTGCCACCAGGTCGCCCCGCTCATCCGCGCCGACTCCTCCAGCTCGCCGGCCACCTGCACCATGGAGGTCGATGCGTAGCGCATGCCGTAGGGCATGAACCGCGTGAAGTACGCGATGAACAGGACCCAGATGGTGCCGTAGATCGGCAGCGGCACCCACAGGTAGATCGTCAGCAGTGAGAAGCCGAGGACGATGCCCGGCACCGCCAGCGGCGCGGTGGCCAGGAGGTCGATCAGCACCCGGCCGCGCACCTTGGTGCGGATCACGACCCAGGAGGCGATCGCCATCACCAGCATGACGGCGGTGGCCGTCAGCACCGCCAGCAGGATGCTGTTGCGCAGCGAGCGGAGGATGGTGTCGTCGCCGAAGACGTCGCGGTAGTTGGCGAGGGACGGGTTGGTCAGGGTGTCCCAGGTCGGCGGCGAGTAGAAGCTCTGGGTCGAGCCGTAGGCGAGGACGAACAGCGGGAGGACCACGGCCACGACGAAGTAGAGGATGACCAGCGCGCCGATCGGCCACCGCGCGCGGCCGAGGTCCATCGTGCTGGAGCGGAACCCCTTGCCGGTCACGGTCTGGTACGACTTCTGGTTGCGGCGGGTGAGCCGGCCGTACCACCACATGCCGAGGGCGGTGAGCAGCAGCAGGCCGATCGAGTACGACCCGGCCGTCGCCTTGTCCAGCGGGTAGTCGCTCAGCGCTCGCCAGATCCTGCCGGTGAAGACCGTGATCCCGTTCGGCAGTCCGATCAGGGCAGGAACCTCGAACGCCTCGAGGCCACGGACCATCATCACCACGACGGAGGCGTAGATCGCCGGGGCCGCCATCGGGATGGTGATCCGCCGGATGACGGTGCGCCGCTTCGCGCCGCACATCAACGCGGACTCCTCGAGCGAGGGATCCATGCTCTTGAACGAGGCGTACAGGAGCAGGAAGACCAGCGGGGCGAGGTGCTGGCCCTCGACGAAGATCATGCCGGGCATCGAGAAGATGTCCAGGGCCCCGGGACCGAAGAGCGGCTCCAGCCAGTGGTTGATCAGCCCCACGCGGGGCTGCCGAGGTAGATCCAGGCGATGGTCGAGAGCACGCCCGGCGTGATCAGGGGACCAGCGCGGAGGCGAAGATCAGCCCCTTGAAGGGGAGATTGGTCCGGGCGGCCAGGTAGGCCAGGACGCCACCCTGGAGGACCGCGTAGATCGTCGTGCCGATGGCGAAGACGAAGGAGTCCTTGACCAGGCCACCGAATCCGTAGGCCGAGTAGGCGTCCTCGACGCCCTCCAGGGTGAAGGACCCGTCCCGCCACAGCGTCTCCCACACCAGCGCCACGATCGGGCCGATCGCGAGCCATCCGACGACGACCGCGACGACGAGGGTGACGAGGAACGAGGGACGACGGATCGCCGTCAGCAGACGGCCGGATCGGCGGGGTCCCGACGGCGGCCGCTGCGCGGGCGCGGGATCGGTCTTGGTGAGGACAGACATGTCAGGAGGCGGCTCTCACGGTTCACTTGATGATGTAGCGGTCGACGAGCTCGGTCCAACGGCGCGAGGCGTCCTGGTAGGCCTGGGCGGAGTGCTCGCCGACGATCTCCCAGATGTCCACCGGCTCGTTCTCACCCTGCACCACATCGGGCGTGGGCGCGTCCTCCCGGGCGGAGAGGTAGAGGGGTTGATGGTCTGGCCCTCGGCCGAGAGCTCGTAGTCGATGTACAGCATCGCCGCGCACGGGTGCGGCGCCTTCGCCGCCATCGACAGCGCACCCTGGGTCCACTGCGGGTCCACGGGAAGCCACTCCACCGGTGCGTTGGGGCTCTGCTGCTTCAGCGCCTCGACGCCGGAGAGATTGACGCCGGGCGCCACCAGCGCCTCGCCGGCCGCGACCTGGGCGATGATCGCGTCGGTGTTGGCGTCGGTGGTCCGCACGTCCTGCTCGCCGAAGCGCTCGAGGAACTCCTCGCCGTACTTGTTCTCCATCCAGCCGACCCACTGCGTGCCGAGCAGGGTCGTGGACATCGCGATGTGGCCCTTGAACTCGGGCTTCAGCAGGTCCTCGGAGGTCTTCGGAGGGTTGGGCACCTTGTCGGTGTTGTAGATGATGCCGTAGGGGATCTGGTCGCTGATGACGTACTTGCTGTCCGGCCCGATCGCGGTCTCGGGATAGGCCTCGAGCTCCGGCGAGCTGAACGGGGCGAACAGGTCCAGCAGGCTCTCGGCCACCTCGACCTTGACGTCGATGACGTCGGCCTTGTTGACGCCCGCCTGCGCCTCCTTCGACAGCGTCTCGGCGGTCTCGGCGGAGGTGCGCCGGGTCGTCTCGACCTTGATGCCGGGGTACTTCTTCTGGAAGCCCTCCTTGAGCGGCTGCCACAGATCGGTCTGCTGGGCGGAGTAGACGGAGAGCGAGCCCTCCTCCTTCGCGCACTCCTCCAGGTAGCCCTGCCGGTCGTCGCCCGAGTACTGCGCGGCCTCCTTCACCTTCGCCGAGTTCTCCTCGGAGCTGTCGCCACAGCCGGCCAGTGTCACCACCGCTGCCACCGACGTCGCGACTGCGACGAACCGTCCCACCTTCATCGATTGCCACCCTCTCTCCAGGACCCGTGAGCCAGGTCACTTCTGTACCGTGACATGTAATGCATTACATGTCAACGATGTCTACAAGGTTTCCAGAAACGAACGCATGGCCGCGTTGAACGCGACCGGCTGCTCCAGGTAGCAGGCGTGACCCGCTCCCTGCAGCGCCACCATCTGCCCGCGGGGAAGCCGCTCGGCCAGGGGCGCGGCACCCGCGTGCGCCGCGTCCTCGGTGCCGGAGACGACCAGGGCCGGCGCCTGGATCCCGGCGATGAACGACTCCGGCTCCACCTCGGCCCTGATCTCGAAGAGCCGGCTGATCGCCGCCGGATCGGCGTGCTCGCCACGACGGCAGGTCGTCTCCACGAAGAACCGGCCGAGATCGCTGGACCCGAAGTCCCGCGAGAGGACGTCGAGGGCATGGGGCCGGCGCGCGGCCCGGCCCAGCTCGGCGTACTCGCGGATCCGGCGCGCGATGTAGTGGCGGTGCGGATCCCAGCCGGTGCCGCTCACCACGAGCGCGCGCACCGCCTCGGGACGCTGGTGGTACATGATCTCGACGAGATGGCTGCCGATCGAGCAGCCGACGAGGATCGCCGGCCCGCCCCGGGTCTCGCGGTCCACCGCGCGCCACACCGCCGCGGCCAGGTCCTCGATCGTCCACTCCGGCGGGATCGGCGGCGTGGCTCCGTAGCCCGGCAGGTCGACCGCCACGCATCGGTGGCTCGCGGCGAACTCGAAGACCTGGTAGAGCCACGACCACGAGTCCAGCGGATTGGGATGGACGAAGACCATCACCGGATCCCTCGCGTCGCCACTCACCCACGATGCCAGCTCCGGGAGCCGCTCGTCGGCCATCGTCCACGTCACCCCATCTCACTCCATCTCGTCGAGCATCGTCGCGACCTCCGCGGAGGTGGCGACGTCTGCGTACTTCGCGGACAGGTCGAGCAGCGACGCGGCGTGGCTGAGCTCGAGGCGGTCGAACGTGGCGTCCGCGACGACCACTGTCCGGAGGTCGTAGGAGAACGCGTCCACGGCCGTCGCCCGGACGCAGCCGCTGGTGGTCCCCCCGCAGATCACGACGCTGTCCACGCCGCGCTCGATCAGCCGCGCCAGCAGCGTCGTGGCGAAGAACGCGCTCGGCTTGGGCTTCTCCAGGACGATCTCGTCCTCCCGGGGGCCACCAGCGTGTTGATGCGGAAGGGATGGGGCGGTCGGCGTCCGGCGACCTCGGGGCTGACCTTGTCGTTCCAGCGGCCGCGCCCTCCGGGCTCCACCCGCCCGGTCGTGTAGATGACGGGTACGCCGCGCGAGCGCGCGAGGCCGACGAGCGGCACCATCGCGCGGACGGCGTCCCAGGCAGCGGTCCCGCAGCTGCTCCGCCAGCGCCGGACCGACTCCTCGACGGGCAGCTCCTCGGGTCCGCAGAAGGAGTCGTTGACGTCGACCAGCAGCAGGGCCGGTCGCGCGCCCAGCCCGACCCTCCCGCCGAACCCGGCGAGCTCGAGGATCCGGGCATCGCGCTCACTCAGGAACCGCCGCGCGGCGTCGGTGCTCACCTGACGATGTACCTGTCGACGAGCTCGGTCCAACGGCGCGAGGCGTCCTGGTAGGCCTGGGCGGAGTGCTCGCCGACGATCTCCCAGATGTCCACCGGCTCGTTCTCACCCTGCACCGCCTCCGGTGCGGGCACGTCGTCCCGGGCGGAGAGGTAGAGGGGGTTGATGGTCTGGCCCTCGGCCGAGAGCTCGTAGTCGATGTACAACATCGCCGCGCACGGGTGCGGCGCCTTCGCCGCCATCGACAGCGCGCCCTGCGTCCAGTGGGAGTCGATCGGGAGCCATGCGATGGGCGCGACCTTGCCGCCGCTCTTCAGCGCCTCGACGCCCGCGAGGTCGACGGCCGGCGCGACCAGCGCCTCGCCGGCCGCGACCTGGGCGATGATCGCGTTGCCGTTGGCGTCGGTGGTCCGCACGTCCTGCTCGCCGAGGCGCTCGAGGAACTCCTCGCCGTACCTGCTCTCCATCCAGCCGACCCACTGCGTGCCGAGCAGGGTCGTGGACATCGCGATGTGGCCCTTGAACTCCGGTCTCAGCAGGTCCTCGGAGGTCTTCGGAGGATCGGACACCTTGTCGGTGTTGTAGACGATGCCGTAGGGGATCTGGTCGCTGATGACGTACCTGTCGTCCGGGCCGATCGCGCCCTCCGGGTACGCCGCGAGCTCCGGCGAGCTGAACGGCGCGAGCAGCTCGAGCAGGCTCTCGGCCACCTCGACCTTGACGTCGACGACGTCGGCCTTGTCCACCCCGGCCCGGGCCTCCTTCGACAACGTCTCGGCGGTCTCGGCCGAGGTGCGCCGGGTCGTCTCGACCTTGATGCCGGGGTACTTCCTCTGGAAGCCCTCCTTCAGCGGCTGCCACAGATCGGTGTTCTGCGCCGTGTAGACCGAGAGCGAGCCCTCCTCCCTCGCGCACTCCTCCAGGTAGCCCTGCCGATCGTCGCCTGCGTAGCGCGCAGCCTGGTCGACCCGCGCCGACTCGTCCGAGCCGCCCCCACAGCCGGCCAGCACGAGCACTGCTGCCACGGACGTCACCGCGCCGACGACGCGTCCACCGCTCATTCCGAATGTCACCTCACGCTCGGGGGCTCCCGTGACCGGAGTCACTCCGGTACTGTGACATGTAATGCATTACATGTCTAGAACCGATCGGACACCCGGAGGCCGCTCATGGACACCCAGCCCACCCCCATCCCGATCGAGGAGCGCTGGCGCCGGACCGTGCCGCCCGAGGACCTCGCGGTCTACGCGGAGGCCGGCTTCGGCGGGGCACGGGAGATGGGCGAGCGCCCCTGCCTCATCCTCGTCGACGTCGTCGAGTCGTTCCTCGGCCCGCGTCCGGGGGAGCAGGCGCAGCCGGGCGACTTCATGTCCTGCGCGCCGCACGGCTGGGCGCGCATGCCCGCCATCGTCCGGCTGGTCGACGTCGCCCGGGAGGCCGGCGTACCGGTGGTCTTCGTGAAGGGCAACCTGATGGCCAAGCGCTTCTGCGGCGGCTCGGTCAAGGCGTCGGCGGCCCCGGCGACCTCGGCACTGCTCCACTCCCGGGGCTTCCCTCCCGAGCTGCAGCCGAAGGACGATGAGTTCGTGCTGGAGAAGTCCCGTCCCAGCGCCTTCTTCGGCACCCCGCTGGTGACCTACCTCAACCGCAACCGGATCGACACGGTGCTGGTCGCGGGCAGCACCACCTCGGGCTGCATCAGGGCGACCGTGGTCGACGCGGCCGCCTACGACTACCGGGTCCTCCTGGTCGAGGACGCGGTCTTCGACCGGTCGATGTTCTCCCACACCGTCAACACCTTCGAGATGCACCAGAAGTACGCCGACGTGGTCGACGTCGCCCGCGTGGAGCAGCTGCTCACCGGCCGCGGGTGAGCCGACGGGCCGAGGGAGCTCGCGCTCCCCGGGCCCCCGGCCCGCGTCACGCCCCCGGAGCGCCCGCCGCGGTGCTCCTGAGCGCCTCCACGAAGCCGGTCACCGCGCCGTCGCGCTGGCTGCTGGGCAGCGTCAGCACCGAGATCCGCCGGACCAGGTCCGGCGTCCGGACCGCCACCGACGCCACATCGCTCCGGCCCGGGGACGAGGCGCCCAGGGGTGCGATGCTGACGCCCATGCCGACCGCGACCAGGCCCTGCAGGGTCCGGAAGTCGTCGGCGTAGAAGACCACGTCCGGCGTGAAGCCCGCCTGGTGGCAGGCACGTTCGTAGATCTCCTGGTGCGGCGGGGAGTGGCGCTGGAAGATCCATTCGGCGTCGGCCAGCTCGATCAGGTCCAGCTCGTCGGCACCGGCCAGGCGGTGCTCCAGCGGGAGCAGCACGTGGAAGGGGTCGTCGAGGAGGTGGAGGCGGTCCACGGACGTCCCGAAGTCCCTCGGGTCCACGCTGTAGTCGAACACGAGCAGCACGTCCAGGGAGCCCGACAGCAGCGGCTCGAGGGGATCCGCCGGGTTCATCGTGCGGATCGCCACGTCCACGTCCGGGTGGTCGGCACGGAACCTGCGCACGGTGCGCGGCAGGAGCTCGACCCCGGCGCTGGAGAAGGCGCCGATCCGCAGCCGGGACCGGGCGTCGCTGAGGGCGCCCACCGCGAGCTCGAACTCGTCCATCTTCGCCAGCACCTCGGCGGCGCCCGAGGCAACGTCGCGGCCCACCTCGGTCAGCGCGACACCGCGCGGCCCCCGGGCGAACAGGGGACGGCCGACCTCCCGCTCGAGGCGCGCCATCTGCTGGGAGACGGCCGACTGGGTGAGGTAGAGCCGCTCAGCGGCCGCGGTGAAGGACCCGACCTCCGCCACGGCGGTGAGGATGCGCAGCTGCCGGAGGTCCACGCTCAGCGCACCTTCGTCACGACCGGCCGCAGGCCCGGCGGGCCAGGAGTCCTCACACCGCGATGCTACGGCGGGCCGCGACCGGGAACCCGGCGACCTGCTCGGCCAGCAGCCGGAGCTTCGCGTCCAGCCCGGGGTCGATGACGGAGCCGTCGGGAGCGAACGGGGAGACGGAGGAGTTGACCACCACGCCGAGCGGCGTCGCCCACCCACGCAGTGCGTGGATGGTGTCGCGGAGCGAGCCGAGCACGGTCGCACCGGCCTGCCAGCCGGCGGCGGTCACGATGCAGCCGACCGCCTTGCCGTCCAGGTAGGGCGAGCTCTCCTCCGCCAGCTCCTGGAGGTAGTCGAGGGCGTTCTTCAGCAGTCCCGACATCCCCCCGTGGTAGCCGGGCGACGAGATGACTACGTGGTCGGCCCAGCGCACCGCATCGAGCAGCTCCTGCGCGGCCGCGCAGCCGTCCGCCACGCCCCACTGGTACATCGGCATCTCCAGCTGCGCGGCCGTGATCATCCTGGTCCGCGCACCGAGCTCCTCGGCGGCCGCGAGGCAGTGCCGCAGGGCCAGCTCGGAGGTCGAGCGGGGGCTCAGCGTGCCGCCGATGCCCAGGACGTTGGCGCCGTTCGTCTCGATGCTCATCTCACACCGCCGCCAGGGCCGAGGGGATCGGCGCCGCGGCGCCGATCCCGAGCGAGTCGCGCAGCGTCTCGCCCTCGTAGTCGTCGTGGAAGAGACCTCGCCGCTGGAGCTCGGGCGTCAGCAGGTCGGCGATGTCGTGGAGCCCGTCGGGCAGGATGTCGACCATCAGCGTGAAGCCGTCGGCGGCACCGGCCTCGATGCGCTCCTCCATCGCGTCCGCGATGGTGGCCGCCGTGCCCACGAGGTGGTGGTGCGGCCCGGGCGCGCGGGAGAGGAGCTCGCGGACGGTCAGGTTCTCCGTGACCGCGAGGTCGACGACGCTGCGACGCCAGCCGGTGCCCGACTGGAAGGTCTCGTCGGGCGGCAGCAGGTCGACGGGGAAGGGAAGGTCCAGGTGCGCGCGCAGCACGTCCACCCCGACCCCGGTGCGCTTCCACATCAGGCGCAGCCGCTGGTCGAGGGTGAGCGCCTCGTGCGCCGCGGCCTTCTTCGCCTGCGCCTCCTCCTCCGTGGCGCCGAGGATCACCGACATGCCCGGCAGCACCTTCACCTGGTCGGGGTCGCGTCCGTACGCCGCCGCGCGGGCGCGGATGTCGGCGCGGAACTCGCAGGCGGCGGCGAGCGTGTGCTGGGCGGTGAAGACGACGTCCGCGACGCGCGCCGCCTGGTCCCGGCCGGCCGGTGAGGATCCCGCGTGGAAGATCACCGGCCGTCCCTGTCGCGACCGGGGGAAGGGCAGCGGGCCCCGGACCGTGAAGTGGGCGCCGTCGTGGTTGATCTCGTGGACCTTCGCCGGGTCGGCGAAGATCGCGCGCTCCTTGTCGCCGACGAGGGCGTCCGGCTCCCAGCTCTCCCACAGTGCCGCGACCACCTCGAGGAACTCGTCCGCCCGGGCGTAGCGCTCCCCGGCCGGCGGGTGGGGGTCGGTGCCGTACATCTCCGCGGTCGCCGGGTTGGCGGTGGTGACGGCGTTCCAGCCGACCCTGCCGCCGGCGAGGTGGTCGAGCGTCGCGAAGCGGCGCGCGAGGTCGTAGGGGTGGTTGTAGGTGGTGGACCCGGTGCCCACCAGGCCCACCCGCTGGCTGGCGGCGGCCATGAACCCGAGGACGGTGGTGGTGTCCAGCGACCCGCACGGGCGCTCGGTGCCCGTGTCGCGGTTCGTCATCTGCTCGGCCAGGAAGAGGACGTGCAGCTTGCCGCGCTCGGCCGCCTGCGCCATCTCGGCGTACAGCCGCGGGGACACGTAGTCCGACGCCGGCCCCGACCTCACCCGCCACGCGCCGTACTCCATGCCGAGGCCGTGCATCAACGCGGCGGTGAGGATGATCTTGTTGTCCGATGCCATCGAAGGGGCCCTCTCGTGGTGCGCGCGGCCGCGTGCCGCGCGGTGGATGTGGCCGAGGGATTCCGGGGAATCTCCTGCCCTTCGAACCTAGGGTCGGTGCACCCGCACCACCAGCGAGAGTTGCTGGGGTCAGCTATTAGGGATTGCGCTGACGTCGGCGGCGGGCAGCACGACGATGCCGTCGTCGTCACTCGCGAGCACGGCTCCCGGGCGGAAGACCGCGCCGCCGAAGGAGACCGTCACGTCGCGCTCGCCGTTGCCGGACTTGACGCTGCGCCGCGGATTGCTGCCCAGGGCCTTGACGCCGATCGGCAGCTCGGCCAGCCGGCCGACGTCGCGGACGGCGCCGTTGATGACGAAGCCGGACCAGCCGTTGGCGGCGGCCGTCTCGGCCATGCTGTCGCCGATCATCGCCACCCGGGTCGAGCCGTGGACGTCGACGACGATGACCCGGCCCTCCCCGGGCTCGGTGATGATCTGCTTGAGGATCAGGTTGTCCTCGGGCGATCGGAAGGTGACGATCGGGCCGCCGAAGGCCCGCTCACCGCCGTACTGCCGCAGCGGCAGGCTGCACGACTCCAGCCGGTCGCCGAACTCGTCGCAGAGGTCTGCCGTGCTCCTGGGTGCCGGGGCGGCCATCTCGTCCTGCCTCGCTCTCGTGGGTCGGGGTGAGCTACAGCGCTGCTCGGCCGTTGACCAGCGGGTCGATCCTGATGTCGACGATGCTCAGGCCGCGGGGGACAGCTCGAGCGCCTCCAGCTCGTCGAGGGTGCGGACGACCACCCCTCGGGCGCCGAATGCCTGCGCGTAGGCCACCATGTCCGGCAGGTTCTGGCGCGCGACGTCGGCGGGCAGTCCGTACGGCGTCAGGTAGGGCACCTCTGCGCCGTAGGCCTCGTCGTTGACGATGAAGACCGTGAGATCCAGGTCGTTGAGCCGGATCGCGTCGACGTCGTGGGACGACATCATGAAGCCGCCGTCGCCGCAGAACAGCACCACGGGGCGATCGGGATTGCCCGCCGCCGCGCCGATGGCGTTGCCGAGGCCCAGCCCGATCGACCCGTACCCCCGGCTGATCACCCAGCTGCGGCCGTCCCGTGCGTCGAGGAAGGTCGGCAGCGTGCCCGACCACCTGCCCGAGTCCGAGATCACGATCCGATCGGCCGGCAGCCGGGCGTCCAGGACGGCGAAGGCGCGCCGCAGGTCGATGCCGCGGTCCGCGTCGTGGCCGAGGTCGACGTCCGCGACCGATGCCGCGATCTGCGCCCGGCTGGGCGTCGTACCCTCGACCGGGCGCGGGGACAGGCCGCGCCGTCGCCACTCGGCGATCAGCGCGCGGACTCCCTCCCGCGCGTCGGAGAGCAGCCCCAGCTCGGCGCGCGAGGCGTGGAAGGGCTGGTCGACGTCGATCTCGACCTGGACGATCGTCGCGCTCGTGAACAGCGACTCCTTCCCGGTCGTGTACGGGTTCAGCGAGGCGCCGACCGCCACGACGACGTCACTCTGGCTGATCAGGTCGGCGACGAGCGTGGGCGAGGAGTGGCCGCACACACCGAGATTGTGCGGGTGGCCCGAGAAGTAGCGGTTGACGTTGAGCGTCGACGCCACCCGGGCTCCGATCAGGTCGGCGAGCTGTTCGAGCTCGGCACGGCAGTCGGCGTGGACGGCGCCCTGCCCGGCCAGCACGAGGGGACGGCGGGCACCCTCCAGGACGTCCACGATCGCCGTGACGCTCTCGGGGTCGGGGAGCTCGGCCTCCCGCTCCAGCTCCGGTGTCGGCCCCAGCCGGACCGGGTCGTCGATGACGCCGTCGGCGACGCTGAGGACCTGCGGCAGGCCGTTCCAGCGCGCGCCGCGGTACGCCGCCCAGAACGTCTCCTCGAGCTGGCTCCCGTTCGCGACGTGGTGGAAGCCCGCACCCAGTGCCGCGGTGATCCCGCGCTGGTCGAGGTTCTGGTAGAAGGGGCTGATCTTGATCCTGGTCGCCGGTGACTCGGCGACGATCAGCAGCAGCGGAACGTGGTCGTGCGTCGCCGCCTTCAGTGCGTTGACGGCGTTCGCGAAGCCGGGCCCGCGGGTGACCGAGGCGATGCCGACCGCTCCGGTCGTCCGGCTGAAGCCGGCGGCGGCGCTCACCGACGTGGCCTCGTGGCGGGTGCGGACGAAGCGGAAGGCGCCGCTGTCCGCGCCGGCCGCGATCCAGGGCACGTTCGTCTCGCCGAGCATCGAGAAGACGACGCCGGTGCCGCTCCGCCGGATCAGCTCCGGGATCGCCAGGTAGCCCTGCAGCGCTGGCGCGGACTCGACTGCCGCGGCCGGGTCAGCTGATGTGCTCGTCACGGTCTCCGCCTCCGGGTTCGGCCGGTCGTATTGACGTGTAACGTATCACATGTCAGATTTCAGAGCGTGTGACAGCCGTCACCTCGTCGAGAAAGTGGAGTCATGCGCCGAACACCTGTGTTGATCATCGCCACCGGCCTGGCCACGGCCGGCCTGTCCGCCTGCGGCAGCGGGGACAAGGAGGGAGCCGAAGCGGTCGAGGAGGCCGTGCACTACTCCGGGGACGACCGGACGTCGTTCCTGACCGACTGCGCCAAGGACGAAGGCGTCCTGGAGCTCTATACCGCCCAGAACCCGGTGCAGGTCGACGCGCTGTCGGCGGCCTTCACCGCGAAGTACCCGTTCCTCAAGGTCAACGCCACCCGGCGCACGACCCCCGCGACCGCCGAGGCGGTGACGAAGGAGGCGCAGGCGCGGGTGAACAAGGTCGACGTCGTGAGCATCAAGATCGAGGTCGTCGAGACGATGCTCGACATCTTCACCGACTTCGACTCGCCCGAGCTCGACGCCTACGGCGACGACGCCATCGGCACCGACGGCAAGTACGTCAGTGTCGGCCAGGTGCCCTACGGCGTCATCTACAACACCGACTTCGTCTCGGCCGCCGACGCGCCCCAGACCTCCGAGGACCTGCTCGACCCGAAGTGGAAGGGCCGGATCGCCCTCTCGACCACCGGGCCCGGGACCCAGTGGGTCGGCTGGATGAAGAGCCTGTACGGCGAGGAGTGGATCGAGAGGTTCGGCGAGCAGGACATCCACACCACCGAGGCGAACACCAACGCGATCAGCGGCCAGGTGGCCTCGGGTGAGGCCTGGATCGCCCCCGCGATCAACCTCTCCGGCTTCACCGGGCTCAAGGACGCGCCGCTGGAGTGGGTCCCGATCGACCCGACCATGGCCGAGGACACCGTCGCGATCGCCAAGGCCGCCCCCCACCCCTGCGCCGCCATGCTCTACGTGGACTTCTCCTTGTCGAAGGAGGGGCAGATGCTCAGCACCGAGTACATCTCGCCCCGCGACGACGTCGAGGCGACCGGCGTGCTGGCGGGCCTGGAGCCGGCCGGCATCTGGGAGATCCTCGGCGAGCAGGACTCCGACGCCTATTCGGAGGCGATCAAGGAGTGGGGCGAGCTCATCGACCGCTACCTGATCAACTGAGGGTCCTGCCCGGTAGCCGGTGCCGGACGGCACTGACCGAGCAGCGTCCTCGAGCCCGGCGGTCACCCGGTGGCCGCCGGGCTCGCGGCGTCGCGACGTCGACGAAGAGTCACGCAGGCGCGGAGGTCAGCTGCTCCGGTCGACGACGGAGCGTCCCGCGACCAGCCCGCTGTACATGCTCGGCCCGAAGGACGTGCCCTCCAGTGCGGCCCGGCCGTTGATCCGTCCGCCGGCCATGCCCGCCACCTCGCCCGCGGCGTAGAGGCCCTCGATGGCGCGGCCGGACCTGTCGAGCACCTGGCACGACAGGTCCGTGCGGACGCCGCCCAGGTTCTTGCGCGCCACCGGGTGGAACCGGATGGCGTGGAAGGGCGCCTGCGCGACCGTCCCGCGCCCGGTCATGTCCTTGCCGAAGGAGCGCTCGCGCTGCTCACCCGCGGTCACCGCGGTATTGAGCTCGCCCACGGCGTCGCGGAGATTGACCCGGTCGACATCCATCCGGGCGGCGAGCTCGTCGAGGGAGCGGGCGCTCACCACGTGGGGCGAGGTGCGGAGGAACTCCTCGATCCGCTCGCGCAGGGGCGTGCTCCCGTTCCGGTAGTACGGGTCGGCGATGGTCATGGTGGCGGCCAGGCGCGCGTCGATCACCGACCAGCAGCGCCCGTTCGGCTGGGCCAGCAGCGCCTTCGTGCCGGTCGCGCCGCTGCGCAGCGACTCGTCGTGGAACCGGTTGCCCTCGTCGTTGACCCAGATGTCGTCGTCGATCCCCCGCACCGCCAGTCCCCGGTGCCCCGCGGGCGCCCGATGGTCGGGAGTGCCGTAGGGGAACATCCAGACCGCGTCCAGCTGACTGAACTGCGCGCCGACATCGGCCAGCATCCGGTGCCCCTCGCCGACGGCGCCGAGGCCGCCGCCGAGGAGCACGCGCTCGGCGCCCGCCGCCTCCGCGGCGAGCTCACTCACCATGGCGTGGTTGTTGTTGAAGCCGCCGCTCGCCACGACGGTCCGGCCCGCCACGACCTCGACCTCGCCGGTCGGCCCGTCGGCGGTCAGGCCGGTGACCCGGCCCCCCGCCGAGACCAGCCGCGTGACCCGATGGCCGGTCAGCCAGGTGATGCCGGGCAGGGTCCGCGCGTGAGCGGAGAGCAGGCTCATCACCCTCGCGCCTCCCCCGGCCGGCTGGTGCCATCGCGGATGGCGGTTCCCCTCGCGGGCGTGGACGGCGACCCATTCGACGCCCGCGGCGCCGAGCCGGTCGAAGAGCTCGACCCTGCTGTCGCGCAGGTAGCGCTCCGCCCAGGCGACGTCCACGCTGTCGCCGCCCCAGGCGATCCAGTCCTCCAGCGCCTGGTCGGCGGAGTCCTCGATGCCCTGGCGCAGCTGGAGGTCGGACCCGGCGATGCAGGTGCCGCCGCCGGCGACGCCGGCCGTGCCACCGGGCTCAGGGGCAGCGTCCACCACGGCCACGGTCGCTCCCGCGGTCGCCGCCTCGATGGCACAGGAGAGGCCGGCGACGCCGGCGCCCACGACGGCGACGTCGAAGCGCCCGGGCGCGTCTGCGCTCACAGGCGCTCGTCCAGTTCCTTGGCGTCGTCGGGCAGGAACGTGTCCTTGCAGAAGGGGCAGATGAGCTCGACGCCCGCGTGCCGCAGCTCCCAGGAGACCAGGAACGGCTCGTCGCACTGCGGGCAGGTGGCCCAGAAGATCCTCGGCATCGGCGATCACGCTCCCTGGTCGGTCGGGTCGAGCCACTCGTCGAGCCGGACCGCGTCGACGGCGGCCGGGGGGACTCGGAGCTTGGTCGGAAAGGCGCGATCCGTCGGCCGGGTCGCGTCGATGAGGATCCTGCTGCCGCCGAGCGCGCGGTAGTCGGTCGGCTGCTTGAGGTTGTGCAGGACGTCGACGTCGCTGTCAGGATCGGCGTAGACGTGGGTCGCCCACATCACGTCCTCCTCGTTGAAGGCGTCGATGTCCTCGTCGACCACGATCACGGTCTGCAGCGCCGGCACGCGGGCGAGCGCGGCGATCGCGACCTCCTTCGGCTGGCCCTCGTAGGCCTTGCGCATCGAGATGTAGCAGACGAACCGGCCGGCGCCGGAGTACGGCAGGTGCACGGCCTTGACCGCGCCCGTCGTTGCCTGGAGGTGCCGTTGGAGGCTGCCCTCGCGCGGGATGCTGCCCAGCAGCATGTGCTCCCGGTGCCCGCTGAAGACGTCCTGCAGGATCGCGCCGCTGCGGTAGGTGATCGCAGTGACCTCCATGACGGGCGCGAACTCCTGGGCCTGGTACTGGCGGCTGATCTCCCCGAACGGATTCACCACGGTGCGCTCGCCGGGCACGATCTCGCCCTCGATGATGATCTCCGCGTCGGCGGGGACCAGGAACTCCTCGCCCCAGGTCACCGACGGCGTCAGCCGCAGCGGGTGCCCGAGGAAGCCGCCGATCGTCTCGTACTCGTTCGTGCCGTACGGCGTGACCGCCAGCGACCCCAGCCAGAAGCCCGGGTGATGACCGAGGACGTTGACGACCGGGAACCGGCGACCGCGGGCCTCCCACTCGCGCAGCAGGCGGGACAGGTCGGGCGTGTGGATCGTGATGCCGCCCCGGCGGCCCGCCTCGTCGGGGAAGGTCTTGGCGAAGGTGACGTTGTAGAAGTCCTCCTCCGGTCCCTTCATCACGTGCGCCATGGTGAGCACCGGACCGAGGTCCATCTCCGAGTGACGCACGGTGGGCAGGATGTTCATCGTCGCCTCGTCACCGCGCAGCACGTTCTCCTGCACGGGCGCGACGTCGTTGCCGATCACCTCCGGAGCGACGCGGCCGTTGACCAGCTCGCCGTACTGCAGGCCGAGCTCGGGCCCGACGTCCTCGGTGGACAGGTGCAGCATCTCGGCGATCCGCGGCCGGGTCGAGAAGAGGTTGCTGACCAGCTCGAACTGCGAGGGCTTGCCGGTGACGTCGAGGGCGTCGCGGAAGTGGACGGCCTCGTATCGGTTCTGGCGATCCAGCTTCTCCAGGAGCGCGGTCACCTCGAAGTCGACCGGGTTCACCTGGCGGCTCACGGTCCGGTACTCCTCGGGGCGCCCGCTGATCCGTCGCAGGTAGTCGCCCAGCGAACGCTCCGGCGCGCCGGTGTTGTCCGTCATGTGGTCCTCCTCCGCTCAGGCCGTGGCCGCGTTGCGCCCGGCGATCCGCCCGAAGACCGACCCGTTCGTCAGGCCGGACCCCCGGGATAGTTGAAGTAGAAGATCCCGGCGGCCATCTCGCCGCAGGCGTACAGCCCGGGAATGGGCGCCGCGTCGTCGTCGAGCACCTGGGCCTCCGGGTCGACCCGCACGCCGCCGAAGGTGAAGGTCAGCCCACAGGTGACCTCGTAGGCCTCGAAGGGCCCGTCGGTCAGCGTGTTGGCCCAGTTGCTCTTGTTCGGCTCCAGTCCGGACGTGGACCGGCCGTCCTTCACGTTGGGATCGAAGGGCGTGCCGGTGTCGACCGCCGCGTTGTACTCGCGAACGGTGGCCACGAACTGCTCCTCGTCGATGCCGACCATCTTGCGGGCCAGCTCCTCGATCGTGTCGCCCTTGATCTTCGTGACCTGCTTGATCCGGTACTCGTCGCGCAGCAGGTGGACCACCTTCTGGTCGAAGACCTGCCAGGCCCGCAGGCCGGGCTGGGCGAGGACCTCGCGGCCGTAGCGGGCGTAGGTGTAGTTGCGGAAGTCGTAGCCCTCGTCGAGGAACCGCCTCCCGTCCGCGTTGACGAGGATGCCGAAGGGGTAGGAGTGCTTCTGGAAGCCGTCGCCGACCTCGAGGTCGCCGAACTCGGGAGCGTTCGCGTCCCACTGGACGGCATGCGCGCCGGACCAGTTGCCGGCCGCCGAGGCGCCGATGTCCAGGGCCATCCGGATGCCGTCGCCGGTGTTGTAGCGGGTGCCACGCACCTTGGCGACGTCCCAGCCGGTGCCCAGGTAGCGGGTGCGCCACTCGGCGTTGGACTGGAAGCCGCCCGCGGCCAGCACGACCGCGTCGCACTCGATCTCCGACTCGGCTCCGTCCTGGACGACGACCACGCCGTGCACGCCCTGGGCGCCGCGACGGAGCCGGACCGCACGGGTGTGGTAGCGGATGTCGATGTCCAGGCGGTCCGCCTCGTCGGTGAGCATCTGGATCAGGCCCGGGCCACCGCCCACGGTCTCCAGTGTCAGGCCGCCCCAGAACTTGAACCGTCCGTCGACCTTGAAGGCCTGGCGACCGTAGATGGGCAGGAAGCGGACCCCGTGGTCACGCATCCACTTCAGGGTCTCGAAGCTGTTGTCCACCAGGGTGGTCGCCAGCTCCGGATCCGTTCGGTAGTCGGTGACCCTGGCCAGGTCGTCGAGGAAGGTGGCGGCGGGGTAGGTGCCGAAGTCGGTGATCTCCAGCTCCGCCTCGGACAGGTCGGTCACCAGCTCCCGGATGTCCTCCTCGCCCTCGTAGGCGAAGCGCATGGCGCCGGCGGTGAAGGCCGAGTTGCCGCCCCGCAGGTCCTTCGGCGCCCGTTCCAGGACGATGACCTCGGCGCCGTTCTCGCGAGCGGAGATCGCGGCGCACAGGGCCGCGTTGCCACCGCCCACGACGACGACGCGCCGGGCAGGCTTGTTCTGTTCCAAGGGAGTCTTCCTTCTTCTTTGACGTGGGTCAGGCGATGCGGACCGCGCGGCCCTCGAGGCCCGGGCCTGCCGACGGGAACCGCTCCATGACCAGGGGGTCGTGGCCCGGGATCACGAGGCCCTCGGGTCCCGCCAGCTCGGCGAGACGCTCGAACGCGTCGTACATCAGCGGCAGCGTGTGGGCGATCGCGTACGGCGCCCGGTTCTCGTAGTTGGCGTAGAAGTGACTGGCGTCGGCCGCCAGCACGACGGGCCCGCGGTCGGTCTCGACGCGCACCACCTGGGATCCCGGGGTGTGACCGCCCACCAGGTGGAGGGTCACCCCGGGGACCAGGTCGGCATCGCCGTCCAGCCACCGGAGCCGGCCGGCGACGTTGGCGTGGACCAGGGCGGAGAGGTCGTCCGGGTCGCACAGGGCGGCGTACTCCCCCACCCCTGCGTGGCGCCCCAGCCAGAACTGCATCTCGCGCTGCTGGATGTGCACGGTCGCGTCGGCGACCTCGCCGATGTGGCCGGTGTGGTCGAAGTGGAGGTGGGAGAGGACGAGGTGGTCGATCCGCCCCGCCCGAGCTCGGCGGCCGTCTCCAGCGGCGCACCGTGGTACGGACGACCGAGGGCCTCCGACTTGGCGGCGGTGAAGCCGGTGTCGAGCAGGACCGTGGCCTGCTCGGTGCGGACCAGCCACACGTAGTAGGCCATCGGCATGTCGCCGTGGCAGGGCGCCGCGCGGTAGAAGTGCTCGTGCGCCTGCGCCTCCCGGCTGGAGTAGCGGATCGCGTAGATCTCGGCGCTCATGCCGTCCGCCCTCGCCAACGCTCCTCGGGCAGGTCGATGATCACGGTCTTGAGCTGGCTGTAGTGGTGCATGGCCTCGACGCCCTTCTCGCGCCCGATGCCACTGGCCTTGTAGCCCCCGAACGGCGTGGAGACGTCCCCGGCCGGATAGCGGTTGATCTGGACCTGCCCGGCCTCCAGTCGCCCGGCCAGGGCGTGGGCCGAGGTGAGGTCGTTGGTGAAGACCCCCGCCGCGAGTCCGTACCGGCTGTCGTTGGCGATGGCGACGGCCTCGTCCACGTCGTCGAACCTGATCACGGACTGCACCGGCCCGAACACCTCGTTCTGGGCGATGGTCATGGCGTTGTCGACGCCGACGAGCAGCGTGGGCGCGTGGAAGTGGCCGGTCGGCTGGTCCAGCGCATCGGGACCGCCCGCGGCCACCTCGGCGCCCTCGCCCACGGCCGCCTCCACCATGCTGCGCACCTTGGCCAGGTGCGGACCCGACGAGAGCGGGCCGAGGTCGGGGTCGGTCAGCCCGGGACCGACGGACAGGTTGCCCATCTCCTCGGCGCAGCGCTCGACGAACTCGTCGTAGCGCGAGGAGTGCACGAGCATCCGGGTGGTGGCGAAGCAGGACTGGCCGGAGTTGCGGATCGCGGCGGCGGCACCGGCGCGGGCGGCCTTCTGCAGGTCGGCGTCGGCGAGCACGATGGTCGGCGACTTGCCGCCGAGCTCGAGGTTGCAGCCCACCATCCGCTGGGCCGCCATGGTCATGATGGCGGTTCCGGTCGGCACCGAGCCCGTGAACGCGATGTGGCCGACGGCGGGGTGCTGGACCACGGCGGCGCCGGTCGTTGGCCCCCGGCCGAGTGCGACGGTCAGCACGTCCCGGGGCAGGATGCCCGACCGGTCGAGCAGCCGCGCGAACACGAGGGTCGAGAGCGGCGTCACCTCGGACGGCTTCACGACGACCGTGTTGCCGCAGGCCAGGGACGGCGCGGCGCCGCGGCACAGCTGGCTCAGCGGCGAGTTCCAGGGCGTGACGTGGGCGACCACGCCGTAGGGCTCCCTGACCGTGTACACCAGCTCGTCGGACCGGGTCGGGATCGTCTCGCCGTGGTTCTTGTCGGCCACTCCGGCGTAGAACTCGAAGTAGCGGGCCGAGGTCTCGACGTCGGACCGGGCCTGGCTCAGCGGCTTGCCGGTGTCGATGCTCTCGAGGTCGGCCAGCATGCCGGCGTTCTCGCGGAGCAGGTCCGCGACCCGGCGCAGGGCCCGGCCCCGCTCGGAGTGCCGCATCGTCCCCCAGGGCCCGCGGAAGGCCTCGGCGGCACCGAGCACGGCCCGGTCGACGAGGTCCGCCCCGGCCTCGCCGGTCGCGACCAGGACCTTCCCGGTCGCGGGGTCCTCGACGTCGATCGTGTCCCCGTCGGACCGGAGGACCTCGCCGCCCACGAAGGCGGCGCAACGATCGTCGAGGTCCAGGCCGGCGACGAACGCGGCGACCTCGTCGACGGTGGTCACGAGGCGTCCTCCGCGGCCGCGGCCTCGGCGAGGATGTCGTTGACCGCCTCGACCGCGTGCCGGGCGCGCGGGAACCCGATGTAGGGGATCAGGTGCAGCAGGATCTCGCGGATCTGGGTGGGTTCGAGCAGGCCGTTGCGCAGCGCGCCCCTGACGTGGGCGACCAGCTCTCCCTCGGCCTCCAGCGACGCCAGCGCGGCGATCGTCACGGCGCTGCGGTACGACAGCTCCAGGCCCGGGCGCGGCCAGACGTTGCGCCACACGTGGTCGATGCTGATCTTGGTGAAGTGGTCCATGGCGTCGCCGTTGCCGGCCTCGGCCGCCACCACCCAGTCACCGCCCATGATCGCGCGGCGGATGTCGGCGCCGTCGGTGGCGTCGTGGATGCTGGTCATTGCTTTCTCCTCGTTCTCGGTCGTCATCGCAGCCTCAGTCCTGCTGCGTCGCGGATGGCGCGGGTGACCATGACGCGTGTCAGGTGCCGGCGGAAGTCGGCCGGTCCGTGCCGGTCGTCCAGCGGCTGGATGCCCGCGGCGTACCCGCCGGCCACCTCCAGCGCCAGGTCGGCGTCGGCGACCCGGCCGACGGCGTGCGCGTCGACGTCGGGCAGGCGGGTGGGCGAGGTGCTCGAGCCGAACACGACCGTGCGCAGCTCCTGCACGCGGTTCTCGACGTCGGCTCGCAGCACGCAGGCGGCGCCGGCGAGAGCGAAGTCCCCGGTCCGCTGGGCGACCTCGACCACGCCTGTCCGAGCGCCGCCGGGGAGCGGGGGAATGCGGACCTCGGTGAGCAGCTCCCCCTCCTCGATGGACGTCATGTAGGCGCCCTGGAGGAAGTCGGCCGCCGGCACGGTACGGCGACCGCGCACCGAGCTCAGCACGATCTCGACCTCGAGCAGGAGCGCGAGCGCGGGGAGCTCGGCCGCCGGGTCCATGTGCGAGAGGCTGCCGCCGATCGTCCCCCGGTTGCGGATCGGCTCGTGGGCGACGTACCTCAGGGTGTCGCGCAGGATCGGGTGCGACTCCACGACCAGGGGGGAGTCCAGGAGGTACGACATGGTGGTCATCGCGCCGATCCGCAGGCCGCCGTCGGGCTCGCGCCGGACGAAGCGGAGCTCGTCCAGGTCGCCCAGGTCGACCAGGACCTCGGGCTGGGACATCCGGAAGTTCAGCAGGGGGATCAGGCTCTGCCCGCCCGCGAGCGGCCGGACGTCGTCGCCGCGCTCGGCGAGCTCGGCGAGATCCGCGAGCGCCTCGTCCAGCGACGCCGGGGTGCGGATGTCGAAGGCGGCGGGCTTCATGCGATCGCCTCCTCGAGCGCACCGGCCTCCTGCACGGCCGCGAAGATCCGGGCCGGGGTGATCGGCGTGGTGCCGACGACGACCCCGAGCTGGGCCAGGGCATCGTCGATCGCCGACGCGATCGCGGCGGGGCCGCCGAGGTAGCCGCCCTCGCCCGTCCCCTTGGCGCCGTACGGATGCAGGGGCGACGGCGTGCGCTGCTCGGCGAGCCGGATGCGGGTGGGCATCACGTCCGCCGTCGGCAGCATGTAGTCCATGAAGGAGGTGGACAGCGGCTGGCCGTCCTCGGAGTAGTCGAAGTGCTCGAGCAGGATCGAGCCGATCGCCTGGGAGATCCCGCCGATGACCATGCCGTCGACGACGAGCGGGTTGATGACCTGTCCGCAGTCGTGCACGACGTAGTAGTCGCGCAGCCGGACCCGGAAGGTCTCCTTGTCGATCTCGACCACGGGGATGTGGACCGAGAAGCCGTAGGACGGGAACCCGTGCTGCAGGCGCCGTTTCTCGTCCAGGCCCAGACCGCCGCCCGGCAGCTTGGCGATCGCGGTGATGGTGAGGCCGGGCTCCTCGTCCTCGGGGATGCCGAGCTGCTCGTGGTACGCCGCGTGGATCAGCTCCTTGACCGTGACCCGGCGGCCGTCGCCGTCGGCGGTGACCGCCATGTCCCGGTACGTCAGCCGGTCCTCGGGGAGGTCGAGCCGGAACGCGGCGATCCGCAGGAGCTTGGCCCGCATCTTCGCCGCGGCCTTGTGCACGGCGCTGCCGAGCATCAGCGTCATCCGGTCGCCGATCGGCGTCGCACCGACCATGCCGGAGTGGGAGTTGCCGCGCTCGACCACGATCCGCTCGCGGGGGAAGCCGAGCTCCTCGCACAGCAGCTGGGTGACCAGCGACTCGTGGCTCTGGCCGGTGGACTGGAACCCGATGGTCGCGATCAGGCTGCCGTCATTGGTGATCGTGAGCTTGGTCGTCTCCGGCGTCATGCCCGGCGCCTTGGGGTTGAGGAAGGAGAAGATCGCCTGGTTGCCGCCGCTCGGCTCGACACAGGTGGACAGGCCGACCCCCAGCAGGGTGCCGGGCGTGGGCTCGGGGCGCTCCACCAGCGGGCACCCGGGCATGCTCAGCGCCTTCTCCAGGGCTCCCTGGAAGTTGCCGGAGTCGTACGTCGAGCCTGACGGGATCCGGTAGGGGAAGGCGTCGGCGGGGATGAGGTTGCGCCGGCGGATCTCCACCCGGTCGATCCCGAGAGCCCGCGCGATCCGGTCCATGGAGCGATCCAGCACGTAGTTGTGCGGTCCCATGCCGAAGCCGCGGAAGGGCGCCTGGTTGGTCTTGTTCGTGGTCACCGCGGTCCCGGTGTAGCGCACGGCCTCGATGGTGTAGGCGCCGACGACCGCGGTCACGGGCTTGCCCATCTGGAGGGGTCCGCGGCCGACGTACGCGCCCACGTCGTCGACGATGTCGAGCTGGAAGCCCTTGACGACCCCGGCCTCGGTGACCGCGAAACGAGCGCTGAAGTAGCGGTCGGGGCCGTGCGCGTCCCCGGCGATCAGGTTGTCGCGGCGGTCCTCGATGTACTTGACCGGCCGCTTGACCGTGCGCGAGGCGTAGGAGGTCAGGAAGACCTGCTTCCGCCCGCGCTTGGCACCGTAGGAGCCACCGACCTCGATGTCCTGGTGCAGCAGCACCTGGCGGTCACTGAGCCGCAGCACCTTGGCGATCTCAGAGTCCAGGTGGGGCGACTGGTGCGACGCCCAGACCTCGAGCACGTCACGGCGGACGTCGTAGTCGGCGATCACACCCATGGTCTCCAGCGGCACGCCGCCGTTGCGGTTCCACCGGTAGTCGAACTCGAAGACGTGGTCCGCGGAGGCGAAGATCTCGTCGACGTCGCTGCCCCAGTCGAAGCTGTCGTGCCACACGACGTTCGAGCCGATCTTCTCGTGCAGGACCGCCGCGTCAGGGGCCATCGCCGCCTTGGGATCGACGACCGGGTCGAGCTCCTCGTAGTCCGCCACCACCAGGTCGGCGGCATCCTCGGCGATGGCGCGCGAGGTCGCGATGATCGCGGCCACCGGCTCGCCCGAGTAGCGGATCTTGTCGACGGCCAGCGGATACCAGAGCACCTCGGGAAGGTCGAGGTTCTGCGGGACGGGCAGGATCGCCTCGGCCAGCTCGCGGCCGGTGATCACCGCCAGGACGCCCTCGGTGGCCAGCGCCTCGCTGACGTCGACGTCGATCAGCCGGGCGTGGGCGACCGAGGTGGAGGCCAACGCCAGATAGGTCATGCCCGGCCGATCGACGTCGTCGATGTAGCGGCCGCGACCCTGGACGTAGCGGAAGTCCTCGCGCAGCGGGAAGGGCTTGCCGATGTAGGTGAACTCGCGTTCGGGTGCCGGCTCACTCATCCGCTGCCTCCTCCTCGCTCTCCAGTCCCTGGGGATCGGCGACCAGGTCGTCGACCGCGTCGAGGATCTGCTGGTAGCCGGTGCAGCGACACAGATTCGCCGAGAGACTGTCCTGGACCTCCTCGCGGGTCGGCTTGGGGTTGTCCCGCAGGAACGCGGTGAGGCCGATCAGGATGCCGGACGTGCAGTAGCCGCACTGCATGGCGTGGTGGCGCTGGAAGGCCTCCTGGAGCGGGGTCAGCGTGCCGTCCGGCGCTGCGAGCCCCTCGACGGTGGTGACCTCCCTGCCCCGTGCCTGCACCGCGAGCATCAGGCAGGACCGGACGGTCCGGCCGTCGACCATGACGTTGCAGCAGCCGCAGACCCCGTGCTCGCAGCCGGTGTGGGTGCCGGTCGCCCCGACCTCTCGCCGCAGCACGTCGAGCAGGCTGGTGCGGGGCTCGGCGTCCACGGCGACCGGGGCACCGTTGACGCCGAACTGGATCCTCACCTCACTGCCTCCGGCTGGCGCAGGTCGAAGACGGCGCCGGCCGTCCCGGCGCTCATCCGGACCTGGTCCTCGGCGGACAGCGCGGCCAGCTGCTCGGGCACCAGGGAGGTGCGAGCGGTGAAGGGGTAGTCGGTGCCGACCAGGACCCGGTCCGGCACGCGGCTGGCCAGGAAGGCGACCACCTCCGGGTCCAGCATCGCGGTGTCGTACAGGAAGTGCTTGAGGTACGACGACGGTGCGCGGCCCGCCGGCAGTGCCACGTCGATCTTGTCGTCGGCGACCTGCTGGTCCAGGCGGCCCGCCTGGAAGGGCAGGAAGCCGCCACCGTGCACCAGCACGATCTGCAGGTCGGGCAGCTTCTCGAAGAGACCGGTGACGATCATCCGGGTCGCGACCAGCGAGGTCTCCAGGGTCCGCCCGTAGAGGCTGCGGAAGTCCTTGTCACCCTCGATGGCCGAGGCCGGGCCGACGATCGGCGGGTGCAGGACGACCGGGATCCGGTTCTCGGCGGCGGCGGTCCAGAACGGCAGCATCTCCTCGTCGGCCGCCGAGCCCTGGGGGAAGTGGGTGGCCATCATGACGCCCACCGCGCCCAGGTCGGCGCGGGTGCGCAGCATCTCGGCGACGGCCGCCTGCGGGTCGGCCGGGTAGACGGTGGCGAGCAGGCGGACGCGGTCGCCGATGGTGGGCAGCCCCTCGGCCATGGCGTCGTTGAGCGCCCGCGACCAGGCGATGCCGGCCTCCCGCTCGAAGCCGTTGCCCTGGATGTCCATCCACGGGCCGACCAGCTGGGTGCCGACGCCCTGCCGGGTCATCCAGCGGTCGCGGGACGGGCCGTCGCTCATGCCGACCGGAAGGGGACGGAGCTGCTTGCCCCCCGGCAGCGTGATCACGGCACGGTCGCCGCTGCGATCGACCGTGATGCCGCCGTACTCGTCGCCGCTGGACTCCATCAGCGCCAGCACCGACTCCGGCACCGCGTGTCCGTGGACATCCACCGCTTCACATGACGCCACTGCTCCTCCTTCTCATGGGGATGTGCTGCCGAACGTTCCGTGCTCGATCAGGGCGATCAGCGAGGTGCGCGCCGAGCGGACGTGGTCGCCCATGAGCTCGCCGGCCCGCTCCGCGTCGCCGTCGCGGACCGCCTCCGCGATCGCCTGGTGCTCGCGGTGGGAGGCCTCCAGCCGCTCCAGCTGGCTGAGGTTGCGGTTGCGCAGGATCCGGACCCGCTCGTCGATCTGGCGCATGATCCCGGACAGCACCTCGCTGCGGGCGAGCTCGAGCATGCGCAGGCGCCGCTTGACGACGAGCTCGATATAGGCCGCGCTGTCGCCCTGGGCCGCGATCCGGGGCAGGTCCGCCGCGCTGTCGTAGAAGGCCTGCCGTTCCTCCTCGGACGACCGCTCGGTCGCCCACCGGGCCATGACGGGCTCGAGCGACTCCTTGAGCGTGTAGACCTCGAGCACCTCCTCCGGCGTGATCTCCCGGACGTACACGCCCACGCGGGAGACGATCCGGACCAGGCCTTCGGACTGCAGCCGGGTCAGCGCGTCGCGGACCGGGGTCCGGCTCATGCCGAGCTCGACGGCCAGCTCGTCGATCTTGATCTTGGTGCCCGCCGGCAGCTCGTCGCTGATGATCCGCTCGCGAATGTGCTCCGTGGCGGCGTCGGTCGCTGAGAACGATCCGAGAGTCGTCATCGGCAGCCTCCTTCTCCTGTCGTTGTGATCCTGACATCTAATGCATTACATGTCAACGGGACTTCTCTTGTCCCGCCGGCGCATCGAAACCGTGTCGCCCTCGGGCGAAGGCGGCGTACGCCGCCACGAGTACACACCCAGCGCCGACCCCAGCGGTGGCGAACCCCACCGCCACGCCGAGGGCGCCGATCATCGGTCCGATGATCACCGGCCCCGAGGTCGACGCCGTCTGGTTCGCCAGGCTCCGCAGCCCCATCGCGACGCCCAGGCTGCTGGGCGGCGTCGAGTCGGCGACGACCCCATCAACAAGGGCAGGCTCAGCCCGACGCCGATGCCCACCAGGCACGGCAGCACGAACACCAGCCACGTCGGCGCCAGGACCGGCGTCAGGACCAGGGCCACGGCGCCGCACCCCACGCTCGCCGTCGCCACCAGCGCCTCCGAGCCCGTCCATCGCGACAGCGGGCCCGCCATCGGCGCCGCCGCGGTCGCCACGATGCCCATCAGCGACATGACCACGCCGATCAGGCCGGCGCCCACACCTCGCTCGGCCAGCAGGATCGGGAGGAACGTGGTGAACACGATCGTCACCCAGATCCGCGCGAAGGTCGCGACGAGGACGAACCGGAGGCCGGGCTCGCGGAGCAGCTCCAGCGCACTGGCCCGCTCGACCTGCTCCGCCTCCGCCCGGCCCGAGCCCCGCCCCGATGGCCGTTGGGGAGACGCAGGCCGAGCAGGAAGAAGACCAGGGCGTACGCCGCCGGGACCGCCAGTCCCCATCGGAGCCCGACGGTCTCCGCGGCCGTGCCAGCGAGCAGCGGGCCCGCCAGCTGGCCGACGTTGGAGCAGAAGCTGAAGCGGCCCGCGTGCGTCGCGCGCTCCGACGGCGCTCCCACGTCGGAGATGTAGGCCTGGGAGGCGACCCAGCCCAGTGTCCGGCTCAGGGCCAGGAACGGCTGCAGGGCCAGGAACCACCAGAACGTGGACGGCACGATGTAGGCCGCGGAGAGGATCGCGCACGATCCCGTGCCCAGGAGGTAGCACGTCCGCGGCCCGAGCCGGTCGACGAGCGAGCCCAGGGCGACCGACGACAACGCGGCGGCGAGCGAGCCCGAGCCCACGATCAGGCCGACCTGGTCGAATCCGGCGCCCATGGCCCGCGCCTGGAGCGGGATCAGCAGGACGATCTGGGCGTTCATCGACAGCCCGAACCCCCCGATCGCGTAGGCGAGGAGGAGCTGCCGTCGGCTCAGCCGACGGTCTTCGGTGGCCACAGCGACGCTGCCGGTTCGTCCACCCGGGCCGGCCGGTCCAGTCGGCCGTCCCATCGGTGCGCCTGATCGTCCTCGACCCCCAGCTGGTCGAGCGCACGGGACACCGTGTGGTCGACGATGTCCCGGATCGAGCCCGGCTGGCCGTAGAAGGCCGGCACCGGCGGGAAGATCGTGACGCCGGCGCGCGCGAGGAGCGTCAGGTTCTCGAGGTGGATGACGCTGAGCGGCGTCTCGCGCACCATCAGGACCAGCGGCTTGCGCTCCTTGATGGTCACATCGGCCGCCCGGAGCAGCAGGTTGTCGGCGACGCCGTGCGCGATCGAGGCCACCGACCGGACACTGCAGGGCGCCACGATCATCCCGTCGGTGCGGAACGAGCCGCTCGACAGGACCGAGGCCTGGTCCCCCGGCCGGTGGACCACGCTCGCCAGGCGTTCCACGCTCGCGACGGTGGCCCCGGTCTCGTGCTCGATCGTGCGGCGGGCCCACGTGCTGATGATCAGGTGGGACTCGACGCCCGCCTCGGCGAGCTTCTCGAGCACCCGGACCCCGTAGACCGCACCGGTCGCCGCCGAGATGCCCACGACGATGCGGCGCGGTCGGCGGTGCTCTTCGTAGGAGGCCATGGCCGCACCCTACTCTGATACATTACCGATCACCTAGCATTCTGGGTCGCCGGGATCAGCGGCCTCCCGGTGATCCTCGGTCGCTATCCCTCGCGGATGGTCATCGAGGCGACCAGGTCGCGGCGACGGTGACGGACTGGATGTCGAGGGTCCCCCGGCTGGGTGATGGGCCACCGTCTCGGCCGGGGTCCCCTCCTGGCGTGTGGGACCAGCGAAGCCAGGGCGGTGTGGTCTGTCAGCGTCAAGATCGACAGTGGTCCCGGCGTCTCGTGGTCGTCGGGACCTGTCGCGTGACGGACCTACCCGGTACCAACCCGGGGTCGCGTGCCGGAGCCATCATCGGCGTTGTGACGGATTGGCGACGGCTCGTAGGCTCCGGGCTGTGCGATCCGCGTTCGATATCTCCCGAGCACTGATCAACGGCGCCGCCGTCGCGTCATGGATCGCAGTTCCCGATGTCGCCTCAGGGAAGACGGCGCGCATCGCGTTGAAGACCGGCATCCTCGGCGTCGCTGTCGCGGGCTTCATCCCCACCGAGCGTGATCAGGACGCGCAGTCGCTCCCGCGGGCGGCGTCGGAAGACCTACGCGAGATCGCCGAGGACCCGAACGGACAGGTGGGTATGGAGCCGCGGGGCATCCGACGGCAGTGGTTGATCGTGGGCGGGGCCACGGCGCTCAGCGTCGTCAGCCACGTTGTCGTCGCTCGCGGCATCGACATAAGCGCGAACCGCCTACGACGACGCGGCATCCGATATCCCAGGGCGCTGATCGGCGCCGGTGCTCGGGACCGTGATGGCGATCGGCGACCTCTCCTCCGCCTCCCACTAGGTTCCTCGGCTCCGTCTCAGTACCCACTGCGCGGGCGGAGCGGGTTGCTTGCAGCGGAGGTGGACGGTCAGTCGGACAACGGGTGTGACGCAGCCCACGGCGCCCGCCCGGTCGTTTGCAGTGCAGGCGGGCGGCCGGTGCGGCCCCTTGGCGCGGCTGGAGAGCGCCGGCTGCTGAGGTTCAGTGCGGGCCGTCCGTTCGGGGTGGTCAGCGCGTCGCCTGTACCTGAACCGGACCCGGAAGCTGGGCCGGCCGGCGGCGTTCTTGACCTTCTCGGGGTGCGCATCGGTGCTCCTTCGCTGCTGCGTTGAGGGTGCAGCGCGGGTCCGGCACATCCCCGATGGGCACAAGTGCGTATATCCGGGGGAAATGGCCAGGGGCCCTGACCGGCGTCTTGGCTGGTCAGGGCCCCTGTTGCTCGACGTGCGCGAGGGGGGAGTTGAACCCCCACGTCCTTTCGGACACACGGACCTGAACCGTGCGCGTCTGCCTATTCCGCCACTCGCGCGTGAAGCCCGGCAAGGCTATCCCAGTCACGACCCGTCACCCAAAACGGGGCGCCGACCATTGCGCCGCCTCGCCGGGTGGCAGGCGGGGAGGCGGCGAAGGTCCCGGGGCGGGCGGGGGGCCACCGATACGATCGGGGGACCCGTCAGGTCGGGCGGGCGAACGAGCGAGCCGTGCGGAGAGGAGGGCAGCGACGTGGGAGGACTGCAGCGGTTCGAGCAGCGCCTGGAGCAGGCGATCTCCGGCGTCTTCGCGCGCACCTTCCGCAGTGCCGTCCAGCCGGTGGAGGTGGCGGCCGCGCTGCAGCGGGAGCTCGACAACAAGGCGCAGGTGCTGTCGCGGCAGCGGCGGCTGGTGCCGAACAGCTTCGTGGTGGAGCTGTCGGACGGGGACCTGGAGCGGCTCTCGCCGTACGACTCGGCGCTGGAGCGGGAGCTGACGACGCAGCTGACCGAGCACGCGGAGCTGCAGTCGTACGTCTTCCCGGGGCCGATCCGGATCGTGTTCGAGTCGGCGGAGGACCTGGGGACCGGGCGGTTCCGGGTGCGCAGCCAGGCCGAGGCGGCGGTGACCGACCAGAGCCGGCGGAGCAGCAGCCAGCGGACCCGCGCGGTGCTGGAGGTCAACGGCACCCAGCACCCGCTGCAGGCGCCCGGGCTGGTGGTCGGGCGGGGCAGCGAGGCCGACCTGCGGATCGACGACCCCGGCGTGAGCCGGCGGCACGCCGAGTTCCTGATCACCGCCGACCCGCCCACCTCCGGTACGACGCCCGGCGACCGCCCCGTCCAGGTCGAGGTGCACGACATGGGATCCACCAACGGCATCCGGGTCGACGGGCAGAAGGTCGCGCGGGCCCACCTGCGCGACGGCTCCCGCGTCCAGATCGGCCACACCTCGCTCGTCCTCCGACTGCTCCAGGAGACGAGCCACGAGACAGGTCAGGTGGTGGACGGTGTCTGAGCTGACCCTGTTCCTGGTCCGGATCGCCTACCTCGCGATCCTGTGGATCTTCGTGCTGTCGGCGATCTCGGTGATCCGCTCCGACATGTTCGGGGCCCGGGTGCCCGCGCCCGCGGCCCCCGGCAAGCAGCCGCGCGCGCCGAAGCCGGCGAGCCCCCGCCGCGGCCAGCCGACCAAGGTCGAGGTGGTCCAGGGCGTCAACACCGGCATCGTCGCCGACCTCTCCCAGGCCCCGGTCCTCATCGGCCGCGGCAACGACGCCGCCATCCGCCTCGACGACGACTATGTGTCCACCCGCCACGCCCGGATCGTGGAGTCCGGCGGCCAGTGGTACGTCGAGGACCTCGGCTCCACCAACGGCACCTATCTCGGCAGCCAGCGGCTCACCCAGCCCGTCCCGGTGGGGCTCGGCTCGCAGATCCGGATCGGAAAGACCATCGTGGAGCTGAGGAAGTAGGCATGGCCGCATGACCGACCCCGGCAACGACGCCTCGGCCGCCCCGGAGACGGAAGAGGTGCCCGTCCCCGACGCCCAGCCGGAGCTGCCGCACGACCCGCAGCCCGACACGATCGACGTACCCCTGCCGTCGACGCGGCCGCTGCTCCAGCTCGACGGGTACGCCGTCTCCGACGTCGGCCGGGTGCGCAAGGACAACCAGGACTCGGGGTACTCCGGGCCGTGGCTGCTGGCCGTCTGCGACGGCGTGGGCGGCGCGGCGCGCGGCGACATCGCCTCCGGTACGGCGATCGGCGAGCTGCGCCAGCTCGACGAGCCGCCCGGCTCGGTCGACGTGATCGACCGGGTCAACGACGGCCTCCACGAGGCGCACGTCTCGATCGGCGCGCAGGTCGACCAGGACCCCGCTCTCAACGGCACGAGCACGACGGCCACGGTCGCCCTCTTCGACGGGCAGCGGCTGGCGGTGGGCCACGTGGGCGACTCGCGGGCCTACCTGCTGCGCGACGGCGAGCTGTCGCAGCTGACCAACGACCACACCTTCGTGCAGAGCCTGATCGACGAGGGCCGGATCACCGAGGCCGAGGCGCGGGTCCACCCCCACCGCAACCTGATCCTCAAGGCGCTCGACGGCCTGCACGACGTGGAGCCCGACCTGTTCGCGCTCGAGCTGCTGCCCGGCGACCGGCTGTTCCTGTGCAGCGACGGCGCGTGCGGGGTGCTCGAGGACGACCGGATCACCACGCTGCTGACCGACGGCACCCCGGAGTTCACCTCGATCGAGCTGGTCCGCGCGAGCCTCGACGCCGGCAGCTCCGACAACGTGACCTGCGTGGTGGCCGACGTGGTCGACCCCTCCGAGCACGCGCCGGCCGATCCGATGGTGGTCGGCGCGGCGGCGGACCTCCGGCAGCGCCGCGGTCCCCGCGGCCTGTTCCGCGGCCACCGCTCGGGCGACACCGGCGAGCTCGAGCCGATCACCGCGGAGATCCCGGAGGGCGTCGAGTACGCCATCCCCGAGGACCCGCTGGTCGACCCCGAGGCGCTGCGCTACGCCCCGCAGGCTCCGCCGCGGTTCGCCTGGGCGCGCCGGCTGCTGGCGGCCGCGATCGTGCTCGGCATCGCCTGGATCGCCCTCGGCACGGCGTACTGGTGGAGCCAGCAGAAGTACTACGTGGGCGTGGACGACGGCTATGTCGTGATCTACCGCGGCGTCGACGTCCCCGGGCTCTCCCACGTCTACGAGGTCTCCGACCTGGAGGTCGCGGACCTCCAGGAGTCCACGCAGGAGGAGGTCCGCAACGGCGCGATGATCTACAGCAGCGTCGAGCGGGCCCGGGAGGCGATCACCCGGATCGGCGCCAACGGCCGGCAGTCCGGCAGCGGCACGACCACCCCGAGCCCGACGACGCCGGCCGCGCCCACCACGACCAACCCGGACGACGCGTCCCCGTTCTCGCCGCCGGCGGAGGGCGGCGCGGCCGACCTGACGACCCTCACCCCCGACGGTCGGTGAGGCGCGCAGCCATGGCCACCAACTCCGCGCTGATGGGATTCGTGCACCGCCGCCGGCGGGGCGCGGAGCTCTTCCTGCTCGTCCTCGCCCTGATCGTCGGCATCGGCGCCTACGCCGCCGTCGGCCTCGGCGTCGACGGGAGGTGCCCACCAACCTGATCGGGTACGGCGGCTGGCTGACCATCCTCGTCGTCGCGGCCCACGTGGTGGTGCGGATCGTCGCGCCGTACGCCGACCCGGTGCTGCTGCCCGTCGTGGCGGCCCTCAACGGCCTCGGCCTGGCGGTGATCCACCGGATCGACCTGGCCAAGGACACCGGCCTTGCCAGCCAGCAGCTGACCTGGATGACCCTCGGCGTCGCGCTCTTCGTCGGCACGCTCATCGCACTGCCGGACCACCGGCTGCTCGCCCGGTTCACCTACACCTCGGGCCTGGCGGCGATCGTGCTGCTGATCCTGCCCATGCTCCCGGGCCTCGGCACCCAGATCAACGGCGCCCGGATCTGGATCTCGCTCGGCCCGTTCAGCTTCCAGCCCGGCGAGATCGCGAAGATGCTGCTCGTCATCACCTTCGCGGGCTACCTCGTGGTCCACCGCGACGCGCTCGCCCTGGCCGGCCGCCGCGTGGTGTTCGTCGACCTGCCGCGCGGCCGCGACCTCGGCCCGGTCCTGATGATGTGGGTGGTCAGCCTCGGGATCCTCGTGCTGCAGCGCGACCTCGGCTCCAGCCTGCTGTTCTTCGGCCTGTTCCTCGTCATGCTCTACGTCGCCACCGAGCGGCCGGGCTGGCTGATCGTCGGCGGCCTGCTGTTCTTCGGCGGCGCGACCGCCGCGTTCCGGATCTTCGGGCACGTGCAGAGCCGCGTCGACATCTGGCTCGACCCGTTCGCCGACCCCGACGGCAGCGGCTACCAGCTGGTCCAGGCGCTCTACGGCTTCGCCTGGGGCGGCCTGGTCGGGCGCGGCCTCGGCGAGGGCATGCCCCAGCGGGTGCCGTACGTCGAGTCCGACTTCATCCTCGCCGCCATCGGCGAGGAGCTCGGCCTGACCGCCGTGATGGCCGTCCTGCTGCTCTACGGACTCGTCGTCGAGCGCGCCCTGCGCGCGGCGCTGATCTCCCGCGACGGCTTCGGCAAGCTGGTCGCCACCGGCCTGGCCGCGGTCTTCGCGCTCCAGGTCTTCGTCGTCATCGGCGGCGTCACCCGGCTGATCCCGCTGACCGGTCTCACCACGCCCTTCCTGTCGTACGGCGGCTCGTCCCTCGTCGCGAACTGGGTGATCATCGCGATCCTGCTGCGCATCTCCGACCAGGCCCGGCGGCCGCTGCCCGATCTCGCCGCCGAGGCCGAGACGGACCCCGACGAGCAGGCCACCCAGGTCGTCAAGGTCGTGTCAGAGCGATGACCTCCTCCCGCACGTCCTGCTACGCGACGCCCCGCGGAAGGAGGGCATCGCTGCGATGAACAAGCCGATCCGCGCCGTCTCCATCTTCTGCATGTTCCTGTTCCTCGCCCTGATGGCGAACGTGACCTACGTGCAGTTCTGGAAGTCCGACGACTACAACACCGACCCCCGCAACGCCCGCGTGGCCGAGGCGTCGTACAGCCGCGAGCGCGGCCAGATCCTGGTCGGCGACCAGCCGGTGGCGACGAGCAAGCCGTCCGACGACCGCTACAAGTACCTGCGGGTCTACCCCGAGGCGGGCGCCCGGATGTTCGCGCCGGTCACCGGCTATCTCCAGCTCGGCAGCCAGACCGGGATCGAGCGCAGCCAGAACGCCGTGCTCACCGGCGAGGACCCCCAGCTGTTCGTGACCCGGCTGGTCGACCTGCTCAAGGGCGAGACCGCCCAGGGCGGCAATGTCGTGCTCACGCTCGACGCCGACGCGCAGAAGGCCGCGTTCGAGGGGCTCCGCGACACCCTCGGCCCCAAGGGCGAGGGCTCGGTCGTGGCGATCCAGCCGAAGACCGGTCGCGTCCTCGCGATGGCCAGCTACCCGTCGTACGACCCCAACGAGCTGGCGACCCACGACTCCGCGAAGGCGTCGGAGACCTATCAGGCGCTCGACGGCGACGACCGCGAGCCGCTGCTGAACCGGGCGATCCGGACCCGGCTGTTCCCGGGCTCCACGTTCAAGCTGGTGACCGCGGCGGCGGCGATCGAGTCGGGGAAGTACCACGTCGGCGACGACGTCCCCGCGGGCGCGACCTACCAGCCGCCCGGCACGACCCACCGGATCGGCAACGACGGCCGCGGCCAGTGCAGCCCCGCCAAGATCGGCTTCGCGACGGCGATGGAGTTCTCCTGCAACACGACCTTCGCGCAGCTCGCGGTCGAGGTCGGCCCGGAGAAGATGCGGGAGCAGGCCGAGGCGTTCGGCTTCAACAACTCCTCCCTGCTCGACCTCCAGGGACAGGTGCAGTCGGTGTACCCCACCGGCGTCGACGTGCCGGAGTCCGAGGGCGGCGGGACCCGCGAGCTGAGCCTCGCCGAGACCGCGCAGACCGGCATCGGCCAGAACACCGTCCAGGCGACGCCGCTGCAGATGGCCATGGTCACCGCCGCGATCGCCAACCAGGGCACGCTGATGCGGCCCTACCTGGTCGAGCAGGTGCAGACCGCCGGGTTCGACGTGCTGCGCACGACCGAGCCCGAGGTCCTCAACGACCACGCCGTGTCGGCGCGGACCGCCGGCGAGCTCACCGACCTGCTCGTCGCCACCGTGGAGAGCGGCACCGCCTCCCCCGCGCGGATCGACGACGTGAAGGTCGCCGGCAAGACCGGCACCGCCCAGCGCGGCGACTCCCTGTGCAGTGCGGGCGGCAAGCCGCCGTACGCGTGGTTCGTCTCCTTCGCCCCCGCCGACAACGCGGAGGTGGCGGTGGCAGTCATGATCGAAGAGGCGCCCGACCGGGCGTGCGGTGAGATCGCGGGCGGCCAGCTCGGTGGTCCGATCGCGAAGGCAGTGATGGAAGCGGTGTTGAACAAGTGACCGACGCTGGGCAGAGCAGGTACGCCGACCGGGCCGGTCGCTATCGCCTGGACTCCATGATCGCCACGGGCGGGATGGGCGTGGTGTGGCGTGGGACCGACACCCGGCTGAGCCGGCCGGTGGCGGTCAAGGTGCTCAAGCCGGAGTACGCCGACGACGCGACCTTCCGCAGTCGCTTCGAGGGCGAGGCGCGCAGCGCCGCGGCGCTCCACCACCCGGGCATCGCGGGGGTCTACGACTACGGCGCCGGCGAGGACGGCGACGACCTGCCGCCGTACCTCGTCATGGAGCTGGTCGACGGGCAGCCGCTGTCCACGCTGCTCTCCAACGCCCGCGCGAGCGGCCGCACCCTCGACACCGGGGTCGTGCAGGATCTGATGGCGCAGGCCGCCGACGCGCTCGGCGTCGCCCACCGGGCCGGGATCGTGCACCGCGACGTGAAGCCCGCCAACCTGCTGGTCACCTCCGACCGTACGGTCAAGATCACCGACTTCGGCATCGCCCGCGCCCTCGACTCGGTCGCGCTGACCCGCACCGGCTCGGTGATGGGCACGCCGCAGTACCTCAGCCCCGAGCAGGCCCGCGGCAACCCCTCGACGCCCGCCTCCGACGTCTACTCCCTCGGCGTGGTCGCCTTCGAGTGCCTGGCCGGGCGCCGTCCGTTCGAGGCCGAGACGCCGGTCGCGACCGCGCTCGCGCACCTCCAGCAGCCCGTGCCGCAGCTGCCGCCCAGCGTGCCCGGTCCGCTGGCCGCGGTGGTCCGGCGGGCGCTGGCCAAGGACCCCGCCGAGCGGTACGCCGACGGCGCGGCCTTCGCCGCCGCCCTCCGCGCCCCCGAGGTGGCCGCCGCTGCCGCCACGGACGAGCCCGACGACGGCCACACCCGGGTGCTGACCGGCGTGGTGCCGCCGGTGCCCGCCCCCGTGCCGACGCCGACCTCGGCGACCTCGGCCGCGCACGGCTCCGAGCCGATGCAGCGCCTGGACAGCCCGTCGGCGTACGCCGGCGACGAGTCCGGCGACGACGAGCGGAAGTCCCCCTGGCCGATCGCGATCGCGGTGATCGTGGTGGTCGTCATCGCGGTGATCGCGGCGATCCTGCTGCTCGGCAACAAGGACGACGACACCCCGGTCGTCGACGACACGACCAGCTCCGCGCCCACGTCCGAGGCCACCACCGAGTCCTCCGAGCCCACCACCGAGCCGACGACGGAGCCGACCTCCGAGGCGCCCCGCACGGTCGACGTCGACGAGGACCAGTACACCTGCTTCAGCAACTACCGCGACGCCGTCAGCGACCTGCGGGGCAAGGGCCTCAAGGTCACCTGGGAGCAGGACTCGCAGGCCAACGACGGGGACTGCGACGAGGGCACCGTGTCCCGGTTCTCCCGCAACGGCACGCTCGAGGAGGGCGACGCGGTCGTCGTCTACTACTGGGGGCCGAAGCCGTCGACGCCGACCACGCAGCCGACCCAGCCCACCGAGCCGACCACCCCGACCACCGCTCCCACGACCCCGACGGGCGGTGCCCAGTGACCACACCTCCGCACGAGCCCGGGGCCGACCGGCCCGTCGTGGGCGGGCGGTACGAGCTCGGCGAGCTGCTCGGGCGCGGCGGCATGGCCGAGGTCCGCAAGGGCACCGACACCCGGCTCGGCCGCGTCGTCGCGGTCAAGCGGCTGCGCACCGACCTGGCCAGCGACGCGACCTTCCAGGCCCGGTTCCGGCGGGAGGCCCAGTCGTCCGCCTCGCTCAACCACCCGGCGATCGTCGCGGTCTACGACACCGGCGAGGAGCGGACCGGCCACGCCGACGGCAGCACCGAGGTCGTCCCCTACATCGTGATGGAGTACGTCGCCGGGCGGACCCTGCGCGACATCCTCCGCGAGGGCCGCAAGATCCTGCCCGAGCGCGCGCTGGAGATCACCAGCGGCGTGCTCTCGGCCCTCGACTACAGCCACCGCGCCGGCATCATCCACCGCGACATCAAGCCCGGCAACGTGATGCTCACCCCGTCCGGCGACGTCAAGGTGATGGACTTCGGCATCGCCCGCGCGATGAGCGACGCCCAGTCCTCGATGACCCAGACCGCGGCCGTGGTCGGCACCGCGCAGTATCTCTCGCCCGAGCAGGCCCGCGGCGAGACCGTCGACTCCCGCTCCGACGTCTACTCCGCCGGCTGCCTGCTCTACGAGCTGCTGACCGGACGGCCTCCGTTCGTCGGCGACTCCCCCGTGGCGGTCGCCTACCAGCACGTCCGGGAGCCCGCCGTACCCCCCTCACGGCACGAGGACGACCTCCCACCCGAGGTCGACGCCATCGTGATGAAGGCGCTCGCCAAGCGGGTCGAAGACCGCTACCAGTCGGCGGCGCAGATGCGGGCCGACATCGAGCGCTATCTCGCCGGCCGGCCGGTGCAGGCCGTGCTGCCGCCGGTGACCAACGAGACCTCGGTGGTCGCGCCGCGCGCCGAGGCGCCGGCGAGCCACACCGAGACCGCGATCCGGGCCCCGCTGCCCCCGAACCGCGACGACGAGCGCCGCAGCCGGGTCGGCCTGTGGGTCGTGCTCGGGCTGCTGATCGCGGCGATCATCGCCACGGCGTACCTCGTCTGGCCGCGGCTCTTCGACAACACGCCGCCGCCGGTGCGGGTGCCCAATGTGGTGCGGATGACCGAGGACGACGCCCGCAACGCCATCGGCGACGCCGGCTTCGAGGTCGGCACCGTCACCGTCCGCAACGACGACGTCATCGAGGCCGGCCTGGTGATCGAGCAGGATCCCGAGGGCGACGACTACGTGCCGGCGGACTCGAAGATCAACCTCGTCGTCTCGCTCGGTCCCGGGCAGTTCGCGCTGCCGTCGGTCATCGAGATGAAGCGCAAGGACGCCATCCAGACCCTCACCGGCGCCGGGATCACCCGTCGCAATATCACCGAGAAGGAGTGCGACACCGACGACGAGAAGGGCACCGTCGTCGAGCAGACCCCCGCGCCCAACACCATGGTCGACCGGGACGCGACCGTCGAGCTGTGCGTGTCCGACGGCCCGGAGACGGTGCCGAGCGTGGTCGGGATGAAGCAGGCCGCCGCGGAGAAGGCGATCAAGGACGCCGGGTTCGTCCCCGTCGTCCGCAACGCCTCGGCGGACGACTCCAGCCAGAAGAAGGGCCGGGTCACCGAGCAGATCCCCGCCAACGGCACCCGGCCCCAGGGCACGGAGATCATCATCTTCATCTCCACCTACGAGCCGCCGCCGGCCCCGCCCACCGACACCGACGGCGACGGCCTGCCCGACGACGACGAGGTCACCCGGGGCACCGACCCGACCAACCCGGACACCGACGGCGACGGCGTCAGCGACGGCGACGAGGTCGCCGCCGGGACGGACCCGCTCAACCCGCTGGGCCGGTCGTGGCCCGGCCGGCGGGGACGCGGCTGAGCGCCGGCCCGCACAGCTCAGCGCAGCGGCCGGGCGTACTGCAGGTCGACCACGCCGTCGTACGCCGGCGCCTCGACCCGGTCCTCGAAGTCCAGGTCCCAGCCGATCCTGATCAGCGGGTTGTCGGCGTCCTTGCGGTAGCCGCTGACGATGGGGTCGCCGGCGACCGAGGCGTACAGCTCGCTCGGGTCGCCGACCGCCTCGATGACGTAGGGCTGCGGGAACGGACGGCCCTGCAGCTGGACCACCGGGCCCTTGCAGCGGATGCCGGTGGTCGAGATGACCCGCTGCCCGGCGATGGTGACGGCGCTGGCGCCGCCCACCCACAGGGCGTTGACGACGGCCTGGATGTCCTGCTGGTGCACCACGAACCGGTTGAGGTTGAGGCGCTCCTCCGGGTCGAGGTGCTTGTTGCGCTCGACCGCCTCCTCGAGCTGGTCCTCCGGGGCGTCGGACAGGGTGATCCGCAGGCCCTCCCCGGTCCGGGGGGTCATCCCGGCCGGGTCGCGCAGGCTGGCGATCTCGCGCCGCGCCTGCTTGACGCCCTTGTCGCCGACCGCGGCGGTGAGCCGGTCGACCTGGTCGGACAGGTCCTGGTAGCGGTCCTCGACCTTGCGGTAGTCCGCCGCCTCGCCCTCGACCAGGCTCGCGAGGTCGGCGTAGCGTCCCGGCCGCAGGTCGGAGCCCTCGCTGTTGGTGGCGGACACGGCGAGCAGCGCACCACTCAGGAGGACGACGACCGGCGTGCCCACCCGCCACGCGCGTGAGCGCCGGCTCGCCTCGGGGCGGCGGCCCGTCGTACCTCCGGCGTGGGCACCCGTCATACTGACAGTGTCCACCACCCATGAACCTGATCGAGGAGCCACCCGTGGCGAAGTCGTCCCGCCTGTCGAAGCGCAAGGAGCGCGAGGTCTTCGGCGACCCGGATCGCGGCCCGCTGATCAGCGTGAGGTTCGCCATCGCGCTGCTGCTGATCCTCGGCGGCATCGCCCTGATCCTCTACTACTACTTCGGCATCCGCCCCACCGACGGCTTCGGCAGCATCGACGCCAAGGGCAAGGTGCGCCAGCCGGGCGGTCCCTCCTTCCTCGCCGACCTCGAGGGCAAGAACTACCTGATCGGGTTCATCGCGTTCTTCCTCGGCCTGATGGTCGCCGCGCACCCCAAGACCCCGCTCGGCCGCGGCCGCGGCGTCGTGGTCAGCATGCTCGCCTGCTTCGTCATCGGGCTGCTGTGGATCTGCGTCTTCTACATCTTCCTGACGGGCAACGACCCCAAGGACATCCCGATCTTCAACGACCTCGGGCAGAAGAACCTCTTCGTCGGCATCGCCTTCATGGCCGTCGGCTTCGCCTTCGCCACCCGCTGGGAATAGCCGGCCCCTGGCGTGCGCCGCGCCGGCGGACCCTCGCGGTCCGGCCGGCGCGGTCTGTTTTTCCACAGAGTTGTCCACCGATGTGGAGGAATCACATGCGTGTAGTTCTCCCCAGGTGTGGACAATCCTGGGGAGAACCGCTGACCCGGCTCATCCTTACCTCGGAATGACGCTGACCCGGCTCATCCTTACCTCGCACGGAGGTAAGGATGAGCCGGGTCAGCGCGTTTGGCGGGTCAGTTCGCGCCGGGTCAGGCGAGGGCGAGGGTGCGGAGGACCGCGGCGACGACGAGCGCGACGCCGATGGCGCCGAGACCGACCGCCTGGACCGTCGTACGCCGCTCCTTGGGGGCGAACACCAGGACCGCGGCGATCGCGGCGCCGCCGACCAGCCCGCCGAAGTGGCCCTGCCAGGACACATTGGCGAGGGTGAAGGTGAGCACGACGTTGATGCCGATCCACACCAGCAGGGTCTGCACGTTGCCGCCGACCTTGAGGCCGACGACCACCAGCGCGCCCATCAGGCCGAAGATCGCGCCCGAGGCGCCGACGGTGGTGGTCTGCTCGGCGGAGAGCCAGTACACGGTGACCGAGCCGACCAGGCCGGAGACGAGGTACAGCGCGAGATAGCGGCCGCGGCCGAGCAGGGACTCCAGCTGCGGGCCGAGCACCCACAGGGCGACCATGTTGAAGCCGAGGTGCCAGGGCTCGACGTGGGTGAACATCGAGGTGAGCAGCTGCCAGAAGGCGCCGTCGCTGACCCCGTCGACCCAGTGCGCGGTCGCGCCGGCCTGGCAGCTCGCCTGGTCGACGAACGGGTAGTAGCCGCCGTCGCTCTCCCGGCACGAGCCCGCGGGGGCGAGCGCGAACAGCTCGTAGAGCCGGCCGCCGTAGCGCCCGGTGGCCATCACGGCCACCCAGACGACGACGTTGATGCCGATCAGCACCATCGAGACGACGCCGGGGTTGGCGGAGATCTGGCCGCCGTACGCCGTCCGCGCCTGGCGCACCGAGCGCCGGCCCTCGGCGACGCAGTCGGGGCACTGGAAGCCGACGGCGGCCTCGCGCATGCAGTCCGGACAGATCGGACGATCACAGCGCTGGCAGCGGATCCAGGTCTCGCGATCGGAGTGCCGGTAGCAGGTCGGCACTCCGACCGGAGGGGTGCTCATGGGAGGTGGGTCAGCCGACGAGCTCGACGGACTCGATGACGACCGGCTCGACCGGGGCGTCGTTGCGACCGGTCTGGACGGCCGCGATGGCGTCCACGACGTCGCGCCCGGCCTGGTCGGCGACCTCACCGAAGATGGTGTGCTTGAAGTTCAGCCACGTGGTCGGGCCGACGGTGATGAAGAACTGCGAGCCGTTCGTGCCCGGGCCGGCGTTGGCCATCGCGAGCAGGTACGGCTTGTCGAAGACCAGCTCGGGGTGCGGCTCGTCCTTGAAGGTGTAGCCCGGGCCGCCGGTGCCGGTGCCGAGCGGGCAGCCGCCCTGGATCATGAAGCCCGGGATGACCCGGTGGAAGGTGAGCCCGTCGTAGAACTTGCCGCTGCGGCCGTTGCCGGCGTCGTACGCCTTCTCCCCCGAGGCGAGGCCGGTGAAGTTGGCCACCGTCTCCGGCGCGTGGTTCGGGAACAGGTTGAGCGTGATGTCGCCCTTGTTGGTCTTCAGGACGGCCTGCTGCTCTGCCATGAAAGTGCCTCGTCTCCGGCTGGTCGGGGATGTGATGCGGAACGACCTCGATCCTACTGACGGCCCACAGGCAGGTCGGGTGTACCTGCCGCGGGGGACGTGGTGGGATGGAGCCGTCGGCCCGACCCGGGGCTGAGATCACGGCACGGCGAAGGAGAGCTCGGGATGAAGACGCTGAAGAAGCTGGTGGTCCTCGGAGCGCTGGGGGCGCTCGTGGCGGCGGTGGCGAAGAGGCTGCAGGGCGGCGGCGCCGACGAGGCGTCGCTGTGGCAGTCGGCGCCGGACCCGGTCCCGCCCACGCCGCCGCTGCCCCCCGAGCCGCCGACCCCGCCCGCACCGCCCGCGCCGCCCGTCCCGGAGACCTCGGCGCCCGACGAGCTGCTCGTCGACAACGCCCCCGAGGCGGTCGACCCGGCGATCGACGCACCCGACGACGTACCGCAGGACCTGCCCGACCAGGTCCCGCCGCCGCCGGACCCGCTGACCGACCCGCTCCCGGAGGAGCCGCAGAGCTAGCGCGCGTCCTGGTCCTGGGCGAGCTCCGGGTGGTCCGCCCGCAACTGGTGGGCGACCCGGCGCTCGACCCAGAAGATCAGGCCCGGCACCAGCCCGGCCACCAGCATCAGCAGCAGCTGGGGGATCGTCCAGCGCGCCTTCTGCGTGAGCAGGAAGGCGACGACGACGTAGACGATGTAGATCCAGCCGTGGACCAGCCAGATCGGGGTGAGGTCGTCACCGAGCCGCTGCAGCGTGGTGCCGTCCTCGAGCAGGTACTTCAGCAGCGAGCCGACGGTGCCGACGAGCAGGAGCACGCCGACCACGAGCGCGAGCACGCGGTAGACGTTGAAGAGCTTGGTCACGGGTCCGAGGGTACGACGGCGCCCTCGGCCGCCGCCGCGTCGGCCTCCTCGGCGTCCCCGCCGGACGTGGCGTCGCGCACGTAGCGGAACCACAGAAACGCCGCGAAGGCCGCGAAGACCCACCACTCGACGGCGTACAGGATGTTGCGCAGCCCGGTGAACCGGCTGGCCTGCGGCAGCTGGTCGAGCGTCGCGCCGGCCACCCCGGCGGCCGCGTCGTCGGCCAGCGGCTCCTCGGCGACCACGTAGGCGCCGTACAGGTCCTGGTCGACGCGCTGTACGAGTTCCGCGATCCGCAGCTCCGGCAGGACGTCGTCGCTCCGGTCGTCGTCGACCTGGCCGCTGCCCTCCGGCGGTTGGAGCCAGCCGCGCAGCTCGACCTCGTCGGCCGGAGGGGCGGGCAGGGCGGTGAGGTCGGTGCCGGTGGGGACCCAGCCGCGGACGACGGGTACGGCGGGAGCGGCCGGGTCGCCGACGGTGAGCGGGGTGACCAGCCAGTCGCCGTCCGCGCCGGCCGCGTCGGCGCGGCCGGACACCAGGACGGTGCCCTCGGGCAGGAAGGTGCCGCGCACCTCGACGGGGCGGCCGAGCCCGGCGGTCGGGAACGGGTCGTCGGGCCCGATCACGTCGCCGATCGGGACCGGGGCGGCGTGGGTCAGGTCGACCCGCTCGGCGGCCCGGCGGGCCTGCCAGGCGTCGTACTGCCACCCGCCCATGCCGATCGCGATCCCGACGCAGAGGAGCCCGAGTAGGTGGGCGACCCACAACCGCATGCTCCACCAGCGCACCACGCCAGCAGCCTACGTGGCTGGTCTGACCATGTGCGGTTGGGGACCAAACCGCGCAATTCAGGGCCGCGGACCTGCAGTCTCCGCCCATTCGTGCACTGGTCAGACCACTTGACCACCGGACCACGACGGCCTACGGTGGCCGGCATGGCCCTCCGACCCGTGACCCGACGCTCGGTCTCCGACCAGGTCTTCGACCAGCTCCTCGACGATGTCGTCGACGGCGAGCTCGCGGCCGGCGAGCCGCTGCCCAGCGAGCGCCGGCTGGCCGAGGTGCTCGGCATCTCCCGGCCCGCCGTGCGCGAGGCGCTGCAGCGGATCGCGCAGACCGGGCTGGTGGAGGTACGCCACGGTGGCACCACCCTGGTCCGCGACTTCCGCCGCGCCGCCGGCCTCGACCTGCTGCCGTGGCTGCTGGTCCGCGGCGGCACGCTCGACACCTCGATCGGGCGCAGCATCATCGAGGCCCGGGCGGAGGTCGGTCCCGGGATCGCGGCGCTCGCTGCCGAGCGCGGCGGACCGGCGCTGGCGACGAGCCTGGACGCCGTCACCGAGGAGATGGCGAGCACGACCGACGCGGTCCGCTGGCAGGTGCTCGCGCTCGACTACTGGGACCTGCTCGTCGACGGGGCCGACTCGATGGTGTTCCGGATGATGTTCAACAGCCTGCGCGCCGCCTACGAGCCCGCGCTGCCCGCGCTCGCGACGATCCTCGCCGGCGAGGTCGGCCAGGCCGAGCCCTACCGGCTGCTCGCCGCGGCCGTCCGCGCGGGCGACGCCCCCACGGCCCGCGCCGCGGCGTCCCGGGTGCTCACGCCGACGGCCGACACGCTGCTCGGCGCGTTCGCCGCGATGGGGGACGACCGGTGAGCCCCCGCGAGGTCGAGGCGTACGCCGCCCGACAGGTCGAGACCGACGCCCGTCGTACCAGCCTCTCGATGGGCCGGGTGCTCCGCGAGTTCTGGCACCACCCGAGCCCGTACCTCCTCGGCACGTGCCTGGCCGCCGCCGTCACCGGCCGCGTGCTCGCCGGCCCCGGGTCGTGGTGGGAGCTGGCGATCCCGCTCGGGCTGGTGGCGATCCTGCCGGTCGTGGAGTGGGTGGTCCACGTCTTCATCCTGCACTGGAGGCCGCGCCGCCTCGGCCCGCTCACCCTCGACCCCCTGCTCGCGCGCAAGCACCGCGCGCACCACGCCGACCCGCGCGCGATCCCGCTCGTCTTCATCCCCTGGCAGGCTCAGCTCTGGCTCGCCCCGACCTGGACCCTGCTCGCCTGGCTGGTCACCCCCACGACCACCGCCATGCTCACCCTGCTCACCGCCGTCTACGCGATCAAGTCCGGCTACGAGTGGACCCACTACCTGCTGCACAGCGACTACCGCCCGAAGTCCGCGTGGTACCGCACGATCTGGCGCAACCACCGGCTCCACCACTACAAGAGCGAGCACTACTGGTTCACCGTCACCAGCGCGGGTACGGCGGACCGGCTGTTCGGCACCGCGCCCGACCCGAGCACGGTGCCCACCTCGCCGACGGTCCAGCGCCTCCACGACCTCCAGCTGTGACACGCGCCGGCAGCGCGGCGGGAGACGATCGCCAGAAGCTTGCTTCCTGCGCTGCGTCGCAGACGCGCTCGGCCAAACCATGACACGCTGACGCCGTGCGGATCTCCCACCTCAACTGCGCGACCATGAGGCCCGCCCTCGCTCCCACGATGGTCGCCCACGTGCTGCTCCTCGAGCGCCCCGACGGGCTCGCCCTGGTCGACACCGGCTTCGGCACCGGCGACCTCGCCGACCGCAGGCGGCTCGGCCGGCCGTTCCTCACCACCGTGCGGCCCGCCCTCGACCCGGGCGAGACCGCCCTGGCGCAGGTGCGGGCCCGCGGCCACGACCCGGCCGACGTCACCGACATCGTGCTCACCCACCTCGACCTCGACCACGCCGGCGGCATCGGCGACTTCCCGAACGCCCGGGTGCACGTCCACGCCACCGAGCACGCGGCCGCCACCCGGCCCTCGCTGCGCGAGAGGGCCCGCTACGTCGCCGGCCAGTGGGCGCACTCCCCGCAGTGGACGCTGCACGAGGAGGGCGGCGACGACTGGTACGGCTTCGCGTCGGTCACGGCGCTCGGCGACGACGTCGTCGTCATCCCGCTGCACGGTCACACGCGCGGCCACGCCGGCGTCGCCGTACGCCGCGACGACGGGCACTGGCTGCTCCACGCCGGGGACGCGCTCTTCCACGGCGGCCAGCTGCAGGACCCGCCGACCTGCCCGGTGTCGCTGGCCGCCTTCCAGCGGCTGATGGCCGTCGACAACCGGCAGCGCGTGGCCAACCTCGAGCGGCTCCAGGACCTGGCCCGCGGCACGGACGAGGTCACCGTGATCTGCGCCCACGACAAGGCGCAGTACGACGAGCTGGCGGCCCACGCCGCGGGCTGACGCTCAGCTCGGGCAGACGGTGAAGGGCAGGTGCCGTTCGCGGGTCAGGCGCGCCGCGGCGGGCGGATCGGCGAGCACGTAGCCCAGCCGCCCGGTCGACGGATCCGCGACGCCGCGGCTCATCACCAGCCCGAACTCCGGGTCCGTCGGCGGCATCACGTCGGCCAGCCGGACCCGGTCGAAGGCGTCGCTGCGGCCCTCGCCCAGCTGGACGGTCACCAGCTCGGTCCCGAGCGCCACCGACCAGGCGTCGAGCTCGTCGAGCCCGTGCAGCGCCGCGGCCGGCGCGGCGGCGAGCTGCTCCTCCATGCCGGCGCCGAAGACGGTGTCGAAGGGCGTGCACCCGCGCTCGACGTACGTCGACACGGCCTCGGCGCCGGTGAGCGCGACCAGCGCTGGGTCGGCGCCCCACGAGTCGGCCGCCGCCGGTGGCGCGGCCGAGGTCACCAGGTGCCGGTCGTCGTCGACGACCGCGCCCGCGAGCGGCCCGACCCCCGCCTCGACGGCGCGCCGGATCGCGGCCATCGGCACGTCGTCGTGGAAGGCGAGCACCCAGCCCCGGTCGGCGCCGTCGGCGGACCAGGCGGCCTCCCAGGCGACATCGTCCTGGCTGATCCCGAACTGGTTGCGCAGCCGCTGGTCGACCGGGCGCAGCAGCCCCTCGGAGAGGGCGGCCGTCCGCGGGACCCGCTGCCAGAACCGCTCACGCTCCGGCGGCGGCGTGGCCTCGCCGAGCGTCGAGAACCCCAGCACCAGGCGGAGCTGGTCGAAGTCGGTGACCTCGAGCGTCGTCGCGGCCGCGGGCACGAGCGCGAGCACCGCCGCGGAGGGCTCCTTCGAGGCGTCGTACTCGGTGACGGCGACCTCCGGCTTCGGCACCGCCTGGTGCACCGGCTCGGGGTCGCCGCTGCACGCCGTCAGGAGGAGGGCACCGGCCAGCGCTGCACCGAGACTCCCCACACGACTCACGCGCCGAATCTTGCCATGACGCCGACCTCAACGGGCTGTGAAGCCGCCGTCCACCGGCAGGAACGCGCCCGTGACGAACGAGGCGTCGTCCGAGCACAGGAACGCGACCGCGCCGGCGATCTCCTCGGGAGCGGCGAACCGGTCCAGGGCGTGGCGCTCGGCGATCTGCTCGCGGTGCGCGACGGAGTCGGCGGACAGGAGCGGGGTGTCGGTGAACCCGGGCCCGACCGCGTTGACGCGTACGCCGTGGTCGGCGTACTCCCACGCCACGGCCTTCGTCAGCCCCACGACGGCATGCTTCGAGGCCGTGTAGGCGGCCGATCCCGGATTGCCGACGACGCCCATGACCGAGGCGATGTTGACGATGCTGCCTCCGGGAGGCATGAGCGACAGCTCTGCCCGCAGGCACAGGAAGACCCCGTCGAGGTTGAGGGAGAGCACTCCACGCCACTCGTCGAGGCCGGTGTCGGCGAGCGCTCGGCGTGGACCACCGCGACCGGCACAGTTGACGGCGACGTGCAGCGTGCCCTCCGTCTCGGCGAGGTTCGCCGCCAGCGCGCTCACCTCCGCCTCGGAGGTGACGTCGACGCGGACGGCACGGTGCTCCTCGCCCGCCAGCATGCCGGCGGTACGGCGCGCGCCGTCCTCGTCGACGTCGGCGACCACGACCCGCGCGCCCTCCCCGGCCAGTCGGGTCGCGCAGGCGCGCCCGATCCCGGAAGCGCCGCCGGTGACCAGGGCGACGCGACCCGCCAGACGACTCACGTCCAGCTGTTCCATCGCAGGAAGTGCTCGGCCGGCTCCCGCTGCGCCGGGCGGAATCCGCCTCCGGTCGTGAAGGCGAGCGGCAGCAGGCAGACCTGGGTGTACTCGTCATGGGGGATCGCGAGCACGTCGGCGACCTCGCGCTCGAACTCCAGGTGCATGGTCGTCAGGGCCGTGCCGAGGCCGCGTTGGCGCGCGGCCAGCTGGAAGCTCCAGACGGCCGGGAACACCGACCCCCAGAAGCCGGCCTGCGCCCGTACGGTCTGCTTGTCCTGGGCGCGCCCGGCCATGCAGGGAATGACGAGGGCAGGGACCCGGTGCAGGTTGCGCGCGAGATGCTCGACGGAGTCGAAGACCCGCTCCTGCACGGCCGTGCGCTCCGCGTCGCCCTCGAACGCCTTCGTGGCGACGGTGGGTCCGGCCCGGTAGATCTCGAACGCCTTGCGGTAGACCGCGGCGACCCGCTCACGCTGCTCGGGATCGTCGACGACCACGAAGCGGTACGCGCGGCGGTTGCCGCCCGAGGGGGCCTGCAGCGCGATCTGCACGCACTCCTCGACCAGCTCACGCGGTACGGCGCGCTCCAGGTCCAGGCGCCGGCGAACGGCTCGGGTGGTGGTGAGCAGCTCGTGGGCGTCCAGGGATGCCGGCTCGGTCATGGTGTCGCTTCCTTCCACGCATAGGTCACCGAGCGGCGGGTGAGCACCACGGCCTGGTCGGTGGAGGTCATCTCGTCCTCGTAGGTCCCCAGCGCCGTGATCCGCCCGGTGCGGGTGTCGACGAGCTGGAAGTAGGAGCGGGTCCGCAGCCGGGAGCCCTCGACGCCGCACACGGCCGGCGGGAACGGGATGTGCAGGACGGCGGGGTCGGAGCGGGACGTCAGACGCTCCGCGATCGTCCTCCCGCCCTCGGCGGCCACCTGCTCACCGACGACCAGGACGGCGTCCGGCGCGAAGCAGGCCGCCAGTCCGGCGACGTCCTTGCGGTCGAGCGTGTCGGCGTAGCGGGCGTGCAGCTCCACGACGGCGTCGTAGGCGGGCACGGTCCGGCTCTCAGACGGGTTGGGCGACATGGGACTCCTCGTCGACGATCCGGCCACGGTCCATGTGCAGCGTGCGGTGGGCCAGACCCGTGACGACCTCGGCCCGGTGCTCGGTGAGCAGCACCGCGGTGCCCGCACCCGCGGCCTGCTCGAGGACGGCGCACACCTGGCTCGCCGCGTGCAGGTCGAGGCCCTGGAAGGGCTCGTCCAGCAGGATCACGGCGGGCTCGGCGAGCAGTCCGCGCACCACCGCCACCAGCTGCTGCTGTCCGCCGGAGAGCTCGCCCGCCTTGCGCTCGCCGTGCGAGCGGAGCAGCTCGTGACTCTCCCGAGCCTCCTCGAACCGCCGGCGCCAGGCGGCGCGTCGGACACGGGCGACGGTCGCCTCGCTGAGCCGCAGGTTGTCGAGCACCGTCATGAACGGCGCGAGACGCCGTCGCTCGAGGACGTGGACCAGGCCCTGCCGCGCGATGAGGTGGGCCGGCACCCGGCTCAGGTCACGGCCGCGGAACTCGACGCGCCCTCCGGTGACCGGCCGCAGCACACCGGACATCGCGGCCAGCAGGGTGCTCTTGCCGGCGCCGTTGCCCGCCGCGAGGGCGACGACCTCGCCCGCTTCGAGGCTGAAGCTGACGTCGAAGAGCACGGGCAGCCGGCCGTACCCGGCGGCCAGGTGCTCGACCCTGAGCAGCTCGCTCATGATGCTCCTCCCGAGGACTGCAGGACCAGCTCGGGCCAGTCGTCCGGTCCGAGGTCCTTCGTCGCCTCGTGGTTGACGACCCGCCCGCCGGCCAGGGTCAGCACGTGGGTGCTGAGAGCGAGCAGGAACTCCCGGTCGTGGTCGACGACGACCATCGTCGCCCCGGTCCCGTCCCTCAGCGCTCGCAGGGTCTCCGCCATCTGCGGCACGCCCGCGCGGTCGACGCCCGCCGTCGGCTCGTCCAGCAGGATCACCCGCGGCCGGTGTCCGACGAGGACCCGCGCCAGCTCGAGCTTCTTGCGCTGTCCGGTGCTGAGCTCGCCGGCCTTCTTGGTGATGGCCTGCGCCGGCAGGCCGACGGCCGCCACCGCCCGCTCGACCAGGCCGACGGCGCGCCGGTGGTCGGCCTGCACCAGCGGCCGGAGCCTCTTGGTCGTGTAGAGGGTGGTGAGCAGGTTGTCGAGGACCGTCTGCTCGTCGTAGTGGCGGGCCTGCTGCGAGGCGCGGACGATGCCGAGCCGCGCACGGCGGTGGGGCGGGAGCGTGGTGATGTCGTCCGTGCCGACCAGGATCTGGCCGGCGCTGGGGCGCAGCTGGCCTCCGAGCTGGTTCACCAGCGTCGACTTGCCGCTCCCGTTGTGGCCCCACACCGCCAGACAGCTGCCTTGCGGGATCTCGACGTCGATGTCGGCGTTGACCGTCTGTGCGCCGAACCGCTTGGTCAGGCCGCGCACCGTGAGGTGGCTGGACCGGTCGTCCCCCTGCGGGCGCCGCTCCAGCTCGCTCAGGTCGTCGAGCAGGTCCCGCACCGCCGACGCCGACAGGTCCGGATGACCTCCCGTGCTCGGCGGCTCCTCCTCTCGCAGCCGACGCAGGACCCGCTCGGGGACGCGGATGCTCGCCAGGCCTCGTGGCAGGAAGTACAGCACCAGGGCGAAGAGCACGGCGTAGGTGATCCGGTAGAGCTGCGGCTCCTCGGCGCCCACGCCGACCCGCAGCAGCTCCTCGAGGTTGACGAGGGCGAAGGCTCCGATCACCGGCCCGAACACCGAGCGCATGCCGCCGACGCCGGCGAAGATCAGGATGGAGATCGAGATCGCCGGACCGAGCAGGGCGTCGGAGGCGATGATCCGCGAGCTGTAGGCGAGGATCCCTCCGGCCAGTCCGGTCAGGAACGCCGAGATGACGTACGCGACGAGCTTGACCCGCGTGGTGTCGACGCCCGTGGTCGACGCGACGTCCGGGTCGTCGCGCAGCGCCTGCAGCTCGCGCCCGGTCCTGGTCCGCAGGAAGACCCAGCAGCCCGTGACGCTCAGCGTGAGGAGAACCGAGCCCCACACCAGGTACGACTGCTCGCTGGGCGCTGCCAGATGAAGCAGGCCGTCACCGGTGTCGGCGATCAGTCGACCGTCCTCGCCGCCGGTGTGGGCCCGCTCCAGGTTGACCAGGCGTCGGGTGAGCTCGGCCAGCGCCAAGGTGACCAGTGCGAAGTACGGGCCCCGCAGGCGGAGCGCGGGGAACACGACGAGGGCGGTCACGAGAGCCGTGAGAGCGGCCGCGCCGACCAGGGCCACGAGGGGCGGGATCCCGAGGTCCTCGCCGATGACGACAGCCAGGTAGCTCGGCAGCCCGAAGAGGGCCGCGTGGCCGAAGGAGAACTGGCCGCCGAAGCCCGCGAACAGGCCCCAGGCGGTCGCGGCGGTCCCGAACACCACCGTCAGGAGCAGGGTGTGCTGGAACGCGTAGACGAACCTCACGTTGGCGAGCACCAGGACGCACACGACGGCGACCGCCAGCCCGAAGGCCACGCCGTGGGAGGTGCGCACCCGACGGGCGAGCCGGGGTCGGCTGACGCGCTCAGGCATGGATCTCACCCGCGTCCGCCTTGTCTCCGAACAGTCCCTGTGGTCTCAGGGCCAGGACGAGGACCAGGATCACCAGGTAGCTGGGCACCTGGAGCGCCGGGTCCCAGTAGAAGCCGACCAGGCTCGTGGTCACGCCGATGACCAGTCCGGCGACCAGGGCGCCGGCGAAGCTGCTCAGACCGCCGAGGACGACGATCACGAAGGACACCAGGGACAGGGTGAGGCCGCCCTCGGCGGTCGCGGGCAGGAAGGTGACCAGCGCGGCTCCGGCCACCGCGGCCATCGCCGTGCCGACGCCGAAGACGACGGCCGCGACCCGGGTGGGGTCGATCCCCTGGGTGCGGGCCGACTCGGCGTCCTGGGCGACGGCGCGGGCGAACCTGCCCCAGCGCGTACGGCCCAGGACGAGGCCCAGCACGACCAGGGCGGCCAGGGCGACGACGGCCGCCACGAGGCGGGGTCCGCTGACGTCGATGCCGAGGAGCGAGAAGCCGGCCGTCGAGACCGCGACGCTGCGCGGCGCCGAGCCGAGCAGGGCGACGACGCCCTGCTCGACCACCACGGACAGCGCCAGCGTCACCAGGGCGATGACCAGTCCGGTCGAGCCCCGGCGCACGAACGGGTGGATGACCAGGCCGTGCACCAGCACGCCCAGGACGAACCCCGCCGGGACCAAGACGACGAGCGCCTCGTACGGGGTGATGCCCCACTGCCGCCACAGGACCGCGGCCACGAACATCGCGAGCATCACGAAGTAGCCGTGGGCGAAGTTGATGATCCGCATGACCCCGAACTCCAGGGCCAGCCCGACCGAGACGAGGGCGTAGACCGCGCCCATCAGCAGGCCCGCGATCACCGTGGACAGCAGCAGGGTCACCTCAGCCGACCTCGAGCTCGCAGGCCGCCGCCTCGGCGGGAAGGACCGTGCACACCTGGCCACCCTGCCACTGCACGGTGTCCGGTGCGGCGTTCTGGTTCTGCCCGCGCTCGTCGAACTTCGCGCCCCACCCGTTGGCGAAGCTGCCCGTCGGCTCGTCGATCTGCGCGATCGCCTCGCGGAAGCTCTCGGCGTCGGTGGCGCCGTCGGCCAGCTCGAGCACCGCGAACAGGATCCGGGCGCTCGAGTAGTAGGTGAGCGCGTACGACGAGTCCGGGTCCTCGCCGAACTCCTCCCGGTAGGCGGAGAGGAACTCGTCGATGCCCTGAGCGCCCTCCTCGTTGACGTCGAGCGAGGGGAAGGTCACGTGGACGACGCCCTCGAGGTAGTCCGCGCCGAGGGCCTCGGCCTGCTCGGTGGGCGAGGGCGCCCCGACGATCACGTGCACCTCGGGGTCGAGCTTGACCCGGGAGAGCTCGGTGTTGAGCGCGATCATGTCGGCGACGTAGCTGGTCTCCAGCACGATGTCGGCGTCGGCCTGCTTGACCCGCGCCGCCAGCGGCGCGAAGTCGGTGGAGTCGACCTCGTACTCGAACTGGTCGAGCACCTCGACCCCCATCTCGTCGAGGATCGACTTCTGCAGCTCGGCGGCGTTGTGGTTGGCCGCGCTGCTCTCGTTGACGACGACCGCGGTCTTGCCGGCGACGTCCTCCCCGAGCGCGTCGTACCAGGCCTCGAGCGCGGGCCGGACGCCGGCGTTGAGCTGCGTCTCGTCCATCGCGCCGCGGAAGATGTACTCGGCCTCGCCGTCGGGCAGCAGCGTGTTGACGAGCGAGGCGGTCTCGAAGTACGGCACCTCGGCGCGGGCGGCGGCCTCGGCGATCGCGAGCGCGAGCGCGCTGCCGGGCGTGCCCATCACGATGTCGACGCCCTTCTCGTTGATCACTCGCGTGGTGTCGGCGCCGCAGTTCGCCGGCGTGTCGCACTGGACCTCGACGTACTCCACCTTGTGGCCGGCGATCTCGGCGTCGATCGCCTCGAGTGCCAGGTCCCAGCCCTGCTGGGCGCGCTCGCCGAAGAAGGCGAGGCCGCCGGTGCGGTCGGCCACGACGGCGATGGTGATGACGTCGTCGTCTCCGCCGGCTTCGTCGGAGCTGTCGGCGCAGGCGGTGAGGCCGGAGGCCAGGGAGAGGGCGCAGGCGCCGATGGCGGCCCTGCGGACGATGTGCTTCACGGTGACTCCTCTTTGGTGGGCTGCTGCCCCCGGACGGCAGCGGTGGTTCAGTCCTCGAACTGAGGCAGGGTGATGACGACGAGCTCCGAGGCGCCGGCCACGCCGGCGCAGGTCAGGGATCCGTCGTCGGCGAGCAGCGCGCCGTACTTGCCGGCGGTTGCGCCGTCGGCCGAGATCTCGCCGTCGACCACGAGGGCGACGGTGGTGCGCCCGGTGGTGCCGAGGTCGAAGGTCGCGCCGCCGGGGACCAGGAGGCTCTCGATGCGCAAGCCGCGCTCACCGAAGGAGCCGAGGTGCTTCGACCGGACGCCCTCGGGTGCTCCCACCCAGGCGAAGGCGTCGAGGTGCATGTAGACGGCCTCGTCGTAGCGCGGCTCGGGGTACACCATGCTCCGCCCGGTGGCCAGCTCCCAGGACGCCTGGTAGCCGTCCACCGCCTTGCCTCCGTCGGAGGGATGGAAGTAGCCCTTGCGGAACTCGCCCCGCTCCTTGAGCTGCTCGGTCGCCTTGTCGAGGTGCACGTAGTTGACATAGCCGCCGCGGCCGGCGCCGTCGAACTGGAGGATCGCCTGGACCGACGGTCCGCCGTCCACGCTGAGCGGCCCGTAGTAGGTGCCCTCCGGGTAGTAGCCGACGGTCCGGGCGGGCAGCTTCTTGTGGGGGCCGTAGTGGGTCACGCCCTCGAGGCCGATCCGGATCTGGTCGAAGTTGTGGCGGTGGCGCGGGCTCCAGAAGTCCTCCCCCCGAAGCGCACGACGTTGAACTCGAAGCTGCGACCCTCGCCGTCGCGCTGGAGGAGCTGCTTGATGTCGATCCCGGGCGTGCGGTGGGTCGATGCCTCCTCCCAGGCACTGGTCTGCGGGTCTACTACGCGGGTGTTCACGGGCGCCTCCGAGGCGTGTCGGGTACCAGACGAATCCAGGCTGTGACGCAGGACACTAGGCCCTTCCGCGCCTTTAGTCAATCGATTGACTAAAGGCGACACGCGGTCCGACAATCGGGGGGTTCAGCCACGGCGCGAGGAGACGAACGATGAATCTGCCTGTCACGCTCTGGGAGGCCTTCCACCGCTCCCTCACCACCAACGCGGAGCGGCCGGCACTGGCGTACGGAGCCGAGGAGCTGACCTATGCGGAGCTGGCGTCGGCCGTCGCCGACGCCCGCGCACGCCTCGTCGCGACGGGCGTCCGCGGTGGCTCCCGAGTCGTCCTGCTGCAGTCCAGCGGCCTGGCGTTCCCGGTCTACGACCTCGCGGTGATGAGCATCGGAGCGGTCAAGGTGCCGCTCAACCCGATGTCCTCGGCCGGCGACGTGCGCCAGGTGCTCGACCGCACCGAGCCGGCTGCCGTGGTAGTCACCGACGACCTCGTCGACCTGCTCGCCGGCCAGGGGCGGACGCCCGTACTGCGCGCGGAGTACGACGTCCGCCCCGGCCGAGCCTCGGAGCTGCCCGACGGTGCGGTGGCCGAGCCCGGCGACGCCGCCGTCATCTACTTCACCGGCGGCACGACCGGCGCGCCGAAGGGCGTCGTGCACTCGCAGGAGGGCACCCTCTCCAACCTGCTCGCGCACCTGCTCGAAGGCGACATCCGTCGCGACGAACGACTCCTCCTCACCACACCGCTCGCCCACGCCGCCGGCCTGTTCACGCTGGCGGCCCTGCTCCGCGGCGCCCACGCGCGCATCGAGCCCGGCTTCGACGCGCGGCGGGCGCTGCGGCTGATGCGGGAGGACGCGACGACGTGGACCTTCGCCGTCCCCACGATGATCTACCGCCTGCTCGACGCCAGCGACGAGAGCGGCGTGGCGCCCACGTCGCTGCGCACCCTCCAGTACGGCGCCGCGCCGATCGCGCCGGAGCAGCTGGCTCGCGCCCTGGACACCTTCGGTCCAGTGCTGCAGCAGCTCTACGCCCAGACCGAGAACCCGAACTACGCGACGGTGCTGCGCAAGGAGGACCACGTGCGGGCACTGCGGGAGCCACACCTCCTCACGTCCTGCGGCCGGGCGTCGATCCTGTGCGACGTGGCCGTGCTCGACGGCGACGGGTCCGTCGTCCCTCCCGGCACGGAGGGCGAGATCGCCCTCCGCTCGCCGTACGTCATGACCGGCTACTGGCGCGACCTGGAGGGCCACCGCTCGCGGTTCGCCGGATCGTGGCTGCTGACCGGCGACATCGGCCGCATGGACGAGGAGCACTTCCTCTACGTCGTCGACCGTCGCAACGACATGATCATCAGCGGAGGGATGAACGTCTACTCGGTCGAGGTCGAGCAGGCGCTGACCCGGCACCCGGCGGTGCTCCAGGCGGCGGTCGTGGGCGTGCCGCATCCCGACTGGGGCGAGTCCGTCCATGCCGTCGTCGTCGCCGGCGAGGTGAGCATCGAGGAGCTCCTCGCCCACTGCCGGGAGCAGCTCGCGGCGTACAAGGTGCCCAAGAGCGTCGAGCTGCGCGCGGAGCTCCCCCTCACGGCGTACGGGAAGCTGGACAAGAAGGCGCTGCGCGCGGCGCTCGCGGAGGCCCGCGGATGACGCGCCGGGAGATCGATCCGACCGAGTACCAGCCGTCCCTCACGGCCACCGGCGTGGCCGGAGGCCGGTGCCTGTCCTGCGGCCGGGCGACGGCGCCCGCGACCCACCGCTGCCCCTGGTGCGGTGCTGTCGTCGAGTTCGCCGACTTCGCGCCCCGAGGCGTCGTCTGGGCCTCGACGGTCGTTCACCTCGACTCCGCGGGCCGCGCCGTACCCCGGGCGCTGGCCTACGTCGACCTGGACGACGGGCCCAGGGTGCTGGTGTCGCAGGCGGAGGCCGTCGTCTGGCCCGTCGGCACGCCGGTGACGCTCGGCGCGGCCACGGTCGCGGCGGACTGGGCCCTCGCCCACCGGGGCCGGCGATGAGGGCGGCGGTGCTGGGCGCGGCCACCAGCCCGTTCGTACGACAGGCGTCCGGCGGGCTCTACGCCCTGACGTCCCGGGCGATCCTGGACGCGATCACCGCGGCCGGTGTCGAGCCCGGCGAGATCGAGGCGGTGTACGTCGGCAACGTGTTCGGCCCCTCGGGCGTCGTGCCCCGCGTGCTGCGCGACGCGGGGATCACCGGTGTCCCCAGCCTGCGCCTGGAGGCGGCATGCGCGAGCGGGACGCTGGCGGCGCACCAGGCGGTCCGCGACGTGGTCGCCGGCCGGCACCGCACCGTGCTCGCCCTGGGCGTGGAGATGATGTCGGAGCTGTTCGACGGCCCGATCGTGCCGGAGCGCACCGACCCCGAGGGCTCGCTGGGGCTGCCCCTGCCGGGCCTGTACGCGCTGCAGGCACACCGCTATCTCTCGGTCCACGGGCTCGACGTCGCCGACATCGCCCGGGTCGCGGTCAAGAACCGCGCGCAGGGTGCGCTGAACCCCGCCGCCCAGAAGCGCACCCCCGTCACGCTCGAGCAGGTGCTCGGCAGCCGTCCGATCGCCGAGCCGCTGACCCTCGACCAGTGCTGCCCGGTCGGCGACGGTGCCGCGGCCGCCGTGATCGGCCTGTCACGCCGAGCCGACGACGTCCTCGTCACCGGCACGGGCTGGTCCAGCGGCTTGGCATGGCCCGGGGTCGACGACCTGCCCTGGGGCATGGCGTCGGTGACCCGAGCCGCCGAGGAGGCGTTCGCCGCGAGCCGACGATCGGCGCCGGAGGTGGATGTGCTCGAGGTCCACGACGCGTTCACGATCGGCGAGGTGCTGACGGTGGAGGCCCTCGGACTGTGCGCGCCCGGAACCGCGCCGCGGCTGCTGGCCGACGGCGAGCTCGGCCCCGGCGGACGCTGGCCCGTGAACACGTCCGGGGGTCTGCTCTCCCGTGGGCACGCCCTCGGCGCGACGGGCGTCGCCCAGATCGCGGAGGTCTATGAGCAGCTGACCGGGCGGTCCGGGGAGCGACAGGTCGCCGCGCCGCGGATCGGGCTGGTGGAGACGATGGGTGGCGGAGCGAGCGGCCTGGACGGCAATACCGCCGTCGTGATGGTGCTCGAGGCCCAGCAGTGACCGCGGTGAGTGCTGGCGTGGAACGGGCCTCAGGTGCGCGGCGGCGCCGTCGAGCCGCGGACCTCGAGCCGGGGCGCGACGTCGACCACCGTCGGCCCCGGGTGCCGCTGGTCGACCAGGGCCCGCAGGTGGTCGATCGCGAGCGCGCCGAGCTCCGCCATCGGCAGGGCGACGGTCGTCAGCGCCGGAGTGGTGAAGCTCGCGATCTCGGCATCGTGCATCGCGATCACCGAGAGCTCGTCGGGAACCCGCACCCCCGTGGCGTGCGCCGCCGCCAGGAAGCCGACCGCGAGCATCAGCGTCGGGCAGAAGACCGCGGTCACCTCGCCGAGCCCGTCGCCTCCCAGGATCCGGCGGCCGGTGTCGTAGCCGGCCTGCGCCGAGATCCCCCGGCGGTGGCGGTGCTGGTCGTCACGCGTCGCGACCGGGCACGAGACCGGAAGGCCTTGAGCCGCTCGGTGAAGTCGGCGTTGCGCGGGCTGGACAACACCATGACGTCACGGTGCCCGAGGTCGGCGAGGTGGTCGATCGCGAGTCGCGAGGCCGCGGCGTAGTCGACGCACGCGGTGCGGGTGAGGCCCGGCACGCGACGGTTCAGCAGCACCATCGGGATGCTGAGGTCCTCCAGGGAGACCACGTCGCGATCCGGCAGCGTGGCACCCGCGAGCAGGGCGCCGTCGATGCCGCGCGCGCGGTAGCGCCGGGCCGTTCGCGCGAGATCGGGGTCGAGCGCGTCCACCACGACGGCGTACCCGATCTCCTGCGCGCGCTGGTGCGCGCCGCTGATCACGTGGGCGTAGACGGAGCTCGTGAAGTCCGGGACGACGAAGGCGATCATCCCCCCGTGGTTGGTGCGCAGCGCACGTGCCGCGAGGTTCGGGCGGTAGTCGAGGTCCGTGATCGCCTGCAGCACGCGGTCCCTCGTGGCCGGCGAGATGCTCAGCCGCGGATCCTCGTTGAGGAGCCGGGACACGACGCTGACGTCGACGCCCGCCTGCTGGGCCACCTGGCGCATCGTCACCGGCTTCACGGATCCTCCTCGATCGTTGCCGGGGATTATGCAGCACCACCACACGACCCACAGGAGTGGAGATGACCGATCTGACCGGCCGAACGGCACTGGTGACCGGGGGCTCGAGCGGCAACGGACGGGCCATCGCGCTGGCTCTCGGCAGGGCCGGCGCGAGCGTCGTCGTCGCCGATCTGCGCCCGGAGCCCCGCGAGTCCGGGGTCCCGACCGCCGAGCAGCTCCAGGCCGAGGGACACCAGGCGCTGTTCGTACGCTGCGACGTCGCCGACGAGGCCGCGATGGTGAGCGCCGTCGAGGCGACCCGGTCCTTCGGCGACCTGGACGTCATGGTCAACAACGCCGGCGTGCTCCACCTGGCGCCGATCACCGAGCTGAGCTGCGAGGACTTCGACCGGATCCACGCCGTCAACGCCCGCGGCACGTTCCTCGGCTGCCGGGAGGCGGCCCGGGTCATGGTCGCCCGAGGCCACGGCACCATCGTCAACGTGGCCAGCGTGGCCGCACTGCGCGGCGCGCGCGGCTACGCGGCGTACGCCGCCTCCAAGGGGGCCGTCACGGCCATGACCCGCGCCCTCGCCGCCGAGCTGGGTCCCGCGGGCGTCCGGGTCAACTGCCTGGTTCCCGGCTACGTGGACACCGCCATGACCCGCGCCGACATCGCCACCGAGGACAAGGTCGCCTCCTCGGCCGAGCGGATCCCGATCCGCCGGGTGGGCCGGCCCGACGACATGGCCGCGGCCGTGCTGTTCCTGGCCGACCACCGCGCGAGCGGCTTCCTGCACGGATCATCGGTCGTGGTCGACGGCGGCATCTCCGCCGTCCTGTGAGCGATCACCCCGCTCGCTGCTCCCGCTCAGTCGCCGTGCAGCAGCTCGCCGCCGTCGACGGCCAGCTCCTGGCCGGTGATGAACCGGGCCGCGTCGCTGGCGAGGAAGGCCACGGCGCGTCCCATGTCCGCCGGGGTGGCGGCCCCCTCGAGCGGGACCTGCTTGATCGCCTCGGCGAAGGCCTCGGGGTTGCGGCGGGTCAGCGGCGTGTCGGTGATGCCGGGCAGCAGCGCGTTGACCCGGATCCCGAACGGCGCGAGCTCGCGGGCCATCACCCGCATCAGCTGGTTCATCGCCGCCTTGGTGGAGGCGTAGACCGCCCGGCCGGGCTTGGCGGTGTGGGCGCGGATGGACGAGACGAGCGTGATGCTGGCGTGCTCGCTGCCGCACTCACGCATCAGTCGCGCGCCCCGCTGGGAGACCAGGAACGGACCGAGGAGGTTCAGGTCGAACACCGAGGTCCAGTCCTCGCGGGTCAGGTCGAAGAACGGCTTGACCTGACCGCCGCCGATATTGGCGACCAGGATGTCGAGGCGCCCCACCTCGGCGCGCACCCGATCGAAGAAGTCGTCGATCTGCTCCTCCTGCGACAGGTCGGCGTTCAGGCCGAGGACCTGCTGGCCCGGACCGGCGAGGGCACGGAGCTCCTCGACGGCGGCGGCCAGGGTCTCGGGGGTCCGTCCGGAGAGGACGACGTCGGCGCCGGAGCGCACCAGGCTCTCCGCGATCCCGCGCCCGATCCCCGCGCTGCTGCCGGTCACCACCGCGCAGCGCCCGTCGAGCCGGTCGACCCGCTCCGCGCTCATCGCGCCGCCTCCGTCTCCCGCTCCGCCTGCACCTCGCGCCGGATGACCTCCTTGAGGACCTTGCCGTCGGGCGAGAGCGGGAAGGCGTCCCGGGTGGCGTAGACCTGCGGGAGCTTCTGCGTCGACAGGCCGCGGGCGCGCAGGTCGTCGACGATCTCGTCGAGGCCGGGCGCCGCTCCCGGCTGGGGGACGACGCACAGGCACACGATCTCGCCCAGGCGCTCGTCGGGCAGGCCGAACACCGACGCCTCGAGGACGTCGGCCCGCGCTCGCACCAGGTTCTCGATCTCGCTCGGGTCGATGTTGTAGCCGCCGCGGATGATCAGGTCCTTCTTGCGGCCCACCACCTTGACGTGCCCGTCGTCGGTCATCCGGATCCAGTCGCCGGTCAGGAAGTACCCGCCCGGCGCCATCCGGCTGTCGGGGTCGGTGTCGCCGAGGTAGCCCTGCATGAGGGAGGGCCCGCGAACGCCGGCCTCCCCGACCTCGCCGGGCGGCAGCATCCTGCGCTCGTCGTCGAAGGCGTGCACCTCGGTGCCGGCGTACGGGTAGCCGTCGAGCTCGGCGCGCAGCTCGAGCGGGTCGGCCGGGCTCATCGTCGCGAAGCCGAGGCACTCCGAGAGGCCGAACATCCGGATCGCATCGACCCCGAGCACGTCCTTCGCCTCGTGCACGAGGCTGGAGGCGATCGCCGACCCGCCGACGCACATGGCCCGCATCGCCGACAGGTCGGGGGGCTCGGGCCGCTTGCGTGCCGCGTCGACGAACATCCGCACCATCGAGACCACCGTCATCGACCACACCACACGGTGCCTCGCCATCAGGTCCAGCACGGCGTCGGCGTTCCAGCGCGAGGCCCGGACGATGGTCGCGCCGTGCGCGAGGCCCAGATAGGTGAAGAACGCGTAGCCCGGCGCCCCCGCGCTGGCACCGGGCGTGCAGATCGCCTCCCCGTCGCGGACCCGCACGACGGCGGCGGCGTGCGACGCGGCGTAGTGGAGGCTGGACCAGGTGTGCATCACCCCCTTGGGCAGTCCGGTGCTGCCGGAGGTCACGCCGATCACGGCGGTGTGGTCGGTCGGCACCGGCAGGCAGGGGACCTCGATCCCCCGCCCCTCGGTGACGTCGGTGACATCGGCGACGTCGACGACGGCCACGCCGGCGGGGACGGTCGTCCCGTGCGGCAGCTCCGCGCCGTGCGCGATCGCCACGACGGGCTCGGCGAGGCGCAGGATGTGCGAGAGCTCCAGGCCGCCGAGGCTGGTCGGCACCGGGATGAGCGTCGCGCCCAGCCCGGAGGCGGCGACGGCGACGGCGAGATCGCGGGCGTCGGTCGTGTACTGCGCGAGCACCCGGTCGCCGGGGCCCACGCCGCGCTCACGCAGGAAGGCCGCGGCGGACTCGGCCATCCGTCGTACGTCGGCGCGGGTCCACGACCGGTCGTCGACGACGAGGGCGACGGCATCCGGTCGCTGGGCCGCCTTCTCCAGGAAGACCCGGTCGATGCGCAGCGAGTCGACGGCGTTCATGAGATTCCTTTCGGGCACGGGTGCGTGGGGGATGGGAGGATGGCGGCCCGGGAGACCGGACCGACGACGAGGGAGAGATGCCGATGACGCGCCCGTCCGCCCGTGATGCGTACGCCGGCCTGCTGGCCGCCTACGGCAAGGGGACCGCCCCGGCGCTCGAGGCCGTCGTGGCTCCCGACGTGCACTACGTCATCCACGGCGAGGCCACGCTGAGCGGCAGCTACCGCGGCGTGGCGGGCATGCTGGAGTGGATCGACCTGGCCGGCCGGATCTCGGGGGGCACGGCGCGCTTCGCGCCCGAGGTGATCACCACCGACGAGAGCGGAGAGCGCAGTGACGTGGTCGCGATCGGCGTCGCGAGCGTCGAGCGCGAGGGCGGCGTCCTGCGCACCGGGCACATCTACCACCTGCGCTGGCAGGACGGCCTGCTCGTCGAGGGGCACACCTATCCGGCCGACCCGGCCACCTTCCGCCAGGTGTGGTCGTGACCGGCCCCCGGCCGACCCACTCACGCCGGCACCACGGCTCGCGTCGCTGAGACCACGCGCGCGCGGCAGCGGCGTACCCCGCCCTGCAGGGCCTCGTCGTCGAGCGCGCGGCGGTACCACAGGTGCGCGTCGTGCTCCCAGGTGAACCCGATGCCGCCGTGCAGCTGGACGGCCTCCTCCGTGGCGAGCAGAGCCGCCTCGGTCGCGGTCAGGCCCGCCACCGCCGCGGCGAGGTCCGCCTCCGGCGCGTCGGACCCGGCGTCCCAGGCGACCGCCGCCGCCCGCACCGCGGCCCGGGCCCGCTCGACCGCGACCAGGAGATCAGCGACCCGGTGCTTGATCGCCTGGAAGGAGCCGATCGGTCGGCCGAACTGCTCGCGGACGCCGACGTACTCCCGCACGGCGTCCAGCGCGCGGTCCGCGACACCGAGCTGGTCGGCCGCGACCGCGGCCACCGCCGCCGTCCGGAGCCGGGTGACCGCGCGGCGGGCCGGCTCGCCCCTCAGCAGGACCCGCGCCGGGACGGCGTCGAGGTGCAGGGTCCGGTAGTCGCGGGTCAGGTCCAGCGACCGGTGGCGCTGGTCCCGCAGACCGGCGGCGTCGAGCGCGACCAGGGCCAGCACCGGTACGTCCGGGGTCCCGGCGCGCACGACCAGACGGTCGACGCCGGCGAGGTCGAAGACGTGGTGCAGCGTCCCGGACACCCGCGCACCGGCGTCCTCGATCGCGAGCGACTGGTCGAGGCAGGTCGCCGGCAGCGTCCACCGCGACTCGGCCCACTGCTCGTCGCTCCCGGCGCCCAGCCGCTCGCTCTCCGCCAGCAGCAGGCCGGCGAGGAGGACACCGAGCGCGGGCGTCCCGGACAGCGCCCGGCCGGTCTCGACCAGGCAGGTGGTCGCACCGGCCAGGCCCAGGCCGAGCCCGTCGGCATCGGGGGGCGCGGCCACGCCGGCCAGGCCCAGCTCGTCGGCCAGCATCCGCCACGCCCGCTCGTCGAAGGCCGGCTCGTCGATCGCCGGGTCGTCGGCGCGCTCTCGGACCCGCTCGCCACCGGGGTACGCGGCGAGCGCGGCGCGCAGGGTCGCGCCCAGCGCGGCCAGGTCGTCGTCCTCGACGAGGGCGGCCGGGTCGACGTGCGGTGCCCACGCCCGGCCACTCACGAGGTCGCTCCGTCCTCCACCGCGATCGGCAGAGCCAGCGCCCCACCGTCGAGCACGATGGCCTGACCCGTCATCCAGCCGGACAGCTCGGTCGCCAGGAACAGCGCCGCGTGCCCGATGTCCTCCGGCGTGCCCAGCCGGCGCAGCGGCAGCTGGGCCTCGAGGACCTCGCGGCGCGCCCGGACCACCTCCGCGGCGAGCTCGGTGGCGACGACGCCGGGGGCGATCGCGTTGACCCTGATCCGCGGGCCGAGCTCCCACGCCAGCTGCCGGGTGAGCAGCAGCATGGCGGCCTTGGTGGCGTTGTACCAGCCGATCCCGGGGTCGACGATCCTGCCCCCGATCGAGGCGATGTTGACGACCGCGCCGACCGGCGCGTCCGGTGCGCCCAGCCCGCCGACCTCCACCGCACTGCGGGTCCAGGTGACCAGGCCGTACTGGTTGACCTGCACGGTCTTCAGCGCGCGCGCCTCGTCGAGGCCCAGCAACGGCCCGAAGTAGGGGTTGGTGGCTGCGTTGTTGACCAGCGTCGTGACCGCTCCCAGCTCGGCGCGGACCTCGGCGAAGCACGCGTCGGCCGCCGCCGAGTCGCCGGCGTGGGCCACCAACGGCAGCACCCGCCCCGGCCCCGCGACCTCGGCCGTCAGGCGCTCGGCCGCGTCGCGCAGCGCGTTCTCCTTGCGTGCTGTGATGACCACGTCCGCGCCGGCGGCGCGGAACCGGGCCGCGATGCCGTAGCCGATGCCGCGCGAGCCGCCGGTGACGACCGCCACCTGGCCCTCCATCGAACCGTACGACGGCGACGTGCCCGCCGCGCTCGTCTGCTCGCTCACGCCCGCTCCTCCTTCGTACCACGGCCCGCTCCGACCAGCGCCGCGTCGGCCTCACGCCGCCGGCTCAGCTCCAGGCGCCCGATCGTGCGCAGGTGGACCTCGTTGGGTCCGTCGGCGATCTGCAGCGCCCGGGTGATGGCGTAGAGCCGCGAGAGCACGGTGTCGTCGCTGATCCCGGCGGCGCCGTGCACCTGGATGGCCCGGTCCACGACGCGGTGCGCGGTCTCCATCGCGTCGACCTTGATCGCCGCGACCTCGCTGCGCGCGGCCGCGTTGCCCGCGGTGTCCATGAGCCAGGCCGCCTTGAGCACCAGCAGCCGCGACCGCTCGATCTCGATCCGGCTGCGGGCGATCCACTCCCGCACGACGCCGCGATCGGCCAGCGGCCCGCCGAACGCGACCCGGCTCTCCGCGCGGGCGCACATCAAGGAGAGCGCCCGCTCCGCGAAGCCGATGGCGCGCATGCCGTAGTGCATCCGCCCCGGACCGAGGCGGCCCTGGGCCAGCGCGAATCCCGACCCCTGCTCGCTGAGCATGTTGGCGACCGGGACCCGGACGTCCTCGAAGAGGACGTCGCCGTGGCCCAGCCGGTCGGTGTAGCCGAGCATCGGCAGGTCGCGCAGGACGGTGATGCCGGGGGTGTCGCGCGGCACCAGGATCATGCTCTGCTGGCGGTAGGTCTCCGCGTCGGGATCGCTCACGCCCATGAAGATGATCAGCCGGCAGTCGGGGTCGAGGACGCCGGAGGTGTACCACTTGCGTCCGTTGAGCACGTAGTGCTCGCCGTCGCGCGTGATGGTCGAGGCGATGTTGCGGGCGTCGGAGCTGGCGACGGCGGGCTCGGTCATCGCGAACGCCGACCGGATCCGCCCCGCGAGCAACGGCTCGAGCCACTGCGCCTTCTGCTCCTCGCTGCCGTACATGGCGAGGAGCTCCATGTTGCCGGTGTCGGGCGCCGAGCAGTTGGCCGTCTCCGGCCCGATGATCGAGGTGCCCAGCACCTCCATCATCGGGGCGTACTCGAGGTTGGTGAGTCCGGCCCCGTGCTCACCGTGGGTCATGAAGAGGTTCCACAGGCCGCGACGCCGGGCCTCGGCCTGGAGCTCGCGCATGACGGCGGGCTGCTCGTGCGGGTTCTCGTTGGCGGCCTGCTGGGCGTCGTACACCTGCTCTGCGGGGTAGACGCACTCGGCCATGAAGGTGCGCAGGTCGGCGATGATCCGCTGCGCTCGGGGGAGTAGGCGAAGTCCACGGGCTGCTCCGATCAGGGGCGTGACTCGAGATGGTGGCGCCCGACCTGGATCAGGTGGGCGATGGTGTCCGGCAGGAGCTCCTGGTCGGGGTCGTCGTGGCGTCCCTCGCGGTGCCGGACCAGATTGTGGGCCATGATCGTGGCCATCTTGAAGGCGCCCAGCGCCTCGAACCAGGACAGGTCCGCGCCGCGGCCGGTGCGCTCGGCGTAGTCGGCGACCAGCGCCGCCGGCGACGGCAGACCGGGGACGACGGTGCCGACGCCGGGGAAGTTCGCTCCGTCCCCGAAGAGGGCGAACCAGCCGATCTCGACGCGCGGGTCGCCGATGCTCCAGATCTCCCAGTCGATGAGGCCGGTCGGCTCCGGGCCCTGGCACAGCAGGTTGCCGAGGCGGAAGTCTCCGTGCACCAGCGTGGGGGCGATCCCGTCCGGGACCCGCCGCTCGAGCGACCTCAGCAGCACCGGACCGGACGGGACCAGCTCGGGCGGCACGACGGCGAAGGTGCGCGACCAGCGCTCCAGCTCCGCGCCGGGGCCCAGCGGCGCCTCGTCGAGGCCGAGGGCGCGCGGATCCAGGGCGTGCAGCCCGACGGCCAGGTCGAGGGCGCGGTGCATCCGCTCCACCGCGAGCGGCGCGGGCGGGGTCGGCCTGTCGAGGACCGGCTCGATCGCCTCGCCCGGGAGCAGCTCCATCGCGAACCACGGATCGGCGTCCGTGCCGAGCAGGACGACCTCGGGCACCGGGACTCCCGTGCCTGCCAGGGCGCGCAGGATCGTGGCCTGGCGCAGCATGTCGTGGCGCCCGACGGCGCGCCGGCCCGGCTGGGCCGCCTTCACCACCAGGTCGCGCTCCCCCACGGCGACGCGGAAGGTACGTCCGGAGTGGCCTCCGACCATCGTCTCCAGGTCGCCGACGGGGGCGTCGGGGAACGCCTCCGCGGCCGCCGACGTCAGGTGGGCGTGCAGCCGGGCGTCGGCCTCGGCGCGGGCGGTGACGCTCATCCGCGCACCTCCCTGGGCAGGCCCAGGACGCGCTCGGCGATGATGTTGTGCTGGATCTCGTCGGTGCCGCCGGCGATCCGGTAGCCCGGGGCGCCGAGCAGGTGCTCGTGCCAGCGCCAGGCCTCGGCATCGGCGTCCGAGCGCAGGCGCGAGCCGGCGGCGGCCCGCACCAGCCGGGTGGTACGGCGCATCGTGTCGGTCGCCAGCAGCTTGCCCAGCGACGCCTCCGGGCCGGGTGTCGCGCCGGACACCAGCGCGGCGGCGACCTGCATGCCCACCAGCCGCTGCACGTAGGCCTGCGCGATCAGGTCCGCCGCCTCGTCCTCGAAGCCGTCGGCGCCGTCGGCGCCGTCGGCCCCGTCGGCCCCGTCGGCCCCGTCGGCCCCGTCGGCGAGGAGGCGCAGGGCCAGGGCGATCGCGTGGTCCGCGTTGTCGAGGCCCAGGCTCCCGCTGTCGAGCCGCTCGGACGCCAGGACCGTCAACGCGACCTTCCATCCCGCGCCCACCGGGCCGAGCCGGGCGTCGTCGCCGAGACGGACGTCGTCGAGGAAGACCTCGTTGAAGGAGTGCCCGCCGGTCATCTGCCGGATCGGGCGGACCTCCAGGCCGGGCGCGTCCATCGGCACCACGAACATGGTCAGCCCCGCGTGCTTCGGCGCCTCGGGATCGGTGCGGCACAGCGCGACGCCGAGGTCGGCGACGCGGGCACCGGAGGTCCACACCTTCTGGCCGCGCAGCACCCATCCCGCGCCGTCGCGGACCGCGGCCGTGCGCACCGACGCCAGGTCCGACCCCGCTCCTGGCTCCGAGAAGAGCTGACAGGCCAGCAGGTCGGTGCGCAGCAGCGCCACGACCAGGTCGCGGCGCTGCTCGGGAGTGCCCCACTGCTCGACGGTAGGAGCGATGAGCTGCTGGGTGACCGCGAACAGCTCGGTACGTCGCGGCAGGTCGAACTCGGCCTCGAGCCCGCGGAACAGCAGCTCGTACGCGTAGGGCAGGGCGCTGCCGCCGTACTCCGACGGCCAGGTCAGCGCCCCCCATCCGGCGTCGTGCTTGCGAGCCTCGTAGGCGCGTCCGCGGGCCGTGATCTCGCGCTCCTCCGCCTCGGTCCACGACTCGAAGATCGCCTCGGGCCGGGACAGCATCGGGTCCAGCCCCGGTCGCGGTGGCGCGACGTCGGCCAGCCAGGCCCGGGCCCGGGCCAGGAACTCCTCGTGTCCGGGCTCGCTCACTGGACTACCTTCCTCGCGTCGGTGGTCCTGGATGGGCCGCTGATGCACCCCAGGTGCCGTCGGGTCACTGCCCTGCTCGCTCGACCCAGTGAGGTCCACGATGAGTTCTGCAGGGCCCGGCGGTCACTCGGGACGCCGTGATCGTCGACAGGGCTGAGCGCCAAGGCCGACCCCGTGGCTGGCTGGGAGCGCCGATCAGTGAGCTGACTGACAGATGCGTCCCGGCACCGAAAAGAGGGTGCCTCCCCACTGGGTCTAGCAGCGAGGAGGCTGACGTGAAGTCTGCCAGCACCACCCCGAACAACACCACAGGTAGGAAACTGCCCGACCAGCTGCCTGAGGAGCTGCCTGGGGAGCTGCCTGGGGAGCTGCCTGGGGAGCTGCCTGAGGAGCTGCCTGAGGAGCTGCCTGAGGAGCTGCCTGAGGAGCCCGTCAACAGTGTCACCGCCGGTGTGGACTGGGCCAGCGAGGACCACGCGGTCAGCATCGTCAACGACCGTGGCCTCGAGATCGCCCGCAAGAGCGTCGATCACACCAGCCCCGGACTCCGCGCCCTGGTGAAGTTCCTGGGCCAGCACGGCGTGGGCGAGGTCGCCATCGAGCGCGGCGACGGACCGGTCGTCGACGCCCTGCTCGAGGCGGACATGACCGTGGTCGTGATCAGCCCGAACCGGCTCAAGAACCTGCGCAGCCGCTACGGCTCGGCCGGGAACAAGGACGACCGGTTCGACGCCTACGTCCTGGCCGACACCCTGCGCACCGACCGGACCCGGCTCCGCCCGCTCACCCACAACAGCGAGGCCACCAAGACCCTGCGCGCCACCGTCCGCGCCCGCCGCGAACTGGTCAAGCACCGCGTCGCGCTGTGCAACCAGCTCCGCGCGCACCTGCAGGCCGCGTTCCCCGGCGCGGTCGGGCTCTTCAGTGACTTGGACTCCCAGATCAGCCTGAAGTTCCTGGCCCGCTTCGACTGCCAGGAGCGAGCCGACTGGCTCAGCGTGAAGCGACTGGCTGCCTGGCTTGGCAGTGTCGGCTACTGCGGCCGCAAGGACCCCGCCGACCTGTTCGCGCACCTGCAGAATGCGCCCCGCGGACCGGTCGGTCCCGACGGCGCGGCCCGCGCCCACGTCACCCGCGCCATGCTGAGCGTCCTGACCGAGATCGTCGAGCAGATCGCGACCCTCGAAGCCCAGATCGCCGAACAACTCGCCCTGCACGCCGACGCCCACATCTTCTGCTCCCTGCCCCGCAGCGGCACCGTTCGCGCCGCCCGACTGCTCGCCGAAATCGGCGACGTCCGCAGCCGATTCCCCGACGCCGCGTCCCTGGCCTGCCTGGCCGGCGTCGCGCCCTCGACCCGCCAGTCCGGCAAGCACAAGGCCGTCACCTACCGGTGGGCGGTCAACAAGGAACTCCGCGACGCGGTCTGCGACTTCGCCGGCGACTCCCGCAGAGCCAACCCCTGGGCCGCGAAGATCTACAACGACGCCATCGCACGCGGCAAGGACCATCCCCACGCCACCCGCATCCTGGCCCGCGCCTGGCTCGGCGTCATCTGGCGCTGCTGGCAAGACGGCACCACCTACCAGCCCGACCAACACAACGCGCTCCAAGCCGTTCTCGCGGCCTGACGTTGACACAGGGCTACTCATCGGACCGCCTCCAGCACGGTGCACGCGCTGACGCCCGGAGCGCCGTAGACGTGGGTGAAGCCCAGTCGCGGCTCGCCCGGCACCTGCCGGTCGCCGCACCGGCCGCGCAGCTGCTCGACCACCTCGATCACCTGGCGCAGACCCGATGCGCCGATCGGCTCGCCGTTCGCGAGGCAGCCACCGTCGGTGTTCACCGGCAGCCGGCCGGAGATCTCGGTGTCGCCGTCGGCCAACAGGCGCTCCTGCTCGCCGTCGTCGCAGAAGCCGCACTCCGCGAGGTGCATGATCTCGGCGCCGCTCTCGGTGTCCTGGACCTGGACGACGTCGATGTCGGCAGCCCCGACGCCGGCGGCCTCGAACGCCGCCCGCGACGCGTCGCGGGTCACCGACGTCAGCTCCCCACCGGGGACCCACGGCGCGAACACCTCGAAGGAGCCGAACGGGCGGGTGCGGACGGCGACCGAGCGGATCCGGACCGACGGGCCGCCCAGCCGAGCGGCGGTCGCCCGGTCGGCGACCACGACGGCCGCCCCGCCCTGGCCGGGCGTGCAGAACATCAGCTTGGTCAGCGGGTCGTTGACCATCGGCGCCGCGAGGATCTCCGCGGCCGTGCGCGGCTCCCGGCGCCACGCGCGCGGGTTGAGCGCACCGTTGCGGTACGCCTTCTCGGCCACCGCCGCGAGCGCGTCGCGGGAGATGTCGAAGTCGTGCAGGTAGCGCGCGATCTTCGCGCCGAAGAACTGGGTGGTCACCATCAGGCCCGCGGCGCCGTACGCCTCCGGCAGGCCCCACTCCTGGGGCTCCGGTGCGAACGCGCCCGGCGGGTGCTCGTCGAAGCCGACGGCCAGCGCGACGGAGGCGGCGCCCGAGCGCACGGCGAGCATCGCCGACGTCAGCGCGCTGCCGCCGGTCGCGCACCCGTTGCGCACGTTGGTGAAGGCCACGCCCGTCAGGCCCAGATCCGAGACGAGCGTGTCGGCGAGGCCGGCGGCGTCGCTGCCGCCGTAGGCCATGCCCACCTCGGCCCAGCCGACGCCGGCGTCGCCGAGGGCGTCGCCGATGGCGCTCAGCGCCCGCGCCCTGGCGCTGAACGCGGCGTTCCGGCTGAAGTCCGACAGGCCGACGCCGACGATGTAGACGTCCTCGCTCATCGCGATCGCTCCTCGGGCTCGAAGGTGGGCACCGGCCCGGTCGCGACCAGGCGCACCCGGTCGCCGATCGCGACCCGGCGCTCCCCGCCCGCCGACGGCGGGACGACGCCCTCGACGCGGAGGCCCTCGGGCAGCTCGACGTACACGACCGCGAAGGGCCGGAACCCGTCGGCCGGGGGGACGTAGGGCGGCGACTTCGGGGCGAAGCGCTGGACCGTGGTCGTCCAGACCACCCCCGCGAGGGACAGCTCCAGCACCTCGGCGTCGTCGGCCAGGCAGCGCGGGCAGGTCCCGGCGGCGCCGTAGGCGACGGTCGCGCACCGGCGACACCGGCGCCCGCGCCACGCGTCCGGGTCGATGCCCGGCTCGAGGTCGAGGTCAGGGGAGGTCATCGGGCTCCTTCTCGATGCCGAGGGAGCAGGCCCACAGCGTGGTCAGCGTCTCGACCGCGCGGTCCCGCTCGTAGGCGACGCCCTCGACGAACCAGGTGTAGGCGAAGTTGCTGACCATGCCGGTCAGCGCGTGGGCGGCGTACGTCGCGTCGAGCGCGCTCGATGCGAGCCCCTGCTCCTGGAGCCGCCGGATGCTGCGCTCGGTGCGGGCGAGGAACGGCCCGCGCATGTCGCGCAGCAGGCCGGCCATCTCGTCGTTGCGGGCGGCGGCCTCGCTCCACACGTGCATCAGCGTGGCGTGCTGCTCGTAGGCACGCAGGTAGGCGTCGGTGCTGGACCTGACCCGCTGCCAGGGCGTCTCGTCGGTGGTCTCCCGGGTGGCGAGCAGGGCGGGGAACGCCTCGAGGACCAGGTAGCGCAGCAGCTCCTCCTTGGACGCGAAGTAGTTGTAGAAGGTCGCGCGGGACACGCCCGCCCGCTCGGCGATGTCGCCCACCTGGGCGAGATGGAAGCCGGACTCCTCGAACACCTCCACGGCCGCCTCCGCGAGCTGCCGGACCGTGCGGAACGCGCGGGTCCCCGAGCCCAGGCGCGAGGTGACCGGGTTGCTGGGCAGTTCAGTGCTCATCGTTGTTCCCCTCCTGGTCCGGCGCGCGGCCGGGCTGGCGGATGGTGTCGAGGATCGAGGCGAGCAGCTCGATCTGCTCGGTCTTGCGGTCCGCGGGTGCGGTGACGTGCAGGATGAGATGCTCGGCGCCGACCTCGACGAACCGGCGCAGACCCGCCGCGACGTCGTCGAGGGTGCCGAGGACGGTGTGCCGGCGCAGCTGGTCGTCGTCCAGGCCGTAGGCCCGGTACGCCTCGGCGTCCCGCCAGGCCTGCTCGCCCGTCGTGCCGACGGACACCATGACGTCGAGGCCGCGGGTCCAGGGACGCTCGGCCCGGGGCCCCGCCGCGCGGGCGCTGCCGACCTGCTCGAGCAGGTCGGCGTAGTGCGCCGGCGTGACGAGATAGGGGATGAAGCCGTCCCCGATCGTGGCGGCGCGGGCCGCCGCGCGGGGTGTGCGGCCGCCGAACCAGAACGGCGGGCAGGTGGTCCCGGCCGCGTCGAACTCCTCGCCGAGGATGGTGCCGGCGAACGCCTCGCGGACATTCGCCAGCGTCTCCTCCATCCGGCGCCCACGGCCGGCGAGCGACCTGCCGGTGACCTCGAACTCGGCCGGTACGTCGCCGCCCGCGCCGGCGCCGAGGACGTAGCGGCCGGGCATCTCGGACTGGATCGAGACCAGCGCGCGAGCCAGCAGGGCAGGGTCGCGCAACGGCACCAGCAGGATCGCGTTGCCCACCGTGATCCGCTCGGTCCCCGAGCCCAGCGCCATCGCGGTCGTCAGGCCGTCCACGTAGAACAGCACGTGGTCGCCGACCCAGACCGAGTCGTAGCCGAGCTCCTCGACCCAGCGTCCGGCGGCGCTCGGCCGCATTCCAGCGATGCCCTGGTAGAGCACTCCGACCTGGACCATCAGCGGCTCCTCTCGCTCTCGAAGACAGGCAGCGTGTGGGGGTCGCGGCGCACCGGCCGCAGGACCAGCCGCATCCCGATCCGCGGGACGGTGACCGCCAGCGGGGCGACCAGGCGTACGCCGGGGGCGCCGTCGCACTCGACCAGGCCCACGACGACCGGGCCGTCGGCCGGCACGAAGGGACGGGGCAGCCGGGTCCAGGAGTACAGCGCGCCGGTCCCCGGCAGGTCGCGCCAGAGGGCCGACGCCTCGCTGCCGCACTGCTGGCACGTCGGCAGGAGGTACCACCGGGCCCGGCCGCAGTCGCGGCAGAACGGCAGCGTCAGTCGGCCGTCCGACAGCGACCTCCAGAACGGGTCGTGCTCGGCGTCGGGCGGAGCGCAGTCCGGCAGGCCGAAGGTCGGCTCGGCCGTCATCAGGCACCTCCCGTGAGGACCAGGGTCGCGTGGTACGGGACGCCGAGGCCGCCGACGACGGCGGTACGCGCGCCGGGCACCTGTCCGGCGCCGCGCTCGCCGCGCAGCTGGGCCACCGCCTCGGTGACGTGCCCGATGCCGAGGCAGAACCCGTAGGCCAGCAGGCCTCCGTGCGTGTTGAGCGGCTGACCTCCGTCGCGCCCGAAGCGGCCGTCGGCCACGGCCGCGGGCGCCTCGCCCGAGCGCAGAAGCCCATCTCCTCCAGCTGCAGCAGCGGCGTGATCGAGAAGCAGTCGTAGAGCTCGACGACGTCGGCGTCGGCCGCCGTGATGCCGGCCTGCCGGAAGGCCGCGCGACTGCTCGCCGCGGCCCCGGTCGACAGCAGGTCGGCTCGCTGCGTGAACCAGGTGCTCTGCGTCGCGGTCGCCGGCGAGACGCCCACGCCCGCGACCGCGACCGGCGGCTGGCGCAGGTCGCGGGCCCGCTCGAGGGTCGTGAGGACGTACGCCGTCGCTCCCTCCGAGATCAACGCGCAGTCCGGCACCCGCAGCGGCTCGGCCACCGTCCGCGCCGCGTCGTACCCGGCCCGGTCGAGGGCGTCGGGCCGCTGCGCGCCGGGCGTCAGCGCCGCGTGGGCCCGGGCCTGCAGCGCGATCGCGGCCAGACCGTCCTCGACCGGCCCGAGCTCGTGGGCGTAGCGCTGAGCCATCGCGGCGAAGTAGGCCGCCTGGCCGTACCACCCCATCGGCATCTCGTACGCCGCCTTCACCGGGTCCTCGGCGTGGTAGCGGTACGGGTCGTCGCTCGCCGTCGCGCTGGCCCGGCCCATCGCCTGCACGACCACCACGGTGCTCGCCTCCCCGGCGGCGATCGCCTGCGCGGCCAGTGCGGGGGCGGCGACCGTGCCGGCCGCCGCCACCAGCCACTGGACGCTCCACCGCGGCTCGATCCCGCAGGCGGCAGCCAGCAGGTCGGCCGGCAGGTGCCGCGGCATGACCGCGCCCTCGGTGACGAGGCCGTCGACGTCGCCCGGCCCCAGCCCGGCGTCGGCCAGCGCAGCACGGACGGCCCGGGCCGCGAGAGCGCCCTGGACGCCGTCCTGCTCGCGGCGGTACCCGGTCGTCCCGATGCCGGCGACGGCGAGCTGCGGTGGGGAGGTCATGGTGGAGTCAGCTCGCTCAGCGCTCGACCAGCATGTCGTCGGCGCTCAACGTGCCGTCGGCGACGACCCCGCCCTTGACCTGGGTGTCGATCTGCTGCTGCAGGATCTCCTCGTCGACCGGGAGTCCGTCGGGCGTCGCGGAGTACGCCGTGTCGACCAGGTAGTCGAGGAGCTGGCCGGCGAGGTCGCGGTCGTCGCTGGTGGTGTTCGACGCGATCACGTCGATGACCGCCTCACGGTTGGCCGGGTCCCGCATCCAGTCGATCGCGTCCTGCTGGGACTGCACCCACGCCTCGACGGAGTCGGGGTTCTCCTCGGCCCACTTCTGGTTGGCCAGCATCGCGATCAGCGCGCTCTGGAACTCCTCGGGTCCGTCGTTGGCGATGTCGAGGTAGAGACCGCCGGCGCCGGCGTTCTCGATCACGTTCGCCGCCGGAGGGATGTAGATGAAGGCGTCGATCGTGCCCTGCTCGAGCTGGGACACCGCCGCCGGGATGGTGGTGACCGAGACGATGGTGACGTCCTTCTCGGGGTCCAGGCCGGCTGACTCGAGCAGTCCGGTCATCGTCAGGCTGGCGCTGCCACCGATGCCGGGCACGGCGATCGTGCGGCCCTTGAGCGCGGTCATCTTCGCCTTCCAGTCGCCCTCGACCGAGAGGAGCTCCTTCGAGGCCGAGATCTGGAAGAGGTTCTTGTTGATGACGCTGCCGACGGCGACGATCGGCTGGCCCTTGCTGTGCGCGGCCAGGCCGCCGCTGATGTCGCCGATGACGCCGCTGGTGTCGCCGTTGGCGAGCAGCTGCATCGAGGTCGCGCCGTCGCCGGGGTTGACGAAGCTGACCTCCAGGCCGTTGTCCTCGTAGAAGCCCTGCTCCTGGGCGATGATGTCGCTGGTGTAGAGCAGCGCGCCCTCGTACTTCTGCAGCGTCAGCTTGGTCAGGCCGTCCTCGGTCTTCTGGCCGTCGGTCGACTCGGAACCGCACGCAGCGAGCCCGAGCGCCAAGGTGGCGGCCGCGAGGGCGGCAGCGACCTTGCGGATGGTGGTGGACATGACAGTTCCTCCTGTTCTCTGCCAGGTGGCAGACGTGCCAGCGGTCCCGAGTTCTGGCGTCGGGCTGGTGACCGGATGGTCGGGATGGGGTCAGTCGGCGGCGCGGACCTGCCACGAGAGGCGGCGCTCCACCTGCCCGATCACCCAGTCGAGGGCGTAGGCGAGCAGGGCCAGGACGAAGAGGATGGCGAAGGAGCCGGCGATGTCGAAGGAGTTCGCGGCCCGGACGAGGCGCAGGCCCAGGCCGTCGGTCGAGGCGACCATCTCGGCGACCACGGCGCCGAGCACCGAGTAGACGGCGCCGAGGCGCAGGCCGGCGATGATCGACGGGCCGGCCGTCGGCAGCTGCAGCAGGCGGAACCGCTGCAGGCGCGACATCCGCAGGGTCCGCGACAGCATCGCCCGGTCGCTGTCCACGCCGTCGACGCCGGCCAGCGTGTTGATGAGCAGCAGGAAGAACACGATGCTGACGGCCACGGCGACCTTGGAGCCGATGCCGAGGCCGAACCAGACCAGGAAGATCGGCGCCAGGGCCGGGCGGGGCAGCGCGTTGGCGAGCGTGACGATGGGCCGGACCGCCTCGCGGAAGGTCGGGAACTCGGCGAGCACCAGGCCGCCGATGATGCCGCCGCTGCCACCGATCAGCAGGCCGAGCATCGCGGCCTTGAGGGTCGCCCAGCCGTCGGCCCAGAGGTCGCCGGACCGGATCATGTCGACCAGGCTCTCGGCGACGCTGCGGGGATCGCTGATGAAGACGGGGTTCATCCACTCGAAGGCGTGGGCCGCCTCCCAGACGCCGAGCAGGAGCACCACGACCCCAACCCGCATCGCCCACATGGTGCCGATGGTCCGGATCCGACGGGCCCGGCGGGCTCGGATCAGCCGTTGGTGAACGGCCGAGCGGTCCTCGGTGCCGCCGGTGCGGGCGGGGCCGGGCACCGTCGGCGGCTCGGCGGTCGTGCGGGTGTCGCTCATGCCGTTGCCTCCTCGCGTTCGGCGCGCATCGCCGCGGTCTCCTCCTTGAGGGCGTCCTGCAGCTCCAGGTAGACGCGTTGCCACTCGGGGTCGGCCTGGATCTCGGTCATGTTCCGCGGGCGCGGCAGGTCGATGTCGACCTCCTTGGCGATCCGGCCGGGCCGGCTGCCCATGAGCACCACGCGATCGCTCAGCGCGACGGCCTCCTGGAGGTCGTGGGTGACGAAGACGACCGTGGCACCCGAGCGGGCCCACAGGCCGAGGAACTCCTGCTGGATCAGGAGCCGGGTCTGGGCGTCGAGGGCGGCGAACGGCTCGTCCATCAGGATGCAGCGCGGCGACCCGGCCAGCGTGCGCGCGATGGCGACGCGCTGTCGCATCCCCTGGGAGAGCTCGGTGACCCGGGCACGCTCGAAGCCACCGAGGTGCACCCGCTGCATCCACTCCTGGGCGACGGCCCGGCGCTCCGCGCGCGGCACGCCGCGGACCTCGAGGCCGAGCATGACGTTCTCGAGCGCGCTGCGCCACGGGAACAGCGCGTCTCGCGCCAGCATGTAGGCGGTGTCGCGGCTGGGCTCGGTGACGACCTTGCCACCGATCCTGACCTGTCCCTCGGTCGGCGTCACGAGGCCCGCCACCATGTTGAGCAGCGTGGTCTTGCCGCAGCCCGAGGGCCGACCAGCGAGACGAACTCCCCGGCGCCGATGGCGAGATCGATGTCGACCAACGCATCGACGACCCGGTCATCACTCACGAACGAGTGCGCCACAGCGGAGATTTCGACGCCGACACCGCCCGAAACCGTCTCATGGCTCGACGCCGACGTGTCGCGGGCCGCGCTGGCCCGAACGCCGCTGATGTGACTCATGGCACAGGATCTTGGCCCGAGTTAGACACGGTGTCAAGCATTACTGGCCAGGACGTCCAAATTGCGTGACGGGCATCACCCGTCACCCCCCGATGACCCACCAGCCCGCAACGACGGAGCGGGCGCCGGCGAGAACGCCGACGCCCGCTCCGGGGTGGGATCACCCCCGTGATCTCGCCACCGGGTCAGCGCCCCGTCGACTGCGCCTCGATCAGCGCCTTCCTCAGGTACGCCGGCATCCGGTCGTCGACCGTGAGCGGACCGGTGCCGCGCGCGGGGGCCGCCGCCGCGGGCTGCGGGACCGGGTCGCACTTGAGGTCGCTGCGCTTGTTCTTCTTGCGCTTCGGCAGCACACCGGTGTCGAGGTAGCTCGCGATCAGGTTGTCGGTGCACTCGACACCGGACAGCGAGCCGGAGTGCGTCGTACCGCCCTTGCCCTCGATGAGGAACGAGGTCGGGAACGCCTTGCGGGTGGCCACCGCGCCGGAGAACACCGTGGCGGCGTCCCTGGTCTCGGCGACCATCAGGATCCGCGACTTCACCTTCTTGCCGCTGACCTCGAACGCGTCGCGCGACGTGGCCGGCCAGTTCAGGCAGGGCGCGTTGTACCAGGTGTTGTTCCACGCCAGGAACGGGTGCTTCTTGTGCACGCGCCGGGTGTCGGCCTCGGTCTGCTTCCAGCCGGGCCACTTCGCGTCGGTGCACTGCACGCCGTTGTAGACGGCGAAGCCGTTGTCGTCGCCCGGCTCGTCGTACATGGCGATCAGGTCGGCGCCGTCACCGGTCGTGACCAGCTTGGCGTACGCCGCGCCGATCTCCGCCCAGTCGTAGACGTAGTAGGCGGCGCTGAGCAGGACGTCGTTGAGCTCGTCCGGCCCGAGCTTCCCCTCGGCGGCGGGCTGCTTGTCGAGCTGCTTGAGCAGCTTGTAGTAGCCCTTGCGGATCTTCTTGCCCTTGGTGCCGAGCCCGAAGGTCGCGTCGTTCTTGGCCAGCCACTTGAAGTAGACCTTGCTGTTCTTGTCGAACTGGATGTTCTGGTCGATATTGGCCTGGTAGAAGGCGTTCTTCGCGTTGAGGACGCCGTCCCAGACGAACCGGCCGACCTTCTTCGGGAACATCGTGGCGTAGACCTGACCGAGGTAGGTGCCGTAGGAGAAGCCGTAGTAGTTCAGCTTCGGCTGCCCCACGGCCTTGCGCAGGCTGTCGAGGTCCTGGGCGACGTCCGTGGTGTGCATGTGCTTGAGCAGCCGCTTGGCGTCGGACTTCGAGCACGCCTTGGCGTACTTCTTGGTGGTCCGCTGCCACCACTTGAGGTCCTTCTTCTTCTTGGGCACGTAGTTGGGCCGGTCGTAGCCCGCCCCCGGGTAGTTGGGGTTGCAGCTCAGCGACGGGGTGCTGCTGCCGACACCGCGCGGGTCGAAGCCGTACCAGTCGTACTTCGCGCCCACGCCGTTGGGGATGGCCGGGCCCAGGATGGAGTAGATCAGGCCGGAGCCGCCGGGGCCGCCCGGGTTGACCGCGATCATGCCCTTGTAGTCGGGGTCCGTGTGGAGCACCCGGCTGACCGCGATCTGGATCTTCTTGCCCTTGGGCTTGTCGTAGTCGAGCGGGACCTCGAGCATGGCGCACTCCGCCCCCGCGTCGACCAACCGCTGGTTGGTGCAGGCGCCCCAGACGGGCGCCGGCGGGGTGTACGAAGGGGCCTTCTCGCTGGCCTGCGGGGCCGATGGCGCCGCGCTTCCGCTCCCACTGGGCACCAGCAGCGCCGTTGCCGTCGCTACCGACGCCACGATCGTCAGTGCTCTCTTCACTTCACAACCTTCCGAGATGGGTACGTCCGGTGTTCTCCGGCGTACCCACGACCCTGCCTCCTCAGACGGTCGCACGTCCACCCCGACGCGCAGGAGGATCTCCCGTGGGCTCCGGGCGTCGCCGCAAGATTCGGTACGACGGCGCCCGCGCGCCCGAGGGAGCCGATCGGCTCAGCTCACCTCGGCGACCGGGGATCGACCAGCCCGCTGCGGAACGCGATCGCGACGGCCTGGGCGCGATCGCGGGCGCCGAGCTTGGCGAGGATCCGCTTGACGTGGGTCTGGACCGTCGACTCGGCGAGGGTCAGGGCGACCGCGATCTCCCGGTTCGACCGGCCCTCGCCGACCAGCGCGAAGACCTCGAGCTCGCGCTCGGTCAGCGCGGCCAGCGGGCCCCGCGCGGACGCGTCGGCGTGCGCCGGCTCGGCATGGATCGACCGCTCCACCACGGCGCGGGTGACCGCGGGGTCGAGCAGCGCCTCCCCCCGGGCGACGGTGTGGACGGCCTCGAGCAGCCGCTCGGGGGCCACCCGCTTGAGCAGGAACCCGGACGCGCCGGCCCGCAGCGCCGCGGCGACGTACTCGTCGTCGGGGAAGGTCGTCAGCACCAGGACCCGCGTCCCGCCGCCCAGCGCCAGGATCCGGCGGGTCGCCTCGATCCCGTCGACGCCGGGCATCCGCACATCCATCAGGACGACGTCGGGCGCCACCTCGCCCGCCGTCCGTACGGCGTCGAGGCCGTCGGCCGCCTCCCCGACGAGCTCGAGCCCCGGGTCGGTCCCCACCACCACCGCGAGCCCGGCCCGCAGCAGGGCGTCGTCGTCGGCCACCAGCACCCGGACCGTCATGCCGGCTGCCGATCGAGCGGCAGCCGGGCCTCCACCCGGAAGCCGGGAGCGCCGGCGCCGACCGGGCCGAGCCGCGCCGTACCGCCGACGCGGGTGGCGCGCTCCCGGATGCCCCCGAGCCCGCGGCCGGGGAGCCAGTGCTCCGGCGGCCCGGCGCCGTCGTCACGCACCGTGACCACGACGTGGTCGCCGCTCGTGCTGACCTCGACCTGCGCCCGGCAGGGCGCGGCGTGCTTGAGCGCGTTGGTCAGCGACTCCTGGACGATCCGGTAGGCCTCGCGGGCGACGGCGTACGACGGCGCGCCGTCCGGCGTGAGCAGCGCGGGGTCGACGACGAGCGAGGCCCGGACGCCCGAGGCGGCGAAGCGCTCCACCAGCGCGGGCAGGTCCGCGAGGCCCGCCGTCGTCGGCCGCAGCGGCCGGTCGGTGCCGGCCGCGGGATCGCGCAGCGTGGCGACCGCGTCGTCGAGGTCGGCCATCGCCTCGCGGCCGACGTGCTCGATCTGCAGCAGCAGGTCCCGGCTGACCGCGGGGGCGCCGTCGAGCGAGAGCCGGGCGGCCCCGGCGTGCACGACGACCACGTTGAGGGTGTGCCCGATGATGTCGTGCAGGTCGCGCGCCATCTGGGTCCGCAGCTCGGCCAGCAGCAGCGCGCGGTCGGCCCGGCGGGCCCGCTCGGCTTCCTCGTCGCGCCGGGCCCAGGCGTAGGCCAGCGCCCAGAACGCGGTGTAGGCGACGAGGGTCGACACCAGCTCGGCGGGCGAGCTCGGCGGGCTGAAGGCGTAGTAGGCCAGCACGCTGGCGATCGCCACCAGCAGGCCGGCCGCGGCTCGCCGCCGGTCGGCCAGCCGGCCGACCACGACGATGCTGACCAGGGTCGCGGCCGGCGAGATGGCGACGTCGGCATGGACCGCCGACTCGACCACCACCGCGCCGCCGGCGACCAGCAGCGCGGCGAGCGGAGCCCGCGGCGCGAGCACCATGCTGGCGCTCAGCACCAGCGTGCCCACCACCCCGACCGTCACCTCGGCGGCGGGACGACCCGTGCCGCCGAGCAGGTCGGTCAGCGCGATCGCCGCGTAGCCGGCCGCGAGCAGCGGCAGCAGGCGTCCTAGCACGCGCACGAGTGAATCACCTGCCGCGGCCGCGGCGCAGGTACCACTCGGCGACGAGCAGGTTCGGCACCCAGCTCGACAGCGTCACGACGTAGTACGCCCGGTCGAAGGCGAGGTCCGCGTCCCCGCCCAGCGCCACCTGGAGGGTGACGAGGAGGATGGTCTGCAGCCGCAGCGTCACGCCGGCGTAGGTCAGCGCGAACGTCCGGATCGCCCAGCGCCGATGGGCGGCGAGGTCGCGGCGCCGGGCGGTGCGGTACGCCGCGCCCGCGCACGCGAGCCAGGCGAGCGCCAGTCCCCCGAAGCCGACGACGCCGATCGGCCCGGCCTCGTTGACGAACGACAGCACCAGCCCCGCCAGCCCGGAGACCAGGATCGCCGCCAGCACCATCCGCCCGACCGCGCGGTGGATCCGGGGGCGCCGACGCCGCAACCGGGTCGCGAACTGCAGCGGCGAGAGCAGCAGCGCCACGCCGGCGAAGGACGCGTGGAGGTAGAGCGCGACCCGGAACGGCGCCGGCCGGTCGACGTAGTTGCTCGCGACGCCGTGGTCGTCGACGGAGAGCTCGGCCAGCGACGCCGTGAGGTACGGGCCGACGGCGAGCACCGTGATCGCGACCGAGGTCAGGGCGAACCACCACCACCAGCGCCGGCCGTGGGCCGGGCGGGTGGCAGCGCCGGAGGAGTCGGGACTGTCGGGGGAGGTCGGCGAGACGGGCTCGGTCGTCGGCATCACCGCACGACCATCGCGCGGGTCCGGGGTCCGGGTCGTCCCCGCGGTGGGGCTCTCGTCGTACCCCGGGGCGGGTACGGACCGCCGCAGTGCCCGTGCGCCGCGGGACCTTCGCCCCTCCACCCGGGCGCCGCGACTCGCGAGGATCGAGGCACCGACGAGAGGGAGGTGGCCCGATGTCCGCACGACGCACCGCCGTCGTACTCCTCGCCGCCGCGGCCACGGGAGCCGGCGCGGCCGCCCGGGCACGGCGGCGCCTGGGCGCCTCCGCCGCCGAGGCGCAGGCGACGCTGCCCGGCGACGAGCTGCTGCCGCAGGCGCAGGTCCAGAACGACCGTGCCTGCACGCTCCCCGCGCCCCCGGAGGCGGTGTGGCCGTGGATCGCCCAGCTGGGGCAGGACCGGGCCGGCTTCTACTCCTTCGAGACCCTCGAGAACCTCGCCGGCTGCCGGATCGTGGGCGCCACCCGAGTCCATCTCGAGTGGCAGGACGTCGCGGTCGGCGACCCCTTCCGGCTGCACCCCGACATCGCCCTGCGCGTCGCCGAGGTCGATCCCGGCCGCTGCCTGGTCGTGACCTCGCAGGGCGGTGACGCGCCCGGGGAGATGGACTTCGCCACCACCTGGACCTTCCACCTCGCGCCGGTCCACCAGGGGCGGGCCCGGGCGACCCGGCTGCACCTGCGTGAGCGCTACGAGACCCGCAGCCGCCCGACCCGGCTGATGATCGAGGCGACGAGCGTCGTCAGCGCGGTCATGACCTGGCGGATGATGTCGCGGCTGCGGACCCTGGTCACGCGGACGGCCGACGACGGGACCGACGACCGGACGGCGGGCTGAGCGTCCCGCGGGCGGCCGCGATGCCGGCCGCCCAGCCCGGCGCGGCACCGTCGCCGGGCGGCGCCAGGGCCGCCGCGTCGATCCCGGTGGTCTGCAGGAGCCAGGCGACCAGGGAGTTGGAGTTCCACATGTCGCCCACCCCCAGCGCGTCGCGGCCCCAGGTGTGGCGGGGCACCTCGGCGACGCGGTCCAGGAGCGCCCGCGCGTCGGCGGGTGCGAGCGGCAGCAGCGTCGGCGGCTCGGGAGCCGCGGCGCGGTCCGGGACGTCGCCGTCGGGCCAGCACCGGACCTCGTAGGCGAGGGCCTAACCCTCGTCGGCGATGCAGGCCGGGATGCCCAGCTCCTCGAGCAGCGGCTCGAGCTCGGCGTACGCCTCGCCCTCGTCGGCGAAGAACGCCTCGACTCCGGCGGCCTCGACCGCCGCGGTGATCCGGTCGTTGGCCTCGATGACCCGGGCCAGGACGTCCTGGCGCTCCGCGGGGGCACCGAGCTTCGCGAAGTCGTCGGAGATCTGGTACGACTCGGCGACCAGGTTGTCGAAGGCGGCCGCCATCTCGTCCTCGGTCGGCGGCTGGCTCAGGGCCATGAACCTCGAGGCGATGGCCTCGGCGTTGGCCTCGCAGAGCGCGCCGCCCCGGGTCTGGAACTCGTCCTCGGAGATGACCGGGAAGGCGGCGGACGGGGTCGCCTTCGCCGCGGCGTCGGCGGCGGGCTCGTCGCTGCCGCAGGCGGCGAGGACGGGGGTGAGGCCGGCGAGGGCGATCGCGAGGGCGGCGATGGTGGGACGGTTCATGACGGGCTCCTTGTGCAGGGTGGGATCTGTGCCCTCCCTGTCGTGTTCAGCGCGTCCTGCGGATCATCCACCAGCGGGCCTCGGCGAGGCTCAGCACGAGGAGTACGACGGCGACGAGACCCGCCGCCTGCCAGCCCGCGTGGCTGAGGTCCCAGTCGCCGAAGGCGTCGCTCGGGGAGTGCGGGAAGACGGGCACCCGCCGCTGCAGCCAGCCGGCGACCGGCCAGCACACGGCCAGGGGTACGACGGCGGGTGCGATGCGGGCGCCCGGGCTGGGTGTGCCGAGTCCGCGCAGCACGACCGACCAGGTGGCGCCGAGGAGGAGGGCGACGTACCCCTGGGTCGCGACCTCCCAGGGGCGGCCGAAGAGGCTGTCCCAGCCGCGCACGACGGCCCAGGTCCAGGCGGCGGCCAGGGGGACCAGGCCGCTGGTGCGGGCGAGGGTGCGCCAGGCGAGCGAGCGGGGCGCCGGGTCGACGACGGCGCCGGCGCGCTCGTCGAAGCAGCAGGCCGCCGCGGCGGCGAGCAGGCCGACCGAGGCGGGCTCGAGGATCCACATCGTGACCGGGTGCCGGGCCACCAGCTCCATCAGGCCCACGACGACCGCGGCCACCAGCGCGACCGTGCCCCACGGGACCGCGCTGCCGGCGTACCGCCGCATGGTCAGCCGGTGGCTTCGGGCGAGGGCAGCGGGTTGTAGACGATGTCGGGCTCGCCGCCGGTGACGGCCAGCACGCAGAGCAGGACCGCCGCCCCGAGCACGCCGAGGCCGGCGCGGGTGAGCCGGGTCCGATCCTGCTCGCGGTCGTGGAACACCGCGAACAGGACGCCGAGCGCGCAGAGCGCGAGCAGGTAGCCGACGTACCAGAAGACGGATCCGGTGAGCACACCCCAGCGCATCGGGTCGTCGCCCGGGGCGGATCCGACGGCGGTGCCGATCGGGCCGTGGAAGTGCGTCCACAGCCAGACCTCGCGCCACGAGGTGGTCCACGCCTGGTCGCCGTTCATGAACAGGCTCACGACGACGACCGCGACCGCCGCGATCGGCGGCGTCCAGCGCTGGGGCAGCCAGCGCGCCAGCACGAGGCCCAACAGCGGGCCGCCGACCGCCGCGACGACACCCTGGGCGAACAGCACGCCCAGCACCAGCGCGTCCGGGGTCGCCTCGAACGTGGAGTCCGCCGAGCGGTCGTAGGCGAGATAGCCGTAGGCCGCCGCCGCCCACCACCCGAGCGCGACGGTCAACGGCACCACCGTCGCGGCCGCCAGCGCCAGGGTGCGCGTCCGCTCGGGTACGGCGACCGCGCCCGCCGCCTCCGCGGCACGGTCGGAGCGGCGGACGAGCCCCGCCATCACGACGATGCCCAGCACGCCGAGGGTGAGCCCGGGAGCGAGCCCGTCGAGCGCCGTCCGGCCCCGCACGTCGGACCTCCCGAGGACGCCCAGCACGGCCACGACCGCGGTCAGCAGGGTCCCGAACCAGAACAGCTTGCTCCTGGCGTAGTTGGCGATCTCCTGCCGGGCGAGCTGGCCGAGGGCGGAGCGGGTGAGGGTGCCGGTCATGGGATGACTCCTTGCTCGCGGGGCCGCTCCGCGCGGAGCAGCAGGTAGGCGTCCTCGACCGAGGGGTCGGTGACGGAGGAGTCGGGAGCGGGGTGTCCCCCGACGGAGCGGATCAGCCCGGTCCCCGTCTTCCAGGTCTGGACCGCACCGGCGCTGCCGGTGGGGCCGAGGTGCACCCGGCCGGCCGCGGTGGCGAGCAGGTCCGGCACGGAGCCGTCGAAGCGGATCAGGCCGTCGTCGATGACCAGGACCCGGTCGCACAGGGCCGAGACGTCCTCGGTCTGGTGGGTCGACAGCAGCACGGTGCCGGGGAGGCCGCCGAGCAGGCCGCGCAGGGAGGCGCGCTGCTCCGGGTCGAGCCCGGTCGTGGGCTCGTCGAGGATGAGCAGCTCGGGGGAGCCGATGAGGGCCTGGGCGATCGCGAGCCGGCGGCGCTGGCCGCCCGAGAGCCGGGCCACCTTCCGCGTGCCGGAGTCGCCGAGGTGCACGAGCTCGAGGACCCGCCGGATCTCGGTGTGCCGGGCGGCGGCGTCCTTCCACTCCTTGAGCACGGCGATGTAGTCGAGGAAGCCGAGCGCCGTCATGCCGCGCGGGAACACGACCTCCTGGGGGAGGTAGCCGATCCGCCGTCGGGCCTCGATCCGCTCGGCGTGGCCGGCGGTCACCTCGTGCCCCGCCACGACGATCCGCCCGCTGCTCGGCGGGAGCGCGCTCGACAGCAGCCGCAGCATGGTGGTCTTGCCGGCGCCGTTGGGCCCGAGCAGGCCCACCACGCCGGGCTGGAGGGACACGGTCGTCGGCTGCAGGGCGACGGTCCGCCCGTACGTCTTCGACACGCCGTCGAGGCTGGCCGTGCTCATCGCTCGCTCCCCCTCGGCCGCAGCGTGGTCGCCCGTGTGGCGAACACGGCCGCCAGCAGCGCGGCGGCCACGACGTACGACGCCTGCGCCACCGGCCCGGTCAGCAGCTGCTCCCGGTCCGAGACGCCCAGCGACGCGGCCAGGGTGATCCATCCGAGGGCGAGCGCGCCGCCCACCGGCGCCGGGGCGAGCCAGGTCAGCAGCACCAGCGCCGCGGTCGTCAGCCCGAGCGCCGGCAGCAGCCACGCGAACGTCATCGAGCTGAGGCCGGGCACGACCAGGCCGATCATCAGGGTCACCGGCACCGCGACGGCCAGGGCCGCCGTCGTCCGCAGGAGTGCGAGCCGCAGCTTCGAGTACGGCGTCGGGATGCTCACCTCCCGCAGCGACTCCGTCGCGTCGAACGCGCTGACCACGGCCAGCGCCGGGATCAGCGGCGCCAGCGCCAGGAAGACCGCGTCCGGACGCCACGGCGCCAAGCCGGCCACCAGCGCACAGGTCACCGCCGAGGCCACCGCCACGATCCACGGCACCATGACGCCGTCGCCCGCACCGAGCAGGACCAGCTCGTCCTCGGGCACCCCGAGGCGCCGCAGGAGGCGCAGCGGCCGGGCCGGCTGCGGCCGGCCGATCGTCGCCTGCACCCCGGCCCAGACCGACGACGTGTCGACCATGCCGCGCGCCGTGGCCCGGCACTCGGCGCACCCGACGACATGCGCCTCCACGCTCGCCTCGGTCGCGGGCCCGAGCCGCCCGGCGACGTACGCCGTCCAGGTCTCGGGCTCGACATGCCACTCGGCCGTCATCCTCACCACCCCTCCTGGAGCACCAGCTGCTCCCGCAGCCGGGCCTTCGCGATCCGCGCCCGGCTCTTGACCGTGCCCTGCGGGATCCCGAGCAATTGCGCGGCCTCCTTGGTCGTGAGGCCGTCGATCACCGTCGCCTGCAGCACCCGCACCAGCTCGGGTGACAGCGCCTTGAGGGCATCGCCGACCCCGCCGTGCGCCACCGCGACGAGCAGCTCGTCCTCGGCACTGGCCACGAGCGGGCTCCGCGCCGCGATCACCTCGCTGCTCGCCGGCACCGGCGGCGCCTTCTTGCGCAGCCGGCTGATCAGCTGCCGGATCGCGATCCCCCACAGCCACGCCCCCAGGTCCCCCTCGCCCCGGAACGACCCCGGGTTCCGCCACACCGCCACGAACGTGTCGTGCAGCGCGTCATGGGCCAGCTCCTCATCCGGCGACCGCCGCCGGAGCCGCAACAGCAGCCACCCGGAATGCCGCTCCACCAGCTCCCGGAGCGCAGCCTCCTCCCCTCGCCCCACCAGGGCGAGAAGCTCGACGTCCGAGTAGTGCTGCATGACGTCTCTGTCGCGGTCGACGATGCGAACGGATCACATTCTCGCGGAGAGTCGTCGTGGCGCCTAGGGCTGCGTGCCGGGCTACGACCGCGCGGTGGTGATCTTCGAGCGGTATTCCTCGAGCAGCTTGATCACGTCTCGCGCCGCCTCCCTCTCCCCTTCGGAAGGGAACACGAAGCGGGACCGCAGTGCCGGGGATTCGATTGGAAACCTCCAAGAGCGGCCGCCACTCGAGAGGCCCTGAGATGATCCGGTCGTGACTCCCGAGGAGCGGCTGCGCGAGCTGGCGGTCAGACACGCCGCATTCGCGTGGCTCGACCGGCAACGTGCCGCCGGCAAGGAGACCTTCACCCAGGCCGACACCAGCGGCCTCGCCCTGGCCGGTGAGACCATCCGGCTGATGCCCACCCAGCAAGGGATCTGGAAGCCAGGACAGCTCACCGCTGCGTTGTCGTTCCGCACCGTCTACCGGCCCGAAGGCAGCGACCGACCGTACGACGACAACGTCGGCACCGACGGGTTCTACCGCTACAAGATGCGCGGCAGCGACCCGAACCACTTCGAGAACCGAGCCCTCCGCGAAGCCATGCTGGAGCGACTGCCGCTGATCTGGTGGCTGGGTGTCCAAGGTGGTGGATACAGCGCGCTCTACCCGATCTACCTCGTCGGCGAGGAGCAGGCCGACCTGCAGTTCGTGGTCGACATCGACGCAGTGCCGCAGCCCGACATCGTCTGGCCGTCCGTCGAGCTCGAGCTCGACCCGTCGTACCGACAGCAACTCACCAAGCTCCGCCTCCACCAACGCCCGTTCCGAGCCGCTGTCCTGCGGGCCTACCGAACCTCGTGCGCCGTCTGCTCCTTCCGGCACAGCGACCTGCTCGACGCCGCGCACATCCAAGAAGACGGAGCCGGAGGACGACCCGTCGTCACCAACGGCCTCACCCTCTGCAAGATGCACCACGCCGCCTACGACAAGCGGATCCTCGGCATCACCCCCGACTACGAGGTACGGATCAACGCCGAGGTCCTCCACGAGGTCGACGGGCCGATGCTGCGTCACGGCATCCAGGAGTTCCACGGCAAACAGCTGATGGTGCTGCCGGAACGCCGAACGCAACGCCCTGACAGGCTGCTGCTCGAAGCCCGCTACCAGACGTTCCTCGATGCCAGCTGAGCGCCTACGGCGCGCTGCATCTTCGTAGAGCCTAGGGGGCTCGAACCCCTAACCCCCTGCTTGCAAAGCTACCAAATTGTCGAACTGCTGTTCGAGATACAACGTAAAACCGCAGGTCAGAAGTGTCCTAGAATGGACCGAGATCACCATTCTTTCCCCCATAGGTCCCCCACCACCTACTTGGCGAGCATGGGGTTTCGTAGTAGGGGGTTAGGGGGACCAGTCCCCCAAGCGACGATTTCGGGAGGTTCCACCATGGCAGGAAGACGGGGTTTCGGGGAGGTCGAGCGCCGCACCGGCAGCAGCGGCGTCACCTACCGCGCGAGGTACGCGATGCCCGACGGCACCCGCTACTCACGCAGCTTCGGCGCCAAGATGGACGCCGAGGCCTGGCTCGTGGCCGAGCGGTCGTTGATAGACCGCGAGGAGTGGTCTCCCCCTGCGGCACGTCGGATGGCGGCCGAGCGCCGGGCCCGGGAGGCGGCGAGCAACACGGTGGCCGCCTACTCCCAGCGCTATGTCCGCGAACGCGATCTCCGGCCGACGACGGCGCGAAGCTACGAAGGACTCCTGCGCACCCGGATCCTCCCCTACTTCGGTGAGGTACCGCTGCGCGATGTCAGCCTCTCCGAGATCAAGCGCTGGCGGACGACGCTCGACCCTGAGACGGAGTCGACCAACGCGGCCGCCTACCGCCTACTGCGCTCGATCCTCCAGGCCGCCGAGGAGGAGGAACTGATCGACCGTGCTCCCCCGAAGATCCGCGGCGCGGGCACCGCACGGGTGAAGAACGTCGCTGTGCCCGCCACCTTCGACGAGATCGCGATCATCGTCGACAACATGCCCGGACACCTCAAGCTCTTCATCGTGCTCGCTGCCTTCGTCGGCCTGCGCGAAGGTGAACTGTTCGAGCTCCGCCGGTCCGATGTCGACGGCGTCACCGGACGGATCAGCGTGGCGCGCAAGGTCGACAAGGACGTGGACCGGTCAGTCCGAGGATCCTGCCCCGAATGCGGCCGTCACATCAGCACCCCGAAGACCAGGAGCGGCATCCGCGTCGTGCACGTCCCGCCGCCGTTCCTCCCGATGCTCCAGCACCACCTGCTCGAGTTCACTGCCGAGGGCAACAAAGGCCTGCTCTTCCCGGGTGATCGCACCGACCACATGAGCGCCCGCTACCTCATGGACCGCTACCGCCCCGCGCGCGAGAAGGCCGGCCGACCGGATCTGACCATCCACCACCTCCGCCATACAGCACTCACCATCGCCGGCCAGCACGGCGCCACCGGCGCCGAGCTCCAGGCCCGCGCCGGCCACGCCTCCCAGGCCGCGATGGCGATCTACCAGCACGCCACCCTCGACCGCGACCGGCTGCTTGCCGAGAAGATCGGCCAGTCATACGACGCCTGGCGCGACTCGCGGAGGTCGGAGTGACAACAGTGTCGGGGGCTCAAGGCAGATTGGTGCCCCGCTGTCGCACCAATCGCCCTACCGGAGGAGCGTCATGACCGACTCGTTCCGACAGACGACATACCGGACGACGAGGCCGGTCTGCTCGAGTATCTGGTCCAGGTCGTCGAGGAAGGGCGGCGTGCGGCGGCCATGCGGGTCAACGCCGCCCTCACCATGACCTACTGGCTCGTGGGGCGTGCGATCCTCGTCAACACTCTCCGCAACAGCCGCGCGGAGTACGGCCGGCAGATTGTCGCGACACTGTCGCACCAATTGAAGGCTCGGTTCGGACGAGGTTTCGACCGCACCAACGTCGTCCGCATGGTCGCGCTCGCGCGAGCGTTCCCAGACCATGACGAGGTCGCTGCCCTCGCCCAGCAATTGAGCTGGTCGCACCTCCGTGAGGTCCTCACGCTCAGCTCAGACGAGGCCCGGGCCTTCTACACCGACGAGGCCGCGTCCAAGCACCTCAGCGTTCGCGAGCTGAGGGCGGCGATCAGCCGCAAGGCGTTCGAGCGCCGCGAGATCGCCAACTCGCAGATCCCCGAAGGCTCGGCCGTCCCACGCGACACCTACCGCGACCCGCTCATCCTCGACACCCTCGGCCTCCACGACTCCTACCTGGAGAAGGATCTGGAGGCCGCGATTCTCCGCGACGTCCAAGCATTTCTGCTCGAGGTCGGCCAAGGTTTCGCTTTCATCGCCAGCCAGAAGCGGATGACCATCGACGGCGACGACTTCTACCTGGACCTCCTGTTCTTCAGCCGCCCCCTCCGCCGCCTGATGGCCGTCGAGCTGAAGATCGGGAGGTTCAAGCCGAGCTACAAGGGTCAGATGGACTTGTACCTCAATTGGCTCGATCGTTACGAACGAAAGCCGGCGAAGAGGCTCCGCTCGGGCTGATCCTGTGCACGGAGGTCAGCCGCGAGCAGGTCGAGCTCCTGGAGATGCACAAGGACGGCATTGCTGTCGCCGAGTACTGGACCGTTCTGCCGCCCAAGGCCGAGTTGGAGGCGAAGCTCACCGAGATCGTCCGCGACGCGCAGGAGCGCCTCGCGCGCCGGGGTCTGCCGGCATCGCTCGAACCGTCGGACGACGACTGATCACAGCAGGTCTGCGCCTGGACATGATCGATCGAGCCGCGACGCCAAGCCCGTCCGCTGACACCACCAGAGAGCTGCCGCGTCGGGACTGCTGCACGGATAGGTGACAGGTTGGGTCACGCAGCCTGAGTGGCTGGCGTGGTCATGATGGCTTCGTATTCGATGGGGGTCAATCGGCCGAGTCCGGCTTGCCTGCGGCGGCGGTGGTAGGTCCTCTCGATCCAGGTCACCATCGCGATCCGCAACTCGTCACGGGTCTCCCAGGTACGCCGGTCGAGGACGTTCTTCTGGAGCAGCGCGAAGAAGCTCTCCATCGCCGCGTTATCGCCCGCGGCACCGACGCGGCCCATCGATCCGACCATGCAGTGGCGGTTGAGCGCGTGGACGAATTTCCGGCTTCGAAATTGCGATCCTCTGTCCGTATGGACCACGCAGCCGGCGATGTCACCGCGCCTGGCGACGGCGTTGTTGAGCGCCGCGACCGCGAGCCGTGACTTCATCCGCGAGTCGATCGAGTAGCCGACGATCCGGTTGGAATAGACGTCCTTGACCGCGCACATGTAGAGCTTGCCTTCAGCGGTCCGGTGCTCGGTGATGTCGCTGAGCCACAGCTGGTTCGGAGCGTCGGCGGCGAAGACGTGACGGACTACGCCGTGTTTGTCGGTGACCGCACATAGGTCGTCGTGGACCGGCGGGCCCGGCCTCTTCGCCTTGACCCGCTTGGGCTTGCCGAATGCTGACCACCAGCCCAGGTCTGAGCAGATCCGCCACGCGGTCCGCGCAGCCATGTCCTGGCCGGCGTCCTTCGCTTCGTCGAGGAGGAACCGGTACCCGAACTCGGGATCGTCCTTGTGGGCGTCGAACAGGGCGTTGGCGCGGTACGCCTCGACCAGGTCAGCATCAGTGACCGGCGACTGGAGCCAGCGATAGTAGGGCTGGCGAGCGATCTTGAGGACCCGGCACGTCACCGTGACGGGGATCCCGTCGACGGCCAGCTCGCGGACGAGCGGGTACATCATTTTCCCGGCAGGTTCGCCTGCGACAGGTAGGCCGCCGCGCGGCGGAGGACCTCGTTCTCCTGCTCAAGCAGCCGGATCCGCTTCTTCAGCTCGCGGTTCTCGGTGTTCTCAGCTCCGGTCGACCCGGGCTTCACGCCGTCCTCGACGTCGGCGGTCTTCATCCAGTTCGTCAGGCACGACTCGCTGATGCCGAAGTCGGCAGCGATCTGCTTGAGGTGGACTCCCGGCTCACGGTTCCTCGCGACACGAACGACGTCGTCGCGGAACTCTTGGGGGTACGGCTTCGGCACAGTGCACATCCTTCCAGCGGCACCTCTCGGCACCACAGATCAGATGTCACCTATCCGTGCAGCAGTCCCGTCCTTTCGGCCCAGAAGGGGCGACGAGTCAAGAATCGAGGCAAGGTGTTGTTCCCCCGTCAACATCTCAAAAGGAGGGTGCAAGTTCAAGAGGCTCGCCGAGCTTCAACCCCGCCAACAAGCCAAGCCTAGGTTCTGCGGTCACCGAGCGGTGCAGCAGACCCGTTCTCATGCGGCGCCTCTTGTTGTGAGGTGAGTTGGACCCCGCTGCACTGTCTACCTCCTTGACTGTCTACCTCGTGAGTGGCTCGAGCGGAGATCTGGCCGGTGCCTAACGCAGTGGGCGGTCGACGCGCATTGTGCACGGTCATTGCAGTAAGGTATACTGGGCATTCAGGATAGGAGAAGATTTGAGCGCCTCGGAGCAAGCCATCAAGCTAGGTTCAGCCACCCCCGCGTGGGTCAGTGCGCAGTGACGTCCCTGTCCGCCTATCACGTCGGCATCGTCGTTCCGCGGCTGGAAACGGCTGCGGCGGAGCTGAGCGAGCAGCTAGGGCTCTCCTGGGCACCTGCTCACCGCGCGCCCCTGCGGGTCGAGCAAGACGGACACATCTCAGTGGTCGATCTGCTCTACACCTACTCTCGCTCTTCCCGCGACGGGCTCATGCTGGAGCTGATTCAGGAGATTCCGGGAACACCTTGGGTAGCCGGCCCCGAAGGCGCGCTCCATCACGTTGGGTTCTGGTCGGATCAGTTCAACCACTCGCTAGCTTCGCTGGACGCGGGCGGCCAGCGAGAGGTGAGCCACGTAAACGCGAGCGGCGAGACCCAGATGTTCAGCTATCATCACCTGCTCGACGGGAGACTGCGCGTAGAGCTAGTCGATGCCGAGCATCGCCGCGACGTCCTACCTTGGTCTGACGGGCAGTACAAGGGCCCATGACCGGCGACTCCCTTGCTGCCAGGCAGGTCAAGCGGTTGGACCGGGTGATCATCCGGTTCGCGGGTGACTCCGGTGATGGCATGCAGTTGACGGGTGATCGGTTCACGCAGGAGTCGGCGGTGTTCGGCAACGACCTGGTCACGCTGCCCAACTTCCCCGCCGAGATCCGGGCGCCGCAGGGCACGATCCCGGGGGTCTCGTCGTTCCAGATCCACTTCGCCGACCACGACATCCTCACCGCCGGGGACCGGCCCGACGTGCTGGTGGCGATGAACCCGGCCGCGTTGAAGGCCAACCTGGGCGACCTGCCGCGGGGAGCGACGATCATCGTCGACACCCACGACTTCACCAAGCGCAACCTCGACAAGGCCGGCTACACCTCCAACCCGTTGGACAAGTTGGGTGAGGTCGACGACATCCTGGCCGGGTTCTCGGTGCAGCCGGTCGACCTGACCGGCATCACCGTTGCCGCGGTCGCCGAGTTCGGGCTGTCCCGCAAGGACGCTGCGCGGGCGAAGAACATGTTCGCGTTGGGGTTGTTGTCGTGGATGTACGGCCGCCCGACCGAGCCGACTATCGGGTTCCTGGAGAAGAAGTTCGCCAAGGCGCCCGCGATCCTGGGTGCGAACATCGCGGCGTTCAAGGCCGGTTGGAACTACGGCGAGACCACCGAGACGTTCGTGGTCCAGTACGAGATCAAGCCGGCCCGGATGGCTGCGGGCACCTACAGGAACATCACCGGCAACCTCGCGTTGTCCTACGGCCTCATCGCCGCCGGGGTGCGCTCGCAGCTGCCGGTGTTCCTGGGCTCCTACCCGATCACCCCCGCCTCCGACATCCTCCATGAGCTGTCCAAGCACAAGGCCTTCGGCGTGACCACGCTGCAGGCCGAGGACGAGATCGCCGGCATCGGCGCCGCGATCGGCGCCTCCTTCGCGGGCCGGCTCGCCGTCACCACCACGTCGGGCCCGGGTATCGCGCTCAAGTCCGAGGCCATCGGCCTGGCGGTGATGACCGAACTCCCGCTCGTGGTCGTCAACGTCCAGCGCGGCGGGCCCTCGACCGGCCTGCCGACCAAGACCGAGCAGGCCGACCTGCTCCAGGCCATGTACGGCCGCAACGGCGAGGCACCGGTCCCGATCGTCGCGCCCCAGTCCCCCGGCGACTGCTTCGCCGCCGCCGTCGAGGCCGCCCGGATCGCGATCACCTACCGCACCCCCGTCTTCCTCTTGTCGGACGGCTACCTCGCCAACGGCTCCGAGCCCTGGGCGATCCCCTCGATCGACGACCTGCCGAAGATCGACGCGGGCTTCGCGACCGCCCCCAACCACGAGCCCAACCACGAGGGTGCCAAGGGAGCCGAGTTCTGGCCCTACGCCCGCGACAAGGACACCCTGGCCCGCCCCTGGGCGATCCCGGGTACCGCCGGCCTCGAGCACCGCATCGGCGGCCTCGAGAAGGCCGGCACCCCCGAGACCGGCCACGGCAACATCTCCTACGACCCCGCCAACCACGACGCGATGGTCCGCATCCGCGCCGAGAAGGTCCAGCGGATCGCCGACTCCCTCCCGCCGCTGCAGGTCGACGACCCGTCCGGACCACCAGGTGAGGGGGCCAAGGTCCTGGTGATCGGGTGGGGCTCGACGTACGGCCCGATCGGCGCCGCCTGCCGCCGGGTCCGCCGCGCCGGCTACGACGTCGCCCAGGTCCACCTGCGCCACCTCAACCCGTTCCCCAAGGACCTCGGCGAGATCCTGAAGCGCTACGACAAGGTGCTGGTGCCCGAGATGAACCTCGGCCAGCTCTCCAAGATGCTCCGTGCCGAGTTCTTGGTCGACGCCCAGGGCTACAACCACGTCTACGGTCTGCCGCTCAAGGCCGCCGAGCTCGCCGAGGCCATCGGCCAGCTCGTCGGCGACGCCGAGGACCGCGAGGTCGACCTCGGCGAGCACGGCCTCAACCTTCCCGCCGACCACGAAGAGGAGCCAGTCGCATGACGTACGTGATCGGTGCCGGGTGCGTCGACGTCAAGGACCGTGCCTGCATCGAAGAGTGCCCCGTCGACTGCATCTACGAAGGCAAGCGGATGCTCTACATCCAGCCCGACGAGTGCGTCGACTGCGGCGCCTGTGAGCCGGTATGCCCGGTCGAGGCGATCTTCTACGAGGACGACGTGCCGGGCGAGCAGAGTAACTTCACCCGCTACAACGCGGAGTTCTTCGACATCGCTGGCGTCGGCTCGCCCGGCGGCGCGTCTGGAACCGACGTGTTGGAGCACGATCACCCGGGCGTGGCGGGCCGGCCGGGGACGCTAGGAGGGAATACATGACCACCCCCACGAGCACCCGCAGCATCGACCTGCCCATGCCCACGCATCATTCAACGGGCACCGCCCTGGTGCCCGCCCTGGCCGAGGGCGAGACCCAGACCGCCAAGGACTTCTCCAGCGACCAGGAGGTCCGCTGGTGCCCCGGCTGCGGCGACTACGCCGTCCTCAAGGCCGTCCAGTCCTTCCTACCCGACCTCGGCCTCGCTCGCTCGAACATCGTCTTCGTCTCCGGCATCGGCTGCAGCTCACGGTTCCCGTACTACCTCGACACCTACGGCATGCACTCCATCCACGGCCGCGCACCCTCCATCGCCACCGGCATCGCCACCGCCCGCGAAGACCTCTCCGTGTGGGTCGTCACCGGCGACGGCGACGCCCTGTCCATCGGCGGCAACCACCTCATCCACGCCCTACGCCGCAACGTCAACATGACGATCCTGCTGTTCAACAACCGCATCTACGGCCTCACCAAGGGCCAATACTCCCCCACCAGCGAAGTCGGGAAGGTCACCAAGTCCACCCCCGTCGGCTCCCTCGACCACCCCTTCAACCCCATCTCCCTCGCCCTCGGCGCCGAAGCCACCTTCGTCGCCCGGACCATCGACTCCGACCGCAAGCACCTCACCGCCGTCCTCGCCGCCGCAGCCGCCCACCGCGGCACCAGCCTGGTCGAGATCTACCAGAACTGCCCCATCTTCAACGACGGCGCCTTCGACGCCCTCAAGGGATCTGGCAAGGGACCCGACGCCGCCGAGTCCCTGCTGCGCCTCGAACCCGGCGTCGAGGTCACCGTGAGCGGTCGTACCTGGGCCCACGACCCGAGCGCACCCGACCCCGCCGACCAGTTCGCCCTCTCCCGCCTCGGCGAGCACAACGCCCAACCCGGCACCGCCGGACCGGTGCCGATCGGGATCTTCCGCCAGATCGACCGCCCCACCTACGACGACCAGGCCCGCGCCCAGGTCGCCACCGCCACCCAGACCGCGGCCGCCCAGGGCAGCCCCACCGAACGACTCACCGCCCTCATCAACACCGGCGACACCTGGACCGTTGGTCAGGCGAGCGGACTGTAGTGGTCGACGCCCCGTCGACAGCCCGGATCTCCGCCGGCCGCTGGGCGCCAACAGGTCAAGACGTGCGGGCGGTCTCTGCTCACCGCGGGCGCCTGGTCAAGCAGGTCGAGCTCTGCTAGATCACACTCTTGCGGTCCAACCCAGGCCTCCGGCCATGTCAACGACCGAGAGCTCACCGACAGCCGGTCGGGCCATCGCCCCACAGCTGACACGCGTGACGGTCGTCGCTAGCCGCCTTCTTGGGAGGTCTCGCTCCCGACGCCGGTTCGGCACCAGGAACGTGGTATGCCAAGACTCTGACCACCGATATACGAACGTCGATATTCCGGCTGGCCGGCGGCTGTGATCTGTTGAAGGTAGCTAGAAGGCGTGGTGCCCAAGGTCGAGCACCACGCCTTCTGGACCGGCCACCTGAGCTCAGTGACTGTTGCAGGCGCTCGTATCACTCAGGAAGATGCCGACCGCAGTACGACGATCGCCACCGATGTCACGGCGAAGACCGCCGCCGGAGCAAAGGCCATGTCACGCACCCGCACGTGAGCGATGATCGCACCCAGGAAGTAGAGCGTGGTGCCGACCGCGGCCGCGACGCCGAGAGGCCACCAGAACAGGCCGATGATCAGGCCCACGGCAGCGGCGATCTCCAGCAGCGCCAAGACTGGCGCAATCCGCGCGGCACCGACCTTCTCCAGCGTCTTGGCCTGGCCGGGGTCATGGCTCAGCTTGCCGTACGCGGAGAGCAACAGCAAGAGTGCGAACAGGATGCTCAGGATGAGCGTGGCGATGAACATCAAAGGTCTCCTCAATGATCCGGACTACTATCTCCGGTATAGAAGAGAGGACATGTCTCCGGTATTCCCTGGTCTCGTAGGCTGGCCACGTGGATGGCTCGGAAGATAGTTCGCGGCGGCCGCGGCGGCCTGTCCGCGCCGAGCGGCGCGACAGCATCCGCAACCGCGCCCTGATCGTCGCCGCAGCTCAAGCGGTCTTCCAGCGCGACGGTATCCATGCGCCGCTTGACCGCATCGCAGCACAGGCGGGGCTCAGTTCCGGAACCCTCTACCGCCATTTCCCCGATCGAGTCGCCTTATGGGAGTCGGTGCTCACCGAGCCCCTGCAGGCCCATCTCGAGACCGCCCGAACGGCGCTGTCGACCGCCGACGCTTGGGACGGTCTCGCCGGCTACCTTTCCGCGAGCTGTGAACTCGAGGCTTCCTCTTCCGGCTACCTCAACTTGATGTCGACACACTTCCTCGGCGGTTCGGAGCTCGGCACGCTTCGCGAGGAGATCCAGCAGACCGTCGAGGCGGTCGTGCGCCGTGCAGTGGACACCGGGGCCGCCCGCTCAGACTTGACCCCAGAGGACCTGCTCTTCGTCGTCTTGTCCCACAGCAAGGTCAGCGAGGTGACCGGTGCATTCGCACCCGACGCGTGGCGTCGCAATCTGGCGTTCTACCTCGATGCGTTCCGGCCCGCTGCCGCTCATCAGATCGAGTTCCCTCCCCTGACACCACGTCAGGTTCTGCTCAGTCTGCTACGACCAGCCGTCGGCTCAAGCCGCAACGGCCAAGAGACCTGACAACACGACGTTGACCAGTTCTGCGACGTCACGACCCACACCCCGGCGTCATGGCATGGACTTCGATGCAGTCGTCGCCGACATTGCAGCAGAAACTGGAGCGCGATCAGCGCGATTCGCGGGACAACCGCGGAGGCGCGAGACTCAGCTCCTACCTGATGGTCCTGTAGCCAAGAGCAAGCCGACGACACTCGCCGCAACGATGTTATCGCGCGTCGGTACCCCACTCCCCACTCCTGTGCGGGCGCGAGTTGTCGCGAACCTGGCCGGAAACGTGCGCCTCCTTGAGCAGCTGGGCCCCGTGAGCCGCTGCCTCCTCGCCGACGCCGGGATCGCTGATGCGGACCTCGTCACCCGACAACTCGCGGTGCTGTACGACGGTGCGATGGCCAGTGCGCACGCGGAACCCGGAGAGGGCTGGGCGCACGCAGGCAAGGAGGCGGCGCGTGTGCTGGTCGAGGCGGCGCGAACGCCGTGACGACCTCACACACGTGACCAGTGGTGCGCGGACCGGCACCATGGGCTCGCCGACATCGCGGCACGCATCCAACCCGGGTTGTGGCTGATACGCGGGTGACCGAGCACTGCGTGAGCAGCGCTCAGGAGCGCGGGATAGCAGCCGGATCGCCGTATTGATCGACTCCGTCGACAGTCCGTTGGTCCAGCAGCCCGCGGGCCACCAGAAGATCCAGGTGTGCGGCCGTCTCGCTGACGGCCAGCGCCCGGTTGAGCAGGTCGAGGTCGCCAAAGTCCCGGTCGCTCTTCGTCCAGCCGAGTCGGCTGGCTACCTGAAGGACGGTGGACCGGCCATCGCCCATCGCCGCTAGCGTCTCCAGCAGGCGGTGCTCGTGGTGCGCGACGAGCTCCGCGGCACGGCGGTGGGAGCTGGCTGCTACGGGGCCGTGGGCAGGCAGCAGGCGGAGGTCAGGCAGGTCCAACACCTGCTGCAGCGACGCAAGGTAGGCCATGAGCGGCTGCCGTTGGCGGACCGGTTCGTATCCGATGGAGGGGGTGATCCGCGGGAGTACGTGATCACCCGCGAACAGCAGGCCTTCGGCGAGGTCGGCGAACACCACGTGGCCGTTGGTGTGTCCGGGGGTCGGCATCGCCAACAACCGGCGGCCAGCAACGGTGAGCGTCGCCGGTCCGTCGATCCAGAGGTCCGGAGGGTCGTACGACTCAGCCTCAGGCCCGCGCCCCAGACCGGGTTGCATCTCGGCGGCAAGCTCGGCAGCGCCCCACCTTCCAAGGAGTCGGAACGGTCCGTCATGCCTGCCGGCGCGGAGTTCCTCGAGAGAGGGCTGCTCACCGATCCCCAGCGCGATCTGCGCGCCGTACAAGCGACGCAGCGTGAGTGCGAGGGAGAGATGATCGCGATGGACGTGCGTCACCAGGATGCGGGTGACGTCGGACAGAGAGTGTCCGACGTCACCCAGCGACCTTTCCAGCGCGTCTTGAGCTTCACGGATCGCCCATCCCGCATCGATGAGCACGATGCCCTGTTCATCGATCAACGCGTACACGTTGACTGCTCGAAGCGAGTCGTGGGGCAGCGGAAGCGTGATCCTGAAGACACCTTCGGCGATCGGCTCGATTCCCGACTCGTGCCACTCCTTGACGTCGCGCAAGCTAGCGGCACCCAGCCATCGGCAGCAGCGGCAGTGCGCGATCCGCCCGGACGCTCTCAGCCATCATCCGCGGCGACCAGTCGAGGCCCTCATCGGGGTGCACCGCCACGCTCCGCACCCCTGGGACCTCCGCCACCGCTCGAACCGACTCCGACTCGAGGTAAGGCATGAGGTAGCACGCCGGTGAGGTGAGCTTCAGGTAGATGTCGACGGTTCCGTCATCGCCGATCGTGACGCGGTCGACCATGCCCATGTCGACCAGGTTGATCGGCCGGCCCGAGGCAACGCTGCACGGGTCGTGAACGGTTCGGAGCCGGCCCATGACCTCGGATGCCGACAGGCCAGTGACCTCAGACACGAGTCGCCCTCCAGTCGTCGACTGTCTTGGCGTGGGAGATCGTGGAGTACGGCTCGGGGATCTCGGCACCCGGCTCGCGCCAGAACTCGTCACCCACGATGGCAGCCTTGGCGGCGTCGAGATCGATGCCGTGAGACCGGGCATAGTTGCCGCCGAGGATGGCCCGCTTGTCGTCGTCGGTGAGCTGCTTGATAGGCGCGAAGAGGCCCGCGTCGGCGAGCAGGTCCTCGGGGAACTCGAAGGTGCGGAACGCCTCGAGCGCCGGACGAGGGTGATACAGCGTCGTGCCCGAGCCCCAGAACAGTCGGCGGAACACGCGATTGCCGCCGATCCGGACGAGGCCGAGGAGGATCTCGGCGAATGCCCGCGGCCGTCGCTCCAAGATGATGTTCTGGATCTCCATGTTCACGTAGATGTTGTCGAACCGTGAGAGCAGCCACGCCGTCTCGTCGAGGAACGCCATGCCGCCGTGGACGATCTCGAAGTTGAGGTCCGGGAACGCCGCGGCCGCGGCCTCGAGGTCACTCGGGTTGTACGAGTCCTTGACCGGCACCGAGCCGATCGGCACGGCCTTGTGGACCGCGATGTGGCGGATCCCAAGTTCGAGCGCCTTCTCGTACAGCGGGTACACGAGCTTCGGGTCGTCCATGCGCCACAGCTCGATGCTCCCGGTCGCCCAGCTGTTCGGGTAGAGCTTGAGCCCGTGCGGCTTGAGCAGCTCGACCTGACGCTCCAGGTCGCGCAAGGCCTCCGCGCCGAGCATCGGATCGACCGCCGCGTAGGCGCCGATGAATCGGTTGGGCCAGCGCTCGATCGCTTCGGCGGCCTTCTCGACCGAGACCAGGCCGTCGTGGAACGCAGAGATCGGCAGCGCGTGCATGACGGCCAGGTCCGTCGCGCTCTCTCTGAAGAGCAGGTTGCCGAGATCGGCCGACGACCAGTCGCTCAGGTAGACCTCGCCCGGAAGGGCAAAACGACGGTCCGGTGGGTTGCGGGCCATGAAGTACGACAGGTTCGCGACCAGCTGTGCATCCTTGGGCACCGCGTAGTTCGACGGGTCGAAGTTGTAGGCGTGGGTCACCGCATCGATGACCACGATGTCGTCCAGCACGACGAGCTCCTTCTACTAGATAAGTATACTGTGCAGTCAGACTACTTCGTGGGGCCGATCGGGTCAACCACCGTCGGATAGGCATCGCGGAGAGAGATGACTCGCGCGAAGGTCGGCAGGGTCCGTTCAATCGCGAAACGATGGAGGTCTTCGCTGTGCGCAGCACACAGGTCCTCGACGACGTCCACGGCGTAGCCGGAATCCCCGGCATGTCGGGCTGCGGACTCCACCACGAAGTTCGTTGCCACACCGCCCAGGAGTAGGCGCTCGACACGATGCGCGCGCAGGATGTCGTCCAGGCCGGTTCCGACGAACGGGCTGACACAGGTCTTGGTCACCACGAGCTCGCCTGCCTGCGGACGAGCCTCCGGACAGAACTCGACACCTGCAGAACCCTCCGACAACGCACCGCCGGCAGCGAACAGATCGAAGGCAGCCGACCTGTTCGTGCGGCGGACGCCATCGGTGTCGAAGCACACCCGAACGTGCACGACGAGGTCGTCACTGCTTCTCGCGTGCTCCAATGCGACGGCGACGTGGCCAAGTAGGCCCCGGGATGCGGCGTGCTCACTGGCTCCGGATCTCGCGCCGATCGCCCCTGTCGGTCCACAGACGCCTTCCTGAAGGTCCATGAGGACGAGCGCACGGCGGCTCACGACGACCACCTCATCCACGACCGTCTCATTCGCCACCGCCGAGCAACGCCGCTTCGGCTGCGAGCCGGGGGCGGTCGTCGGGATGTGCGATCGCGATGATCCGTTCGGCGCGCATCCGAGAGTCGAGCCCGCGCAGGTGCGCCACGCCGTACTCGGTGACCACGTGGGTCACCAGTGAGCCGTGGAGCTGCACGTGCGCGGCCTGCGGGACGATCCTGCTGCGGCCGTGCTTGCCCCGAGACTCGAGGGCGATGACCGATCCGCGGCTGTGAGCTCCGGCCGTCGCGAAGTCCGGTAGCCCGCCGCCGCCCAAGGAGCCGCCCCACGACAAGGCGCCGACGTTGCCCACAAGGTCGACCTGGGCCGCGGAGTTGATGGCAAGAAAGGCATCCAACTGAGCAAGGTGCGCAAGTTGGTGCGCACGCGATGAGTCGACGAAGGTCACCGCAGGGTTGCGGTCCAACCAGTGGTAGAACGCCTCCGTGCCGAGCGCGACGGTGGCCACGACGCTCGCCTCCGGATCCGATGGTGAGGGACCGTCGACGACTCCCCGTTCGACGAGAAGGCGGGTGTCGTCGGTGATCATGCCGGTGTGGATGGTCAACGAGAGCCCCGGCCCTCGCTCGGCCAGTGCCTGGGCGACGCCCGTGAGACCTCGACCGACCCCTAGTTCCAGCGCGGTGTGGGGTCTGACCAGGTCGGCGACCAGGCTCCCGATGCGCCGCTGGGCGTCGTTGACCGTGGAGGGCCGCGCGGCTGGTGGCGCCGTCTTGGTCGGAACAACCAGGTCACAGTCGGCCAGGCGAAGCCACTCCACGGAACGCACCCTCGGCATGGCATGGTTCAGTTCGAGGGCGCGGAACCGCGCGGCGGCACACGCCGAGCGGCCGAGGTCGAGCGACAGCCCAGGACCGACCGAACCTGGACCACCATCCACGGGATCGGTTCCTGCTACCAACGCCCCGTCGACGCGCAGGGCCCCGGAGCTGATCTGCTCCTCCAGCGTGCCCATCGAGGCCGGTACGCCAAGCGCTCTGCCCTCACGGAGCGCCTGGTTGCCGCGACCTCCCCCAGCGACAAGTCGCAACCGATGCCCCCGGCCGTCGGGGTACTCCACGACTTCCTCGCGACCGCCGATGGCGACCTGCAGCAGCTCGACCTCGCGTCGATGGGGGAGCACCTCGTCGACCAGCGTGCGAACCAACGCCCCTGGCTCCCCCGCACCGGTGCCGATGAAGATCCGGTCACCATCCCTGACGAGCTCTCGCAGCCGCGCGCCTGTCTCCGCCTGCACGTCTGCGGACGCGTCGCTCTTGTGCCGGGTGCGGGTCAACGCACGTCACGCAGTCGGTAGATGTCCAGACTGTCGTCCTCGTCGAGCTCGATGACGACGTTCTTCGTCTCGGTGTAGGCGTCGATCACCGCCGAACCGTTCTCGCGGCCCAGCCCGCTCTCCTTGAAGCCGCCCATCGGCGCCTCGACGAAGTTCCAGCCGTAGGTGTTCACCCACACAGTCCCGGCCCGGACGGCCCGCGTCACCCGCAGGGCCCGCTTGACGTCGCGAGTCCACACGCCGGCCGCAAGTCCGTACGGAGTCGCGTTGGCGATGGCGACGGCCTCCTCCTCGTCGGAGAACGGTAGGACCGCACCGACGGGGCCGAAGATCTCCTCCTGGTTGACCCGGAGATCGTTGCCAGCTCCAGTGATCAGCCCGGGCCTCATGTAGTAGCCGCCCGCCAGCCCGTCGCCGTCGAGCAGACCGCCACCGTGAACCTCCGCGCCTTCCTCGCGCGCGAGCTCGACATAACTCTGGACCCGGGCGAGCTGCTTGGCCGACACGATCGGGCCGAGCTGGCTGGACTCCGCGGTCGGCGGGCCGACCCGAAGCTGGTCGACAGCGGCAGTGAGGCGCTCGACGAACTCGTCGTACATTGAGGCCTGGACCAGCATTCGCGCCCCGGCGATGCAGGTCTGGCCGGTGTTTCGCATCAGGCCCGACAGCGCGCCGAGCACTGCATCGGAGACGTCACCATCTTCGAAGAAGATGTTCGGTGCCTTGCCGCCGAGCTCCAGCGTGACTCTCTTCACGTGCTCGGAGGCGACCTTCATGATCGCCTTTCCCGTCGCGGTGGAGCCGGTGAAGGCGATCTTGTTGACCAGCGGATGCGCGACGAGCTCGGCTCCCGTGGCCGGCCCTCCCGCGATCATGTTGACGACCCCGGGCGGGATCCCCGCCTCCTGACAGCACTCGGCGAGCACCAGCGCCGTCAACGGCGTGAGCTCGGATGGCTTCAGCACGACGGAGTTGCCCAGCACGATCGCCGGGCCGAGCTTCCAGAGCGCTGAGAGAAGAGGGCCGTTCCAGGGCACGATCAACGCGCACACGCCGATGGGCTCGCGCAAAGTGACGTCGAGATAGCGATTCGCGACCGGAACGCTCTGGCCGTAGGCACGCTGCGCGAACCCGGAGGCGTACTCCAGGCTGGACACGCATCGCTTGACCATCGCCTTCGCGTCGCGCAGCGGCATTCCGTTGCAGCGGGTCTCGATGGCGGCCAGCTCATCGGAACGACGCGCGATCTGCTGGGCAAGGCGCAGCAGCGCGGACGCGCGCGACTGCGGCGACTTCGACCGCCAGCGGCCGGCTTCGAACGACTGCCACGCTGCGGTGACCGCGGCGTCGACGTCCGCTGCGCCCCCGGACGTCACCGTCGCCACCAGACTTCCGTCCGCCGGGTCGTGGACCTCGAACCGGGAGCCGTCGGCGCAGTCGATCCACGCTCCATCCACGAAAAGCCGCCAGCTCCCGTCCGCGTTGCGGGCCTCAGGTGGCAGCCCGAGATCGACGACGGTCATCGCCCCGGCAGGCGGACCACGGCGAAGCCCTTCGCCGTCTTGTCGCCGCGCTGGTTCTCGATCCACACGTCGAGGCGGACCCGCCCCGACCCGCCCTCGTCGGGAGGCGACACCTCGGTGACCACGCCACGGCCGCGCGACAGGTCCCCGATGAGGTTGAAGCCACGGATCTCGCAGTAGAGCTCCTCGAGGAACCCGTGGTCCCCCGCCCAGTTCGTCACCAGGGTCGACAGCCACGAGATGCGCTCCGGGCCGTAGTCGTAGGCCTCCGGAACGCCCGCCATCCGGGCCAGCTGCGAGTCCCAGTGCACCGCCTCAGGCGGCTCCGGAATTCCGTAGGCGTTGGGGATGGCGATCGCAGGGTGCTCCCGGACATAGTCGAACCAGGCGCCGTGGGCACGCACGAACAGGCCGCCCCAGGCCTGCTCGAACGCCACCGCGATCGTCGCGGTGTACGGCCCACGCACGATGGTCGGGATCTCCTGGCCGACGGCCACGTCGTCCACGTGGAGCACCTGCGCGCCGGTGCGCTGCTCACGGCTGTACTCGTCGGCCAGCGCCGCGATGTCGTCCTCGGTGTAGCTGGCGAGGCGCGTGCCGCCGTACTTGTCCTTCTTGCGCGCCGTCTGCCTCTCGGTCCGCATGCCCCAGCCCTGCACCTCCGCGAACGGCTGCGTGTCGCCCACCCGGGTGAACTCGGTGGTACTCAGCTGCTTGAACATCCTGCCTGCGAAGCGGCCTTCGAACTCGATGAGATCGGTGAAGCGGGTCTGGGCCGTCACCTCGGAATCGATCGGGAGCGGCTTGAACCAACGCCAGTGGGAGCCGCCGAACATCGAATGCACCCCCGGCAAGCCGCCCCGGTAGCCGATCGAGAGCCTGCTGAAGGCGTACGGCAGACAGGGCGGCGCGACAACCGACCCGTGGGGGCTCTTGGCAGCGTATTCCTCGTCGAGGTAGAGCGGGTTGCGGTCGCCGGTCGCCATCGCCCAGCGTCGGATGGCGTCACGGTTGGCTTCGGTCAGGTAGGGAAGCTCGGAGACCTGGACGACCTCACCCAGTCGGGTTCGCAGGCGGTCGAGCTCGGCTTCGGTGATGCTTCCGTTCGTGCTGCTCACAGTGTGCTGCCTTCCAGATTCGTCGATACGGTGCCCTCGCCCTCTTCGGGCAGGCTGAGAGCCTTGGCGTCGACAAGGACGTCGATCGCGTCGTTGGTCATCCCCAGCAGCTCTTCGAGCAGTTCGCGTCCGTGCTGTCCGAGCAACGGCGGCGGGCGCAGTGGCGCCGTCGCTTCGCCGACGAACCGGACCACCGGTCCGACGACCTCGATACTGCCGGCCGATGGGTGCTCCAGGACCTGGAGGACGTCGCGGGCGTGGATCTGCTCCAGGTCGAGCGCCTCGGTGACATCGAGGAGCGGGGCGTGCGGCACGTCGGCCTCGCCGAGCAGCGTCTGCCACTCCGCACGTGTCTTGGTGCGCAGGATCCCCTGCACGATGGGAAGCAACTCGTCGCGGTTCTCCGTCCGGAGCCGAGTCGACCGGAAGCGAGGATCGTCGGCAAGATCCTCGCGGCCGATCGCCCGGCAGAACCCGCGCCAGAAGCTCCCGACGTGGAGCGCGATCACCAGGTAGCCGTCGGCGACCTCGAACCTGCCGTAGGGCACCACGCTGTGGTGGTCGCTCCCCATCCGCGCGGGACTTTCACCGGTCAGCATCGACAGCTGACCGAGGTACCCCAGCAGGCCGACCAGGCCCTCGAGCAGACTGAGGTCAATGTGCTGGGGGACGGGTCCCGGTGCCGCCGCTGCAGTGCCGCGAGGATCGCGATCGATCCCCACAGACCACCGGCGAGATCGCCCATCGGCAGACCCATCTTGGTCGGTGGACTGTCCGGCTCACCGGTGATGCTCATGACCCCGCTCAGAGCCTGGGAAACCAGGTCGAACGAGGGCATCGAGGCCATCGGCCCGGTGCGGCCGAACCCGCTGATCGAGCAGACGATGACGTCCGGACGACGTGCGACGAGCTCGTCGTAGCCGAGTCCGAGCCGCTCCATCACGCCCGGTCGGAAGTTCTCGATGACGACATCGCTCTGAGCCACCAGGTCCAGGACGAGGTCACGACCCGCATCGGTCTTCATGTCGATGGCGATGCTGCGCTTGTTGCGGTTGATCGCCATGAAGTAGTGGCTGGTTCCGTCGGAGTAGAAGGGGCCGATGTCGCGAACACCGTCGCCGTGGCCCGGTTCCTCGACTTTCACCACATCCGCGCCCAGGTCGCCCAGGATCATCGTCCCGAAGGGCCCGGCCAGGACCCGGGTCAGGTCCAACACACGCACACCCGCGAGCGGGGCGCCGCCACCTGCACCGGAGCTGTCGTCCATACTCGTCACTTCCCTCTCGCTGATACTGGGCAGTCAGTCTACCTAATGGCGCTCGTCTGTCAACGGTCCGACCCAGTCCTCAGTGCGCGACGTCGGGCATGGCGGCCGGATCGAGCTTGATGTCGACCAGCATCGGGCCGGTGCGAGCGCGGATCCGCTCGACGGCCGTACCCAGGTCCTCCGCGTCGTTGACCGTGATCGCCTCGAACCCCATGGCTCCGGCCAGCGCTTCGAAGGACGGCCACGAGAATTCCGTGAGTCCAGGCGAGAGATCGGCGCCGGCGAGCTGCACGTACTCGGCGCCGTAGGCGCTGTCGTTGCAGACCACGACCACCAGGTCGAGGCCGAGCCGGCTCACCGTGCTCAACTCGGCGAGGCCGCCCAGCATGAGCCCGCCATCCCCGCAAACGAGCAGGGCCGGATGATCTGGTCGGGCCAGCGCCGCACCGATCGCACTGCCGACACCGGTCCCGATTGCACCGAAGCTGACCGTGAACAGGAAGTGGTCGGGGTGATCGACGTGCACCTCGGGCCAGGCGACCGCCAGGTACCGGCCGGCGTCGGTCACGAAGGTGCGGTCGCGCTCGACGGCGGCGTCGATGGCGCGCAGCGCCGTGCGCACGTCGACCCGACCGCCCTCGGCCACCCGACCGCCCCCGGCCACCGGCATCGCGAGCAGCGACTCCTCGCGGTCACGAGAGCCTTCGGCGAAGATCGTGGCCCGGAACGACGACGACGGTATCTCCGCCTCGTTCAGCCAGGCGACGACCGTCTCCGCGACGTCACCGGCGTCGCCCACCACCGCAGCATCGATCTCGGCCAGCCGACCGAGTCGACCTACGTCGAGGTCGCAGTGGATCACAGTCTTGTCTGCGAGCAGCGATCCCTTCACTGTCGTGTAGCGATTCAGACTCGCGCCGAAGGCGAACACACAGTCAGCCTTGGTGATGGCATCCAGACCGGCCGGCGAAGCCAGGGTGCCGAAGATCCCCAGGTTGGCCTCATCGTCCCGGAACAGGTCCTTGGCGCCCAGCGTCGTCGCCACGGGCGCACCGATCCGGGCCGCGAGGGCCGACAGACTCGTCGCCGCGCCTCGCGCTCCCCGTCCTGCGAGAATCAGCGGTCGCTGCGCGGAGGCGAGCATGCCGACGGCGATGTCGAGCTGGCCGTCATCGAGCGCGAGGCGGGCTTCGGCCGGCAGTTCGACGCGCTGGTCCACGAAGTCGACCTCGGCGTGGACGAGCTCGGCCGGAAGGTTGAGGACCACGGGTCGCCGTTCGGTCCGTGCACGCCTCAGCGCCGTCGACAGGTCCTCCAGTGCCGTCTGCGCCGAGCGCACCTGCTCGACGCCCGCGCCGGTCGGCAGCACCAGATCCCGCTGACCGATCACCTGGGGGCCGTCCCGGTCCAGGGAATCGGTGTCACCGCACACCAGCACGAGCGGTACCGCCGCCTTCCGCGCCTCGACCAGCGCTGTCAGCGTGTTGGTCACACCGGGCCCGTGGGTGACGGTCGCGACGCCGATCCGGTCCGACAGCACCGCGTAGCCATGAGCCATGTGAACGGCGTTCGCCTCATGGGTCGCGCCGACATAGCGGCCGCCCGCATGTCGCACATAGCTGTCGACGACGAAGAGATTTCCGTCGCCCACCAGGCCGAACATCGTGTCCACGCCGTGGGCGACCAAGGCCCTGCCGACCGCCTCGTGAAGCAGCATCTGAACAACTCCCTGTCTGTGCCTGCGCGGGTGTGAACGATCGGGCAAGCCGATGCCGATCAAGATGGGTCACATATTGACGCGGTCTTCGAGATAAGTAAACTGTGCAGTCAGTACCCAGTGATACACGTCACTGCCTGCGAGTGCAGACACGTTGACGCCGTGCGGAGCATGACGAAAGAGGTTCACCATGGTCGGAGAGCGTCCGCGCTCACGCGAAGATCTCGGCTGGATGCTCGAGGTTCGTAGCAACGAGCATCCCGATCGGGTCGCTGTGATCGACGTCGAGCAGCAGACGAGGCGCACCTACCGAGAGCTCGAGGAGCGTGCGTCCCGAACGGCGAACATGCTGTGGGCTCTGGGCGTGCGTCCCGGGGACAACCTGGGCTTGCTGATGCACAACTGCGCCGAGTTCCTGGAGGTCGTCTTCGCGGTCGCGAAGATCGGGGCTACCGCAGTCCTCGTCAATCGTCGGTTGAGCATCAGCGAGATGGCCTATGAACTCAGCGACTCGAATTCCGTCGGCCTGATCTACTCCCCGAAGTTCGATGCGGCAGCCACTGAGCTGGCCGCGATCGCGGGGGACGTGGGGTGGTGGTGTCGGTCCGGAGGGGAGCTGCCCGGAACGGGTCCGTCCGGCTTGCTGTCGATGGAGTCGCTGCTGGCACAGGCGGACCCCTCGTTCGAGCCACCCGCAGGAGTCGAGCTCGCGGAGGCGGGCCTCGTCATCATCTACACCTCCGGGACGACGGGGAAGCCGAAGGGCGTGGTCCTCACCCAGGCCAACATCATGGCGGCCAACGACTGCACCAAGAGGTATCTCTGGGCGAGATACGGAGCGGCTCTGGCGCCTGTGGTGCGCGGCCTGGTCACTGCGGGAATGAACCACATCGGCGGACTCAACACCAGCTCGATGCCGGTTCTGTCCGACGGCGGCACTCTCGTCGTTCTCGATGAGTTCAACCCTCGCCGGATGCTGGAATCGATCGAGAAGTACCAGGTGAACCTTGCCTTCAGCATCGGAACGATGTGGAACGCGGTCGTGGAGGAGGACCTGTCCGCCTACGATCTCTCGTCGCTCGCGGTCGTCGGCACCTGCATTGCGCGCCATACCGACGAGCAGCTCCGGGCGCTGCATCAGGGCCTTGGTGCGGAGGTCTACTACATGTTCGGCCAGACCGAGACGACGACCGGGCTCATCACGACCGAGCACACTGTCGATCTCTGGCAACGCCCCGGGACACTCGGCAAGCGGATGGCTCTCATGGACGTACGCATCGTGAACCACGAAGGCAAGCCAGCACAGGTCGACGAGGTCGGCGAGCTCCAGTATCGCGGTCCGACCGTCTTCAAGGAGTACTACGGCCGACCTGACGAGACTGCTCAGGCCTTCGAGGACGGCTGGTTCCGCAGCGGCGACCTAGTCAAACGCGACGCCGATGGCTACTTCTACTTCGTCGACCGGATCAAGGACATGATCAAGTCCGGCGGCCTCAACGTCTTCACCGTCGAGGTCGAGCAAGTCCTCGTACAACATCCGGCGCTGCAGGACGTTGCCGTCGCAGGTGTGCCCGACCAGAAGTGGGGCGAGGCGGTCACAGCGTTCGTCGTGGCTTCCGACGGCGCCGCCCCCTCCGAGGACGAGGTCATCTCGTTCTGTCGCGAACGCATCGCTCACTACAAGGTGCCCAAGCGCGTCATCTTCGTCGAGGCGATCCCAGTGAACTCACTGGGCAAGAAGCTCAAGCGCGCCTTGGTCGACGCCCTCGCCCCCTGATCTCCGCAGCCGCGGGTGTTGGCCCGCCACAGACGACCGTCGGCCAGATCGCCGACGAACACCGGAAGGACCGCCTTGCAGGACCTAGTCAATGTCGCAACGCTCGCGTCGATCTACCTTCTCTTCGCGATCGGCATGAGCCTGGTTTGGGGATCCATCGGAATCCTCAACCTCGCCCACGCCTCGGTGTTCGCCTGTTCTGCGTTCGCCGGCTACCTCGTTCTCGAACGGGTCAGCCTGCCGATCATTCCGGTGGTCGCGATCTGCGTCGTCGTGGGAGCAGCCCTGTCCACCCTGGTGCAGATTGTCGCTTTCGAGCCGATCCTCAATCGTGCCCACGACATGCGCACAGCAGAGTTCCAGATCCTGGTGGGCGGCCTCGGCGTGGATGCTGCCCTCTTGGCCATCGTGCAGAAGGCCACAACGAGCGCGCCCTTCGGGTTCACCGAGGGGTCGTTCGCGATCAAGACCTTCACCTGGGGATCGATCCGGATCTCCAACATCCAACTCATCATCATCGTGGTCGGTGCCCTGGTGGCGACCGCGGCCGCATTATGGATGCGCCGATCGAGGACCGGACTGGCGCTGCGTGCCATCGGCATCGATGCCGAGACCGCCGCCCTGATGGGCATCAAGCGCACCCGGCTGGCCCGCCTCACCATGACAATGGCCGGCGGACTCGCCGGGTTGGCCGGCGCGCTGCTGACCTACAACCTTGGCTCAGTCGAGTCGACCAGTGCGAACGCCCTGCTGATCAAGGCGTTCGCCGCGATCATCCTCGGCGGTGTCGGCAGCGTCGCCGGTGTGGTCGTGGGCTGTGTGACACTCGCCTTCGCCGAGACGATGGTCCTGACGCATACAGCGGGAACCTGGGTGAGCGCGATCTCGTTCGGCCTCATCCTCCTCGTACTCCTTCTCCGCCCACAGGGGATCTTCGGTCGCGCCGAGGTCCGACGCACATGAGCCGAGCGAATCCGAACCCTGGCCCAGCTGCCCCGACCGTGGACACGGAAAGCGACTTGACGTGAGTCTTTGGTACAACGAGCATTTGGTGCTGATCCAGTCGACGATGGTGAGCGCGATCTTCGCACTCAGCATCCAGTTGCCCCTCAGGTTCGGCGTCTTCTCCTTCGCAGGCGTGGGATCCTACGGGATCGGCGGCTACACCACAGCGATCCTCGTGACGCGACACGACTGCCCGATCCTGGTCGCGATCGCCCTTGGAACACTGCTCGCGGCCGCGATCGGATACCCGATGGCGTGGCTCCTGCACCGACTCAGCGGTCTCTACCTGGCGATGGCGACCGTCGCGTTCGACCTTCTCGTGTCCGTGCTCGCCGTCAACGGCGGCGAGCTCACAGGTGGGGCTACGGGCCTGTTCGGCGTACTCGTCGACGTGACTACCCTGCACCTCGTCGTCATCACCGCCGTCGTGGTCGCTCTGGTCGCCGTGTCCGAACACGGCCGTCTCGGACGGAAGATCGACGTCGCTCGGGAGGACCCCGAACTATCGGCGGCACTCGGTATCAAGGTTCCTCGGATCCGTCGGATCGCCTTCGTCCTCAGCGGCGCTCTAGGGGGTCTTGCCGGCGGCCTCAACACGGCGATGACAACGACGATCGCACCGGAGAACATCAGCTTCGCTCTGATCATCCTCGCGGTCACGATGATCGTGGTGGGCGGCGTCGGCTCATGGAAGGGCGCCGTCATCGGAGCCGTCGTCTTCACCTGGCTTCCCACCGTGCTCGCCTTCATCGGCGAGTGGAAGGGCGTCGTGTACGGCTTGATCGTGGCGGCGGTGGCGATCTGGCTGCCCGGCGGCATCGTCGGGGTGAGCACCGACATCCTCCACAAGCTGCGGCGCGCACGGCGAGCAGGAGACATCGCGACCGCCGCCCCATCTGGCGTCGACCCATCGAGTGTCGACCCGGGGTCGGACGTCTCGCCGACCGATGACGGCGCCGACGACCTACCCGTCGTACAGACCAAGGAGCTGAGATGAGCAAGACCTCGGACCCGTCGGCCTTTCCGCCGGTCTTCGAAGCACGCGACGTTGCCGTCCACTTCGGCGGCATCCGCGCCGTGGACGGCATCTCCTTCGAGCTGACGTCGGGCAAGATCTTCGGGGTGCTCGGCCCCAACGGCTCGGGCAAGAGCACGCTGCTCGGTGCCATGACAGGGCTGGTGCACCTGACGAGCGGTTCGTTCGAGTTCCATGGCTCGGCGTACGCCGCACGGTCCGCCGTCAGCATCGCCCGTGGCGGGGTGGCCCGGACGTTCCAGACGGTCCGCCTGGTGCCGAGTCTGACCGTTCACGAGAACATCCAGCTGGCCGCTGACCAGATCTGGACCGTGGACGCCGGCGACGGTGCCCCCCTTCGCGGAAGCCGCCGACGACGAGCGGCCGCGAGACAGGTGGCCCACGCCATGGAACTGACAGGCACCGCGCAGATCGGCAGTCTGCGGCCGTCGGAGCTCTCCTACGGAACCCAGCGCAGAGTGGAGATCGCGAGGGCGATCGCGGCTCGCCCCAAACTCCTGCTTCTCGACGAGCCGACGGCCGGCATGAACAAGCACGAACGTCGCGAGATCGGCGACCTGCTCCGCAGCCTCCGCGCCGAAGGCCTGACCCAGCTGCTGGTCGAGCACGACGTGGACATGATGGTCGAGACCTGCGACCACCTGTTCGCCATGAACTCCGGGCGGCTGATTGCCGAGGGAACCCCTGCCGAGGTCGTGCGGGACCCCCTGGTCGAAGAGGCCTACCTGGGACGGAAGGCGGCGGGCGATGCTACGCGTCAGTGACCTCCACGTGTCCTACGGTCGCGTGACCGCGGTACGCGGGATCAACGTGTGCGTCCGGCCCGGTGCCGTCTCGCTCATGCTCGGCGCCAACGGCGCTGGGAAGACCACGACCCTTCGCGCCATCGCTGGACTGCATCCTCCCGAGAGCGGCGAGATCACGATGGAGGATCAGCACCTCGAGCGCCGCAGTGCCGACCGCGTGGTCACGGCCGGAGTCGTGCTCGTCCCCGAGGGACGACGTGTCTTCGGACCACTCACGGTCGAGGAGAACCTTCGACTGGGCGGCTACACAGCGCCCAGAGACTCGGTGGCGAGGGAGTTGGAGCGGATCTACGAGATCTTCCCCATTCTAGCCGAGCGCCGCCATGGCCCCGCAGGCCTGCTCAGTGGCGGCGAACAGCAGATGCTCGCCTTCGGCCGAGCGCTGATGTCCCAGCCGAAGGTCATGCTGATGGACGAGCCGTCCATGGGTCTCGCGCCCGCCATCGTCGACAAGGTCCTGACTCAGGTGCGTGCGATCGCCGACTCCGGCATCGGAGTGCTGATGGTCGAGCAGAACGCGAAGGCTGCGCTCGAGGTCGCCGACGACGCCGTCGTCGTCGCCCGGGGTGAGGTGGTCTTCAGCGGCACCGCCGAGGAAGCAAGATCGCATTCTTCGGTTGTTCTCGCATTCCTGGGCGAGACCGCGTTGGAGCAGGGCGCCTAGAGGTGCGGCTCCTCGTCCTCGGCGCCTCTCTCGGCGGCCTCCGGACCGCCCAGGCCGTCCGTCGCGCCGGTCTCGACGCTGAGGTAACTCTCGTCGGCGCAGAGGCGGTGCTTCCCTATGACCGGCCACCGCTGTCCAAGGACTTCCTTCGCGGTGCACGGCAGGCGAGCGACCTCGCCCTGGCATCGCAGGACGAGCTCGACGAGCTCGGCGTGAGCCTTCGACTCGGTCGAACGGCAACCGCGTTGGACTCCGTGCGTCAAGTCGTGGATCTCGATGACGGCTCCGCGCTCGAGTACGACGCACTGGTGATCGCAACCGGCTCCCGGCCACGAACGCTGCCGGGGGCCACGTCCCCACCGACCTGCACACCTTACGGACCATCGACGACGCCACGGCGTTGCGGGACCGTCTCGCCCGGAGCTCCTCGCTGGCTGTCATCGGGGGCGGCTTCATCGGCTCCGAGATCGCTTCGACCGCCCGCGGCCTCGACATCGACGTGACGATCGTCGAGCCCGCCGGAACGCTGATGCTCCGGGCGCTCGGCGAGACCATCGGCCAACACATGACCCACCTCCACCTACGCGAGAACGTCGACATCAAGGCGGGAGTCAGCGTCGAACGGGTCACCGACACCGGCGGGCGGCAGCTGATCGAGTTGAGCGACGGCGCAACGATCCTCGCCGACACGACGGTCGTCGGCATCGGGGCCATCCCCAACATCGACTGGCTCCAGGGCAGTGGCTTGACCCTGAGCGACGGCGTCCTGTGCGGTCCCGACCTCCGCGCCGTCGGGACGACGAATGTCTTCGGCATCGGCGATGTCGCCCGTTGGCTCCATCCCCGCTATGACCGCTACATCCGCGTCGAACACTGGACCAGTGTCGCCGAGCAGGCGAGGGTGGTGGCCGCCAACCTCGCCGGCCAGCCCACCGTTGCCGACGCGCTGCCCTACGTGTGGTCCGACCAGCTGGGCTCGCGGTTGCAGATCGCCGGCGTCGTTCCCGTCGACCCGATGGTCGAGTACGCGGTCGGACAGCCCGGCACCGACAGGTTCGTGGCTCTTCTCAGCGACGCGAGCGGCCCCCAGGCCGTCGTGGGCCGGGGCGCCGTCCGTGACTTCCTCGCCCACCGCGCCGAGCTCGGTTGAGCAATTCGGCAGCGCGCCCTCAAAGCTGGGAATCACCGAGGCCTCGCATCTCCTTCGGATGCGAGACCTCGGGTGATGCTCGGGCTCAAGCAGGCTTGACCACGACGGGCATCGTGCGGAAGCCGCGAAGGATGATGTTCGCTGTGCGATCCGGAGCCTGCGCGCCCGGCTCGATAGCAGCCGTACGAGAAAGCAACACCTCGGTGGCGATCTCCGTCTCCAGCCTCGCCAGCGCGGCTCCCAGACAATGGTGGATGCCGGTGCCGAAACCGAAGTGCGGCAACTGGGGACGGTCGACGTCGAAGCGCTCCGCGTCCGCCCATCGAGACTCGTCACGGTTGGCGGAACCGATCTGCAGGACCACGATCGAATCGGCTGGGATCGTCTCCTCACCGATCCGGATGTCACTGTTCGTCAGCCGCACGACGCCCTGAACCGTCGACTCCCAGCGCAGGATCTCTTCGACCACCGGCTTGAGGTCGTCGAGCTGACGTGCCCTGACGAGCTGGTCAGGATAGAGGAAGAAGGCGTTGAAGAGGTTCCCGAGCAGGTTGGTGGTCGTCTCGTTGCCCGCCGACAGGAGCAGTGCGCAGAAGTTGACCATGTCGAAATCCGTCAGCAGATCGCCGGCCTCCTCGTTCTCCGAGAGGATCAGACTGATCAGATCGTCGCCCCGCTCCGCCCGACGTTCGCGGAGGAGCTGGTCGAAATAGTCGATCATCTGCTTCAGGTCGGCGCGCTCTTCTGCTGAATCACCTTGGCCGCTGAGCCTATGGATCAGGATGTCTGACCACCGCCGGAAGTCACTACGACGGTCCTGGTCGATTCCGAGGATGTCTGCGATGACCCACACCGGCAGAGGATGGAGCACGTGCTCCACCAGATCTACCTCTCCACCATCGCGGCGTTCGAGCATCTCGTCGACGAGTCCCTCGGAGATCTGCCGGATCATCCTGGCGTACCCATCAACCGCGCGCTTGGTGAACATCTTCGCCGCCATCCGCCGCATCGGAATGTGCTCCGGCGGATCGAGAGCGATAAGAGACTTCGGCTGCTGCGCAGCAAACTCACGCACATTGGGCCTGGCACCCTCGCGCGCACTGATCACGCCACCAAAGAGCGCCCACAGAGCCTTTGAGGAGAACGTCGCCGGATTGCGGATCGCCTCACCGACCTCTTCGAAACGAGAGACCACCCACAAGTCATCGAGCTCGACATACCGCGCGGCCGGCCCGCGGCGGAGCTCCGCGTAGTACGGGTACGGGTCGGCGAGCACCCGCGGGTCGGTGGGGCTGAAATCGGTCAGGTCCATGCATAGCTCCCTTAAAGATACTGGGCACCCAGTGTACTTCTCGCCGGAGGTGCGTCAAGAGGGCGGCAGGTCGCCCCATCGGCGCCCGGCCCGCTCGGTATACTGACTCCTCAGATTCACCTACCCAGCCACCTGAGTCCGGCCAGTTCACCGCGCCCGGACACGTCCTTTCGGGAGCAGAGCATGGTCAGAGCGAGGTCTACCCATCGGGAAGCGATCCTCGACTCAGCAACCGATCTGTTCCACAGGCAGGGCTTCTCGCGGACCACGACCGACCAGATCGCCGCCGGCGCGCAGATCACCAAGCGCACCATGTACCGGTACTTCAGCTCCAAGGAGAGCTTGCTGCTGGCGATCCACGAGCAGTTCCTCGAGCGGCTTCTCCGTCCCATCGACCTCGACGGGACACCGCGCCATCGCCTCACCCAACTGATCGAGAACTACGTACACACGGTCGTCACGCACGGAGACCAGATCCGTGTGTTCTTCGAGGAGCGCAAGAACCTGTCGCCGGAGAACGCGGCGCGCGTGGTCAACCTTCGCGACGAGCACGAAAGGCTCTTCCGGGAGACGCTGACGGAAGGGGTCAAGACCGGCGAGTTCCGCCGGATCGACGTACCTCTGACCGCCGAAGGTGTGCTTGGCGCGATCGCCAGCCTCTACCAGTGGTACGACCCCGATGGATGGCTGCCTCCTGCCGACCTCGCATCCGTCATCTGCGGCCTCTTCCTGGACGGAATGAGCCACACGGCGACCACGTTCTCCCCGACGGTACGTCGCCGTCGCCCGGGATCCGGGGCACCGACACGGGAGAATCGGTCCAGGGACCCGCGCGCGGCGGTCGAGGCCGCCGAGCTGCTGTGGGCCGAGAACCCGGTTCTGACCAAGATCCTCGACACCGCGGCCGCGATGTTCTACGACCGCGGCTACGACAACACCAACACTCGCGAGCTCGCGGTGGGCGCAGGCCTGACCAAGAGCGCCCTGTACTACTACATCCCGAACAAGGAAGCGGTCCTCTATCAACTCAACCTCAGGCTCTCGGTCCAGGGCCTGGGCATCGAGCGGGACCTGATCGAGGCCAACCCCGACCCGGTTGACGCTCTCCGGGCAGTGATCGAGTGGCAGTGCAAGTCAGTCTCCGAGAATCTCGGCGCACTGCGTGCACTCAGTATCGAGATGCGGTTCCTCGACGAGGATCACTACGACCAGATCCAACTCGTCCGCTCCGAGTACTCCCGACTTTTCACCGGCGTCGTGCAGGAAGCCGGTGGCGCATGGGCCGTGCCCAAGCTCTCGCGGCCGGTCGCGCTCGTCGTCCTGGGCATGGTCAACTTCATGAACCACTGGTACACGCCTGACGGCCGACTTTCACCCGATCAGATCGGCAGTGCCTTCTTCGAGCTCGTCTGGCAAGGGATCTCACAGGACTGACTCCTCGCCGACGGGGCACGAAGGTTCGGCTCAACGTGGTATACTGACTGCCCCGTAGACCAAACAGCGCACAGGAGGCTCACATGCGAGTGCGTGTCGACCAGGCCAAGTGCATGGGGCACGGCGTTTGCTGTGTCAATGCCCCTGACATCTTCAAGATCGGCGACGACGACCACGCCTATGTGGAGAGCGAAGTCGTTCCGGCCGGCCGCGAGGAAGCCGCCCAGATGGGCGCACAGAACTGCCCGGAACAGGCGATCGATGTCGAGGAGTGACATGAGCACCACCACCGATCAGCAGCCCCGAGTTGCTGTTGTGACAGGAGCAGGCTCCGGGATCGGGGCAGCGTGCGCCCAGCGCCTCGCCCTCGACGGCCACGCCGTCGCGGTCGTCGACCGCGACCTCGACGCGGCTCGGCTCACCGCGGACCTGGTCACCCGCGATGGCGGAACGGCCGTGGCGTACGGCGCAGACGTCTGCGACTCCCCTGTCGTCACATCGACGGTCGAGAGCATCGTGACCGATCTCGGCCCCGTCGGCATCCTGGTCAACAATGCAGGCATCCTGCGCGACGCGATGCTCTTCAAACTGGCCGAGGAAGACTGGGACTCGGTGATCGACGTCCACCTCAAGGGCGCCTATCTGTTCAGCAGGGCCGCGCAACGCACGATGGTCGAACAGCGCTACGGCCGGATCGTGAACATGTCCTCGACCTCGGCCCTCGGCAATCGCGGCCAGGCGAACTACGCAGCGGCGAAGGCCGGGATCCAGGGGTTCACCCGCACGCTTGCTCTGGAACTCGGTCCGTTCGGCGTCACCGTCAACGCCGTCGGCCCGGGCTTCATCGAGACGGCGATGACCAGGTCGGTGGCCGAACGCACAGGTGCCGACTTCGAGGCGCTCAGGGGACGGATGGCCGAGTCGGTTGCGACCCGGCGCACGGGCCAGCCCTCCGATGTCGCCCGCGCCGTCAGCTTCCTGGCAGCCGAGGACGCGGGCTTCATCACGGGGCAGTGCCTGTACGTCGACGGCGGACTGACCCTGCCAAGCCTGCCCGCCTGACCTCGGGGATCACGCGCAGGGATCAGCAGGGGTCATGAGCATGCCGGCCTCGCGGAGGGCCGGAACGACCCGGTCGGCGAACAGATGCAAGCTGCGCCAGCCCAGCCCGGGGTCGAGCCCGCCGACCAGGGGATGGAGCTCGAGCTCACAGGCCGGGCCGACTTCGGTCGCGAGTGCAACACACTCCTCCGGTGTGACGATCCGATAGTTCCCCGACGCCCTCAAATCATCGATGTCACGCGCCTCACGAAACAGCGGCGTCGTCCCGGCGTCCGCAAGCCAGCGTCCGTAGGAGTTGGACTCGTGGAGGAGATGCCGGGCGAGTTCGCTCCAGGCGCGATCCACGTCCGCTGCGACATAGAGGAACTGGCAGCGCGGGCGAGGGGGCATCGGCGGTCCCGCCGACACACCCAACCGCGCGCATTCCTCGAGGTAGACCCGGTAGAGCGAGTACTGCGTGGGCTCGAAACCGTCGGCGATCCGTGCCGCACGACGTGCTGCGGCCGCCGACGAACCACCCAGCACAATGCGCGGGCGTGGCTGGGAGTAGGGCCTCGTCGCGACCCGCGCTCGCCGTCCCCGGTAGTCGAACTCCGCACCCACCCACGCCTGCTTGAGGACGTCGACGAACTCCTCGAGCAGCCGCGCTCGGTCGGCGATGTCGCGGTCGAACATGGCGAACTCATAGGGCACGTATCCTGCGGCGACAACGAGGTCGAACCTCCCCGCACTGACCAGATCAAGGACCGCGACGTCCTCCGCCACGCGCAGGGGGTCGTGCAAAGGGAGCACTAGCGCGCGCACAGCCACCCGCAGGCGCCGAGTACGGGCAGCGATGGCCGATGCAAGCAGCAGCGGCGACGGCAGGTAGCCGTCGGGACTACCGTGGTGCTCCAGCAGTCGAACCGTTCGGAATCCGACACCGTCAGCCCACTCGCACATGTCCAGGGTGGCGGCGTACAGATCAGCTGTCGACGCTCCCCACGTCGGAGCACGGAGGTCGAACTTCAGGCTCAGCTCCATGACGTTTGCCTCTCATGTCGGTGGCCTGCCCCAGGGCCCAGGAAAGGCCATTGCACTGCAGCAAGCCGTGAGTATACTGATCGCCCAGTAGCACTGGTGTATCACATCCCACCCAAGAGATTCACCGATCACCCATGGCAGAAGGGGCAACTCATGAACAGACGAGGACGCCAGGCGGTTCGCGGACTCGCGGCGGTTGCGGCATGCGCCGTACTTGCGGTGACGGCCGCGGCCTGTGGCTCAGACGGCGGTTCCACCGGGACGCAGGGCGACGGGCTGCCTGACGTGGTCAAGGTCGTCTCGATCAACGATCAGACGGGGCAGGTGTCGTTCGCAGGAATCCCGGCAACGCGCGGCGCACAGGTCGCGATCGACGAGATCAACGACACCAAGTTCCTCGGCGACACCACCATCGACGTCGAGTACTTGGATTCGGCCAGTGCCCCCCAGACCGCAGCAAGTCTCGCCACACAGGCGGTCGCCGGCAGGAAGTACTCCGCGATCTTGGGAGGGATCCTGACGACCGAGGCCTTCACTGTGGCCCCGATCGCGGAGAAGGCGAAGGTTCCCGTCATCTTCACCCAGTCCAATGGTGAGGGAGTCGTCATCGGGGACTACACCTTCCGGGCGACGGCTTCGTTCACCCGGTACTACGACGTGATGGGCAGCTACCTGAAGGACAAGGGAGTCAAGACGATCGCGCTCCTCTACAACTCCGACGTCGCCTCGTACAAGGAGCTCGCCGCTCTCATCGAGGATTGGGACTCGGAGTTCGGCATCTCCATCGTCGCCAGCAAGAGCGTGGTCTCCTCGACGCAGGACTTCACTGCTCCCATCGCCTCACTCGTCGATGCCAAGCCCGATGCTGTCGCCAAGTTCCTCCTAGGCACTGCCAATGCGACTGCCCTCCAGCAGCTGAGGCAGGCCGGCTTCGACGGACCGGTCGTCTCAACCAACAGCGACTCGGGAGGAATCATCGCTGGCGCCGGGCCGGACGGCGCGAACAACGCCTGGCCCACCGATTTCAGCTCCGCTCAAACTGACGATGCCGCGGTCAAGTTCGTCGCCGCGTACAAGGCGAAGTTCGATGGCGAGGTTCCCAACCTGTACGCCGCCGAAGGCTACGACGCAGTCTGGTGGCTGGCGAGAGCGATCAAGGAGGCGGGCAGCGCCGATCCGGAGGACATTCAGGAGGGCCTCGTGGCGGTGTCGAAGACCGGATTCTCCGGCGTGACTGGTGACATCACCTTCGACGGCAACGAGTTCGTCCTCGAGAACCCACGCGTCGTGGAGTGGAACGGCGAGGCCGAGACGCTCGTGGAGCCCTGAGGGCCACCACGATCCGGCAGCCCGGAGTGGGTTTCGATGGCAGCCGCCATCGGAACCTACTCCGCCTCGCTCCGAGGCGTCCCAAACCGAGAGCAGATGCTCGACACCAACTGGAGGCACAACTCACCATGAGCGATCGGGACATCAACCGCGACGACTGGCCGCGCACCGAACAACGTGGGTTCTGGTACGACGAACTGGAGAGCGGCGTCGTCTATGCGCATCGGCCGGGACGCACCGTCACGGAGTACGACAATCTCCTGTTCTCCAGCATGTCGATGAATCCGCAGGGCCTCCACATCGACTTCGCCGAGTCCGAAGCTCTACCGCCATTTCACCGACCACTAGTCAACAGCATGTTCACGCTGGCGACGCTGGTCGGCCTCTCCGTCAGTCACCTCACCCGCGGAACGATCGTCGCGAATCTCGGCTTCACCTCCGTTCGGTTTCCCCACCCCGTCTTCCACGGCGACACCCTCTACGGCGAGACCGTCGTCCTGGACAAGCGGCTCTCGTCCTCGCGGCCCGGCGCAGGCATCGTGAGCCTCGAACACGTCGCGCGCAACGAGCACGGCGATGTCGTCGCAACCGCCGTGCGCCAGGTCATGATGCGGCGTCGACCGGAGGAGTCCGAGCGATGAGCGGAACCACCTGGCTGTTCTGCCCGGCCGACCGCCCCGACCGCTACCAGAAGGCGGCCTCGGTCAGCGACGTCGTGATCCTCGACCTCGAGGACGGCGTGGCTCCCTCACAACGCGATGCTGCCCGACGGCACCTGCTCAAGAACCCCCTCGATGCGTCACGCACCGTGGTCCGTCTCAATCCCCTGGGCACGCGCGATCATGACGACGACCTCCGGATGCTCGCACAGACCGACTACCGACGTGTTCTCCTCGCCAAGACCGAATCGGCCGAGCAGGTTCAGGCCCTGGAGTCGTTCGAGGTGGTGGCTCTCATCGAGACGCCCCTCGGAGTGCGTCACGCCTGGGCGATCGCAGCGGCAACGCCCGTGGTCGCTCTGATGTGGGGCGCCGAGGACCTAGTCGCCGGGCTCGGCGGCCGCACGAGCCGGAAGCCGGACGGCACCTATCACGACGTCGCCCGTACAGCACGGTCCACCGCACTCCTCGCCGCACGAGCCGCCGACCGCATGGCGGTCGATGCCGTCTATCTGGACATCGCCGACCACGTAGGTCTGGCCGATGAGACGGCCGAGGCCGTGCAGGTCGGCTTCGGCGCAAAGGCATGCATCCATCCCTCACACGTGGAAGTCATTCGCGCCGCGTATCGGCCCACCGACGAGGAGGTCACCTGGGCGGAGAAGGTCTTGTCGTCCGCCTCCTCGACCCCCGGGGTATTCCAACTCGACGGCATGATGATCGACGGCCCCCTCATTCGACAGGCAGAGGCCATCCTCCGCCGACAGTGACCCTAACGGGCGGGACTACCTCGCCAGACGCCCTGGGCTCGCAACCCAGGGGACGGGGATTCCACCACGACTTGGCTGAGCTTCTCGGTTAAGCCCGGGTCCACCGATGGGCTTGGCGCCGTGCAGGTCGAGCCGGACCCGGAACCCACGTGGCCGCTCCGGCACCGGGAGGAGATCCGGCCGTTCGTCGCGCTCGAGGTTCTCGAAGATGCTGGTGACCTGGCCGCTCGTCAGCGCGTCGAGGAGCGCCTTGCCCTCCGCCGGGATGGCGCCTGCCATCAACTGCTTCACCAAGTGCTGGACGTCGGTCTGTTCAGCCACGGCGGACAGTCAAGCACTCGTGGCCTATCCCGTCGGCGGGTCGTCGGCCGAGTCGCCGAGTTTCACAATGCCGCGATGATTTCGAGCCCCGCGCGGTCACCGGTCGATCGCGCGCTGGAGGCGGCCGAGGTGTTCGTCTGCGTCCTCGACGAGCATGGCGGGCCCGTCCTTGCGGCATAGCGGGATCATCCTGCTCAGGCGCTGGCGGTCCTTCCTGTCGAGCGGCGACTCGCGCAGATCACGGGCGGTGAGCAGCGAGGCCAAGACGACGAAGTCGACACAGTGACGAGACGCCGCCCTGCCACCGCCGAGCTCGACGCGGGCGGCGGCCTTGCCGACGAGGGCGCCGACGAGGTTGGGCCGGAGGATGGTGCCGGCGCGGCCTTCGACGATGACCTCGATCGTTTCCGTGCGCGTGAGGGCCTGGGTCGTGCCGGGGATGAGACCGTTGGTGCTCCTCCGACGCCATGCAGCTTCGCGGCGCGCGCACCGATACCTTCGGGGAGGAGGACGTCCACCTGGGCGAGACCGTTGAGCCACCGATGCTGGTGGCCATCGCCGCTCGTTTCGGGGGTGAAGCCGAGTTCGGCGAGGGCCGCAGTGAAGCGGGTGAGCATCCGTTGGTCGGCGCGGATGTTCACCACAGCGTCAGCATCGGTGGTGGGGCGGGCGGTGTAGGAGCCGAGTTCAGCGCAGTGCAGGTGCACGAGTTGTCCACCAACGAGCGTCCAGTGCTCGGGACCTTCGTGTACAGATCCATCATCGCGTGCCAGGAGGCAGCGTGCGCCTCAGTCATGGCAGGTAGCACGACCGGGCCGCTCACTTGTTCCGCCCTTCGCTTCGGGCCTGACGCGCCTGCATTGCCTGAGCCTGTTGCGCCAGGTCGTCGAGCAGCTCCATGGCTCGGTGACGTTCGCGTGGTCCGTCGTGCTCGGAGAGGTCGGCTGCCATCAGCAGGTTGTTCCAGGCGTGGCCGAGGAGCGGCAGGCTCTCCTCGATGTCGGGCGAGACGACATGGAGGAAGATGTTGGCACGGTCGCGGTCCACGTCGCGCAGCAGGTAGTCCTGCATAACGTCGTCGAGGTCATCAACAGACAGGTAGCCCTCGCCGACGTCACCAGACGCGAGGCCGGACTCGGGGTGCGACAGCCCGGAGAGTTGGATGCGTGGGTCGTTGCGCAGGTCCTTGAGGTCGCGCTGGGCGACCAGATAGCAGCGTCGCGCCGCCCGGTTGCGCATGAACACCGACAGCAGGCGGAGGCTTTCGTGGGAGTCGTCGTGCGCGGCGGCCAGTTTGCGGAGGCGGGCGCGTGCCCGGGATCGGTCGGGGGCCGAGAGCGAGTGCAAGAGGACGGCGTTGTCCTCTGCCGCGGCGACCAGCGCCCATGCGGAGCGCTCGGACAGGGGGCGGCCGGGGGCGTTGTAGTCGGAGACCCGAGCCAAGTCCTTCTCATCGATGATCCATCGCCCGCCCACGCGCTCGGCAGGCAACGAGCCGTCCTGGATCCGCTGGCGTACGCGCTGCGCAACCACGCCGAGTCGTGCTGCAGCTTCGGGGACGCTGATGCGAGCCATTGCGTTATTCCTAGTTGTTAGCAAGGGATTGCAGTAATCCTAGTGGGAGAACTAGGTTTCCCGGAACCTGCAAGTGACGGAGTAGGTGCTCGAGCAACGTCGGTGTCGGCGATTCCGCTCCGCTCTCGCGCTCTTGGTAGCACTCTCCGTCATGAGCAGGGAGGCACTGGTGACCGACTGGATCGTGCGACGGTGGGCCAGATACGGCCACGAGCGGCTGTACGCCGTGACGCCGGGCGGGACGGCACTTGGGTACTACGACGTGAAGACGTGTCGCTACCACTCCGATGATCCGTCGAACCTGCCACTACCGCAGCAGGCAATCACTGAACACCAGGCGTCGCGAGCACCGACTGCGCCCCCGGAACCGGCGCCATCCGAGCCACCCACCACGCCGCCGAACCCTCCACACCCAGCCCCAACGATGCCCGCTGCCCCTTCGCCGCCCGCATGGCACGACCTCAGTGCGAACCGTGCAGGAGCCGCTGCACGGGAGCGCGCGATGGCGGAGCGCGAGGCACAAGGCACGTTCAAGCATGTGCTCTCACGGCTCGTCGGCGCCCGCACCGAGGAACGCGCGTGGCGGATCGGTGCCGACGGCGAGGAAGCCGTCGCCGCCCAGCTCCTGGCCCTCGGACCGGCGTGGCGGGTCCTGCACGCCGTACGCGTGGGCGAGCGCGGCTCTGACATCGACCATGTCGTGGTCGGCCCGCCCGGCGTCTTCACCGTCAACGCGAAGCACCATCCGAACGCATCGATCTGGGTGGGTGGTGACACGTTCATGGTCAACGGGCAGCGAGTGCCGTACATCCGCAACAGCCGGCACGAGGCGCGACGGGCCGCGCGACTCCTTACCGAACATGCCGGCTTCCCGGTGACCGCAGCCGGTGTGATCGCGGTGATGGGAGCCCGGAAGGGCTTCAAGATCCGCGCTTAACCCGAGGACGGCGCTGTCGTCGTCGTGACCCGCCGTCGGATCAGCCACCATCTGTTGTCCCAGCCGCATCGTTTGTCGCCGCGCGAGGTCGATGCTGTCTACGACATCGCCCGGCGATCGACGACCTGGCAGACCTGACTGGGTCGGATCGGGGACGTCCACGTGACGACTACCCTGACTCGCTGAGCGTGGTGAGGTCGAGGAATCGGACGTTGCCGCCGACCCCGTCGCAGTTGAGCGACCAAATCCGAGTGTCGTAGTCGCGCCCAGGCAGCTCGACCGTCGTCTCGCCGGAGACGTGGTAATGGCCGTGCGCGAAGAGTCGGGGCGCGACGCCGAGGAAGGCGTCGTGCATCCGCTCGGCTCCGACGCGCGCGTAGGCCAGTGCGCGATCGGGCCAGCCCCATTCGTTGTTAGTGCGGATGTAGGCAACGCGGTCGACCTCGTAGGGCGCGAGCGGGGCGTCGTGGGCGAGCATGACGTCGGCGTACCCGCCGGCGACGACAGCCTTGACGTCCTCCGGCGTGATCATCTCCTCGGGCCACCAGTCGACGCCGCGGCTCCGGTTTGGCCAGGTCGACCGAGGGCGCACCGCCGAGGGAGACGAAGGTGCGGCCCTCCAGCTCGAAGCGGTAGCCGCGCGGAAGCACGGCGATGTGCTTGGTGAGGTGGAGCGGCTGGCCGGCGTGAGCGGAGTCGGCCCACAGGCGAGTGAGACGTCCCCAGTCCTCGTGGTTTCCGGGCGTCACCCAGATGCCGACGCCGTGCTCGGTGCAGGCGTCTTCCAGCCGGTCGAGGTACGTCCGCCCCGAGGTGCCTGGCCAGATGCCGAAGTCGCCCAGGTGAAGGATCAGCGCGACACCGCGCTCGGCGACGTCGGCGATGCGCGCGAGTGCCCAGCGGGTGTTGCCGTGCCAGTCGCCCGCGAGCGCGACGGTGCTCATGTCCTTCCTCCAACCAGGTCGCGTGGAGGAATCAGGATCACAAACCCTCGGCGCGCGGGCGACCGGTTTCCGCCGACGCTCACCAGTCCTTCGCCGATGGCACCGGCCGCATCATCGCCTCCAGGTCGTCGGTCTTGATTCGGATGGTCTTGCCGCAGCGGTAGGCGCGCAGCTCGCCGGCGGCGATCTTGCGGCGAATGGTCTTGGCCGAGAGGCTCACCCAGAGAGCGGCGCCGGTGATGCTCAGCCACCGGGGTCGCTCGTCGGTGGGTCCGACGGTCGCGGCCATCTCACTCACCGGCCTTGAGGAAGCGGCGCAGCTCGGCGACGGTCGTGTAGAGGCGGCCGTTGCCGTTGAAGCGCCACCAGCGCGGGCCGCGCTTGAGGCGGCGCCACTCGCGGACGGTGCGTTGCGGCGTACGGATGAACGCGCAGAACTCCTCGAACATGAGGATGTGGTTGTCGTCCCATTCGTCGGGGACGCCCAGCGGTTTGATCGTCATCTCGATCTCCTTGGTGTCGTGAGCACCCGGTTGGCGCTCACGTCGGGAGAAGCAACCGCGACCGCCTTGGATCGGACATCTGCGGTCTCTTCCAGTCACCTATGTGCTGGACGAGGTCCGCAGCGATCACTGGCGGACGAATTGGTCAGCGGCGGACGCCGGGTCCGGGCGGGCGGCTCGTGTACGGCGGCTGGTGCTCCGTGCGGCGCTGACTCGCGGCCAGGGCCGCGGCTTGGTGAGCCGCGCTGCTCGGCGCTGCCTGGGAGCCGTAGCGGTCGATGGCCTCGTCGACGCGGGTCGCGGCGTGGCCGGGTCCGAGGTCGGCGCGGTCGCGGTTGAAGACGTCGATCCATTGCCGGCGCGCGTCCTCGACGGAGTCGGCGACCAGGTGCGCGACGTTGTGGTGGCGGCCTCGGGTCATGCCGACGTACGCCGATGCCGCGCCGGTGCTCTCGCCGACGATCAGGTGTGCGGAGTTGACGGTCTCGCCCTGGGCGCCGTATGCAGTGGATGCGAAGGCCAGCTCGATGTGGTCGCTGACGTAGTCCCTGGGCAGCACCCGTTGGCCGGCGCGGCCGGCGACGACCAGGCTGCCGTCGTCACCGGTACCGACGACGGTCCAGACGTCGCGATTGGCGACGCCGAGGTCGCGATCGTTGCGGCGGGTGGCTACGCGGTCGCCGAGGCCGATCCGCTCACCACGGCGAGTGATCGGCTCACCGCTGTGCTCACCAGTCCGCTCACCAGCGACCTGGCGGCGGTCCCTGATCATGGCGTTGATGGCTGCGACCTGTTCGCGGGTGTCCGCGATGATGAGGTCGTCGCCGAGTGCTGCAACTTCGGCTGTGCGTTCGAGCTCGGTGGAGTGGACGACGACTTCGCCGCGGGCGAGGAGGGCGTCGAAGACCTCACCGGACCGTTCCCCTGTGCGCATGAGGAGGCTGAGATCGGCGTACCTCTCGTCGGCGAAGCGATGCACCGACTCGAGTTCAAGGTGAGCTTCGGGTGGTGCCCACCGTGCGGCGAGGTCGAGCACGCCGCCGCGGCCGACGGCGGGCAGTTGGTGGCGGTCGCCGAGGAGCGCGACGGTCGCGTGCGCTCGGTCCGCGATCGCGAACAGGGCGCGGGCGGTGTCCTGGTCGAGCATCCCGGCTTCGTCGACGAGCAGTACGTCGCCGGGCAGCAGTCGCGCGCGGCGATCGGGGTCGGCGTCGACACGTGACCAATGACCGTCCTCGTCCCATCGAAAGCCATGTTGGTGGATGAGCCAGGCGGCGGAGAACGCATCGGCGCCGACCTGCTGCTGCGCGGCCTGCGCGGCCTTCAGGGTCGGCGTGACAACGACGAGTCGTCGGTCCTGCCCGTCGAGGGCACGGCGTGCGGCGGCGAGGGTGGTGGTCTTGCCGGTGCCGGCCGGGCCTTCGATAACGAGTACGCCTGCGTCGCCGGCCAGAGCAGCCACGACGTCCCGCTGCGCGGCGCCGAGATGGTCGGTTCCTCCGACGCGGGCTTCTCGTCGGACCGGCTGCTGCGCGCGCTGCCATGACGTCGATCAGCTTGGCCTCGACGTCGAGCACACGACCGGAAGTGAGATTCCGGATGTGCCCGGGGACGTCGGCGCGTTCACGTAGCGGTCGGCACGCAGCGACCGCTCGCACAGTGAGGCCCTCGGCAAGCTCCGTGCGCGCACCGCGGTCGGCAACGATGCCGACCGCGGCGATGAGCTTCTCGACCTCGCCCCGGATGTCAGCTGCATTCCATGAGGACCGCCGCGCTCCGAGTCTGGTGACGACGAGGTCGACGGCGGCGTCGCGTCGCAGCCGGCCGATGGCGGTCGCACTCATCTGGGCCGGTTCGACCGGGGGCCGGAAACCGAGGTCGTGCAGCTCCTCGTTCCATCGGTTGACCAGATCGGCGCCACTCGCCGGGACGACCTTGTCCGGCCGGGCGTCGGCCCACGCACGCCGATCCCAGGACCGTCGCAGCTTCGGACCCGGTTCCTCACCGCGACGTTCGGCTCGCCACTCGGCCTCGTAGCGGTCGACGTTGCGCGCGATCTGCGACGCGCGGTGGCTGAAGCGACCGACGTACGGCGCGAGCTCGTTGATCTCTCCGTCGTCGCCCAGCGTGTAACCGCGGGCGGCGAGTGCCGCGCGGAACTGCGGGTCGCACATGACAGCGGCGTGGCCGATGCCGTTGAGGGCCTCGATGGAGTCGACGACGCCGACGGAGTGGAGGCCCCGCCACGCGCCACGCGCGAAGACGCGGGCGTTGATCTGGAGGTGGAGGTGTCGGTGCGGGTCGCCGGCGCGGGAGGTGTAGTGCCGGACGAGCGCGGCCTCGATCTTTTTGACCGGCACCTGGACCTGTCGGCCGCGTGGTCCGACACGCGTCGTCGCGTGCTGCGCGACCCAGCTGATGACCTCGCCGGCCGCGCGCGTCTGCGCGTCCTCGTAGGCGTCGGCGATGTCGGGGTGGAGCGCGGCGGCGAGCGACCAGGTCTTGGGTCCGTTGACGACGACCTCGACGAAGCGGAGGGCGTGGTCGTCGTTGCGCAGTCGACCCTTCGCGTGGCCGGTGGCGACGTCGTACCCGGCGACCCAGCGTTCGTAGCTCGCACCGTCGAGGTCGGGACGTCGTTCGCTGTGCACGCCATCGGCGCCGACGGTGACGGCGTAGTGCTCGGCGACGCCGCTGCCTTCGGCGAGGTAGTAGTCGTCGGCGCGCGAGTGGTCGGCCTCGACGTAGGAGCGCGCGGCGGCTGCGGACCCGCGGTAGAACTTCACTCCACCGTGCATGCTGTGGCCGTCACCGCCCGTCACGTCTCGTCAAAGACCCCTGAAATGACGCTGGTCCGTCCCCGGGGGACGGACCTTCTACGGACCTTCGTAGCATGCGTGCCGCCGGGTTGGGAGACTTCGATCGCCTGATGGGGTACGGATTTTCAGGCTCGTCAACGGTCGTCACAGCAAAGGTGGCGCAAGATCGTTGGATGCTGTCGAAAGGAGTGGATGACCCGGCTGATACTCCCGCGGTTGAACCTGACGAGGTTGCCACGTGGAACCATTTCACGCCGTCGTTCGGCTCCGATTCCGGAGCTGCCATAGCCTGATCCGGTGAAGCAGCTGGACCAGCTCGCCCAGGACTATCGGATCGCCGACGACTGGATAGATGCGCTGCGCGCGGCCGATTCCAAGATCGACGACAAGGTCGACGCCTGCCTGACGAAGGTAGCGAATGCAAGTCCGACCCTGCCGGCCCCCGACCGAATCTGGCGGGCGTTCGAGATACCACTGGCCGACGTTCGTGTACTTCTCGTCGGCAAGGACCCTTACCCCAATACCCAGCACGCAGTCGGACTCTCCTTCTCCACGGGACCGGGTGGACCGATCCCCGGCTCACTCATCAACATCTACGCAGAGCTCGCAGCAGACGGGTTCACGGTCGGCGATGACGGTGACCTCACGCCGTGGACGGACGCAGGCGTGATGCTGCTGAATCGTGCGTTGACCTTGCCCGGGGGCACGGAAGCCCGGCCGCGAACCCACCTCGGATGGTGGCGGCCCCTGATCGTCGCGACGGCACGTGCGATCGCCGCCGACGCAGCGAGCCGACCCATCGCGAGCATCCTCTGGGGTGTCCCAGCTCAGCGCCTGGGCAAGCATCTCGGACCGAACGTGAAGATCCTCTCGTCAAGCCATCCGTCAATGCAATCGGTCTCTCGGCCAGCGGGCGGTTATCCGCCATTCGAGGGATCACGGCCGTTCAGCAGGGTCAACGCCTGGTTGTCTGCTAACGGAGAACAGCCCGTCGATTGGAACCTGGCGACATGACGGTGGCGCGTCCTTCCCTCGCCGGTCTCCTGGTCCGGCAAGGGCAATGCGCTCGTACCTCAGAGCCGAGTCCTTCAGCCGTGCTAGAAACCCACTGTGAGTGGTTCCTACGGCGAGGAGGCAGCCATCCGACTCGCTGCCATGGATTGGCTCGACAACCGGCCGACGCCGAGAGTCGACTTCGCCTGGCTGTCTGGCTTCGAGTTTGACGGCACCCGGATCCCCTTGATGGATCGCCAGCGAGGCATCCGCAAGCCAGCTGGCATGAACGCAGCTCTGGCGATCAGGACAACGTTCACCGCACCAAACCAAGTCCCGCCCTACAACGACGCGATCGGAGCAGACGGTCTACAGCGTTACAAGTACCGCGGGAGCGATCCCCAACACCCCGAGAACGTCGCCCTGCGCCGCGCCCGCGATCAAAATCTTCCTTTGATCTGGTTCGTCGGAGTTGCACCTGGCCTGTATGAGCCGATCTATCCGGTCTGGGTAGTCGGCGACGACCCGACCAATCTCGAGTTCGCCCTTGCTCTCGACGAGGGGCAGCGGTTCGTCACTCCGGGGCGAGTCGTCGACGAGGGCTCTCGCCGATACGTCGAGCGACTCACGAAGAGCCGGCTCCATCAGCGTGTCTTCCGCAGCCAGGTTCTCCTGGCCTACGAGGGTCGCTGCGCGATTTGCAAAATCCGCCACGCGGAACTTCTCGACGCCGCCCACATCATCGCGGATGGTCAACCTCACGGTGAGCCGGTTGTCCCCAACGGACTCAGCCTCTGCAAGATCCACCACGCAGCATTCGACAGCTCCATTCTCGGCATTCGTCCGGATCTCACCCTCCACGTTCGTCAGGACATCTTGGAGGAGGTCGACGGCTGGATGCTGAAGGGCGGCATCCAAGGGGTACACGACACTTCCCTCGCAGTCGTGCCTCGCACCCGAGCCGCCCGTCCCAGCAAGGACCGGCTCGAAGAGCGCTACGCATCGTTCCTGGCAACGGCGTGACGGCACTGCCGCGAGCCATCAGCCGCCTGTCGGAGCAGCTCCGAGGACATCGATGATCCGCGAGATGGCTGAGTCGGGATCCTCGTGTTCCCAGACGCGGATGACCGCCCAACCAAGTGCTTCCAATGCCCGACGGTTCCGCTCGTCCCGTGCGACATTGGCCGCGAGCTTCTCACGCCACCACTCTGCGTTGTTCCTCGGCGCTGTTGCGTGATCCGGACAGCCGTGCCAGAAGCACCCGTCGACGAACACGACGACCTTCCGCCGCGTGAAGACGATGTCACCGCGGCAACGCAGCGACGGCTCGAGTCGGAAGTCGACCCGATAGCGGTATCCGAACGCGTGAAGCCGTCGCCTGATCTCGAGCTCAACCGAGGTGTCGCGCCTCGCCTGACTTTCCATCCGGCGGCGTACGACATCGTCGAGCGGTTCGGGCATCAGGCCGTCGACATGTGCTCGATGTGTGCGCGGAGCTCCTCGACGAAGTCCGGGCGCCGGCGCAGGTTGCTCGCCACCAACCGGCTCGTGAAGCCCCGGGTCGCGTTGAGGCTGAGAGGTTCCGCCCCGTACTCGTCGAGGACGGCCCCGAGCGTCTGCCGGGGCCGGGCGGCAAACGGGCGTTCGGAGAGTGCCCACTCCTCCCGGACTCCGCCGGCTGAACTCGCGGCGCTTGGCCAGCGTCGCCCGACGTCCAACTGACGCCGAGGCAGGTCGACGAGCGGTCGAGGGTCGACGATCCCTCGCCCGATCCAGGCCGCAACCGGCACTGAGACAGCGTTGCCCACCATCTTCCATCGAACGCCGTCCCTGGCGCCGAGATCGGTCCAGCCGGCGCGGAAGCCCTGAAGGCGTTCACCTGAGCGAATGCTCGGACGTGCAATGGCTTGTCCGACCTCCCCCCCGACCCGCCACACAGCGGGGGGTGAGGCGATCCCGAGCTTTGATCCCCCCTTCAGGGTCGGCGTGACGCCGTCACCCCAGCCGAGCCCTCGATTGCCCTCGGTCCAGTAGAAGCCATAGGCCGAGTGGCCGGCACGTTGGAGTGGCGATCCGGCCTCGTCGGCGAACAGCACACCTCTGGGGTCTTCAGACTTCGACGCGACGAGGAAGACTCGTCGCCGTCGCTGCCGGAGGCCGAAGTGCTGCGAGTCGACTGTTCGGTACGCCCAGTTCCAGCCCCGCTCCTCGAACCAGTCGGCGATGAATGTCATCGCCGTCCCGCCCCACAGGTTCAACATGTTCGGGACGTTCTCGAGCACCACCCAGGTCGGCGGAGCACCCTCGATGAGCCGGAATGCCTCTCGCACGAGTCCGGACTCCGATCCGTCGATCCCTGCTGTTCGGCCCACCTGGCTCAGGTCAGTGCAGGGAAAGCCGGCTGTCACGACGTCGACCTTCGGAATCGATCGGAGCTCGCAGATGTCGCCTACGACCTCAGTGTCGAATCGCTTTTTCAGGACAGCCGATGCGGGTTCCCAGTACTCGCAGAGCATCTCGGTATCGATGCCAGCACGCTGCAGGCCGAGCTCGAAGCCGCCGATGCCGGCGAAGAGGCCCACTGAACGCACGCCTACATCCTCGAGCATGGGTCAAACCCGTCGACAGGCGGGTCGTCAGTAGTCAACGAGCGCACCGTGGTCATACAGCGTCTCCAGCTGTTGCACGAGGTTCTCAGCGACGTCCACGTCGTGGCTGAGCAGTCCGCACTCGAGGTTGAGTTTGGCTGCCGCATTGGAGAAGTTGGCGCTGGTGACGAGCGCGGCGGTTCGGTCCACCACGACGAGCTTCGCATGCTGAAGAGGTACGTACTCCCCCGCCGACTCGGGCGTGTACGCCCATACCCTCGCGCCGGCAAGCGCCTTGGGAACCACTCCGCCATTCTTCTCCTGCATACCGCGGTCGACGATGACGGTGACGGCGACCCCGCGATCGATGGCGTGCGCCAATGCCTGGACATAGTCCGATCCGGCACCGGCTGAATAAGTCGCCGCGTACACGGTCGCTGTCGCCCTGTTGATCAGGTCCGCGACGGCGAGCGTCGTTCGACCACCCAGTCCCGGCACAGTCGGGACGGTCCACACAGGCTCAGGACCTGGTCTCCGGGGAACCGCGGCGATCCCGTCGAGGACAGCGGCTGCTATTTCGGCAGCCCCGGCTTCCTTAACCAGTGCCACGAGCAGCGACTTGACCTCGCCTCGGTTGACCGCGAAGGCACGTTGAGCCGCGAGGTGCGGGAGGCCTTGTTGGCGGAGGGCGGCTGCGATGGCTCCCGCCTCGGCGGGCGCCAGCAACTCGCCCAGCCGGGCGACGGGCGACATGGCTCAGGCTCCGATGCTCGGCCGCAGCAGCGCGGGTGTCGCGATGTCTGGATCGACCAGGAGGTCGAGGAGCATGCGCCGGTCGAGGAAGCGGTTGGTCCGCTCGCAGCTGGTCTCACTGACGAACAGACAGAAGTGGCATGCCGCGCCGTGGAGGAAATCCTCCTTGCCTCGGGGGCGACGGTGGGAGCAGACCGGGTCACTGGAGCACCGCGCTCCCCGCCGGACGGCATCCTGAACGAGGGGGCCAAGCCGCTCGGGCCTCGACAAATCGACCAGTCCGCCCAGGGTTCCTTCACTGTCGGACGCGGTTGTGGTGATGAGCAGTCCCGCCGCAGGTGGCCGGTCGCCGTCCTCGCGCCATGCATAGATGCGCTCGGTGAGACTGGCCGAGCCGTAGCCACTCGACATAGCCGCCTCGCGGATGAGCAGGTGGGACAGAGTGTGGAGGGCCCAGTACCGTGGCGCGGGGAATCGGCTGTCGGGATCGATGCTGTCTGCCGTCTTGCTGGTCCGTCGCTTGAAGTTGAGCTCGTGGGCACGCCGGTAGGTCTCCCAGACGTCGAGCTCGAGGATCCTCGCCTCCCAGGCGGCGACTGCCTCCTCGTCGAACTGCAGGAAGAACCCCTCGCCACGGTCCTCGGTGGCTGGGACCCATGTCGGTCGGCCGTCGCGGCTCAGGGGCGCGACGCGGCTCTTGCTGTCGTCGATGCGGTCGAGGGCATCGATGCGAGTGAAGCCGAGGAACGCATTGACCTTCTTCAGCTTCTCGACCGCAACGACCTCCCGGACGATCGGCTTCAGGGTCGTAGGGGCATTCCTGCGGACTGCCCGGAAGTCCGCTGCACCCGAGTGCTTCGTGTACTTCTCCTCATCGGTGAGTACCAACCACTCGGGAATCAAGATGTCGGTCGGGTCAGTGCTCACGGCGGCCGTTGGAGGCGGGGCACCAGCGCCCTTGAGAGCCTGAATCGCTTCCCACAGGACGTCGTCGGTGGCGTTCCCGAACAGGTCGCTCTGCGTGAGGCTGCCAGCCCATCCGCGGAATCCAGCGAGCGCGTCCTTCGCGGTTGCCGCGGCGAGGACCTCGGGTGAAAGCGATTGGAGAACTGGGAGCAGATCGGCCACGGTCGCCACCTCCTCGCGCGGAAGCGCGAGAAGACCGACCGTGGACGCGAACCACTGGTTGGCCGCACCCAGCATCATCAGCTTGCCCGGCTGGTCGCACTGGTAGAACGCGTCGAGATGTGGATGCCGGCCGCGACACTGAGGCAACTTGTCGGCTGCCTTCGGTCCGGTGGCCTCCAGCATCCCGCGCCGAGCATCGCAAGACAGACAGATGATCTGAACATCCGGGCCGAGGTTGCTCTTCCACTCGCGCATCCGGAGTTGCGGGACCTTGGCGTTCGGGCAGGAGCCACCACGGTGGACCCAGGCGGCGTACGGGAACTCGTCGAGGTGCCCGTTGATGCAAGCGATCAGGTAGCGCGCGGGCACTGCGCCCTGCTCACGCCCCTTCCTTGTCTTCGCTTTGCCTGTACCGGGGCTCCAGCCCTTGCAGTCCTTGTGGACGAACGTCGCCTGGTCGGGTCGGTACTTGAGAACATTCTTGAACTCGAAGATCGGGTAGCTCACCGGCGCGAGCAGGTTGCACCCGGTGCAGCGAAGCCATTGCGGGAAGATGCGCGCCGGGATCCCGAGGTCGATCGCCTCGTCACCGAACCCGCCCGGCGCTTCGGGCGCCCAGGGTGCCTTGCGCAGCTGGGTGACCTGGTCGCCGAGGTATGCCTGGACCAGATCGAGGAGGCGAGGCTCGACGATGACGTCCGCGCCGCCGGCTCGGCGATCGTAATAGCGCTGCCAGGCGTCCAGGCCATGTGGCATCACGGACAGGTGGGGCAGATCGACAGTGGCTCCGACACCCGAGGTGTAGAGCAGGGCCGATGGCCGGACTGAACCGACCTTGCTTCGGTTCTTGGTGACCTTGGCCTCGACGTCGGCGATGGGATCAAGTTCGGCGAGACCGATCGTCACGGGCGCGAGACCCTGATCGGCGGCGCCGGCGTCAAGAGATGTCTCGCTCATGCGTCATCTCCCTTCGGGAAGTCCCATTCTGGAGCTGTGGCCGGCTCTTTGAACGCGAGATTGGCTGGGGCCGGGCTGACCAAGAGGTTGAACTCCGGCTGCACCTCCCGCATGGAGTTGGCGACGACGAACACCCGATCGGCCGGTGTCGGCACGGTCGTCTCTGGGCTGATCAGCAGCGGCCACTCGACATGGCCCTTCCGTGGACGCTCGTAGACGAGCGCGCCGCCGTACTCCTTGGCCTTGTCGTACCACCGGTCAACGCGTTGGAGCAGCTTCTGGCGCATCCGATCGAGCGTCTGGGAATCAGGTGCCGCGGGCGCTGCGCGTGCGATCAACCTCTCGATGAGCTTCTGGGCTGCAGGAAGCTTGCTGAGGACCTCACCGGCACCATCCGCCGGCGACAGCGACGCAGGCTGGCCTTCGTCCACAACCCGTATCGCGCTGACCAGCATGCCCATCAATCCCCGCTCCATGGCGGTGTCCGAGAACGGCGTGACGCTCAGAGCTTCGACCTGGGCGTAGAACGTCTCGTGGTAGTGCCGGAACGACTCGAAGTGGGACATGTCGCGAGGGCGCGACCAGTTCGCCAAGGACACCACGAGGCCAGGTTTGCGGGTGTCGCGGCCGACGCGAGAGGACGCCTGGATGTATTCGGCGGTGTTCTTCGGTTGGCCCACGACCAGCATCAGGCCAAGCCGTGGAACGTCGACTCCGACTTGCAGCATCGATGTCGCAAGTACGACGTCGTAGGGGCGCGGCGGAGACTTCGGTGGTGTCTGCTTGGCCTCGATCGCCGCTTGGTATGCCTTGCCGTAGGCCGCCTTGCCACGAGTGGACCAGCGGTCACCGAAGGGCACCGCGAGGTGGTCGAGCGTCTTGGCGATCTCCTCTGCCGAGATCCGGGCGGTGAGCTCACCGATCGACAGCCGGGTCCAGTCTGTTGTACGGCGGGGGAACGGCTCGGTGTTGCCGGCGACGCGGGTGGTGACGTCGTCGTCGAGGTAGCGCCGCATACCTGCTAGTTCGCGGGTCGCGGAGAAGTAGCCGACCGTCGTCATGTACGGGTCCGCCGCGTCGCCGTGTTCATCGAGAAGCTTCTGGCCAGCAAGGAGAAGCACCTCGGACATACGGATCTCGGCCAGCGTCAGCCGGATGCCGTGGGCGCAGACACCGAGATACTTGCGCCCCGGATCCTCCTCCGACACCTTCTTCTCCTTGGAGAAGAAGGTGTCGCGCACGTCGAGCACCTGGGGTGGGAAGACCGCGACTCCCCGTCCGTAGAGCGCGGTGACCTGGTTGAGGGCGTTCCGCACTGTCGCGGTGGACGCAACCACGAGGGGACGGACAGTCGTACCGTTGCGCTCGTAGGAGGAGAGCACGTCGACGGCGTTCTCGAAGACGCCGACGGCCGTGCCGAGCGCACCCGTGATCAGGTGCAACTCGTCCTGGATGATCAGGTCCGGCGGCCGCAGGCGGCCGACCTTCGCGACCTGGACAGGTGGGTACGTCCTGCCACCCTCGCTCTTCTGGTTGTGGGACTTGCCCGTGCAGCCTCCGCGCGAGTCCGGGTGCCGGTACCCGTGGCGGGGGCAGCGTTCAGAGACGTAGCCGAAGAGGCTGGCTGCTTCACCCTCACGGGCGAGTCGAGCGAACTTGTCCACGGTTGCGAGGAGGAATGTGGGCGGGTTTCGGTAGAGCTCGTCGTCGACTGTCGTGATCGGCAGAGGCCCGGCGTCACCGTCGAGCGAGAACGGGCAATGACCCTTGCGGTCCCCACAACGAACCTCGATCCGCTCGGTGGCTCCGACGGTGTGCAGGTCGCGCTTCGGGTCGATCTTGGATCCGCACCACGGGCAACGCTGAAGTTGGAGCACCGTCAGCCCGTGCGTCTTGCCGGTGTCCTGCCGAGCGGTCTCGACCTGTTGCTTCGCGTCGGTATAGCGCTTAGGGCTGACCGCTGAGCCGACCCACAGGCCGATGCTGAACGGGCGCTCCCCCCAGGTCGTCGGATCGGCCTGACGCATCAGCTCCGCTGCGCAGACGAGCGCAGAGGCACGCTGGAACTGCTGGGAGGTGAGCAGCCGCAGCGTGTACCGCATGAGGACCGCGACGCCGTCCCCACCGTCCAGTGGTCCGTCGTCGGTCTCGACGACACCTTGGAGGCGGCGGATCGCGAAGGTGAAGGCCGCGAGTCCAAGGTATGCCTCGGTCTTGCCACCACCGGTGGGGAAGAACAGCAACTCGACGTTCGCTGCCGGACCGCTGCGGAAGCCGTCGCCCGGATCGGTGAGCGCCGGCAACTGCAACAGGATGAAGGCCAGCTGGAACGGACGCCACGACGCGGCGGCGTCGCCGACCTTCTCCACCTCGGCGACAGCGTCCTCGATCGACAAGGTCGCTCGCTCCGAGCGCTTGGCGGCGACCTGGGAACGCATCCGCTGGTCGCGCATCGTCCGGTTCATGAACTTGAACGCATGGAACGCCTGCGGATTCGCCTTGAGGAGGTCGAGCCCGGCTTCGAGACGAGACACCACGAGTCCCGCCTCCGCGATCGCCTCGTCCGCGGTCTCCTGCAGATGGCTCGGCAGGCGAGCGGCCAGCTCGACCTGCTGGTCGAGCCACTCGCGGTAGCCGTCGACGAGCGGCATGAAGGCGTCGTCGACACCGTTCGGCTCGAGGTCCATGAGCACTCGCATCGCTGTCTCGGCCTCACCCGCACTGCCGGCGACAGTCTGAGCAACGTCAGCCGTCGGGAGCCAGGTCGTCTCGACCGAGGTAGCACGCCGCAGCGAGTCGCCCTCGGCGTCGAAGCCTTCGGCCCACGTCACCGACGCCGTACGCCCGATCGCGAACTCGAGCCGATGCCGGTATTGCAGATCCAGCCGTTGACGCTCCGGGTCGAGTTCGTCATAGCCATCCGCGAGCACGTCCCGGGTTGGCAGGAACACCGCTTCGCCGCTGTTCGCCTCGGCCTTCAGCTTCGTCTGGAAGAGCCAATCACCCGGTGGAGCATCCATGGCTGTCGTACGGTCGTTCGAGAGCGCCAGCTCGACGATCGTGCGGTCGTCGCGCGGGTAGAGCTCGACCCGAAGGGTCACGTCCGCGTCCAGCGTGATGGGCGGAAGAACAACGTGCTCCGTGCGGTCCCGGACGTCAATCTCGGCCGTGCGCTCAAACGGGATGCGACGGCAGAGCTGGACCTTGCGACCGTCCTCGTTCTCCTGACGAAAGGACTCGTATCGTCCCCACGAAGCGGTGACCCCGAGGACGCCGCAGTCGCGTGGAACCTGGAATCGCAGCCCCATGGAGGACGGATGCGTCAGCGCGCCCTTCGCTCCATCATCCCGCTCCTCGTCCTCTTCGGCGGGGTCCTCATCCGTGGGAACCGGGACGCCCGACTGCCCGTTGGTGATCGGATCAAGATCTGCAACAGCCAGCCCGGTCTCTGCCGGGTCGCCGCCGTCCTCGTCAGCGACCGTGACCTCGAGCGCGGGGTCGACTGTGACCGGCGCCAGGGCGCCCACCATGTACGCCGCGCGCGGCGTCCCCTTGATCTCCTCTTCGGGCCCGCTACGCGGACCAAACAACTCCTGCTCGATCAACGCCACCAGGTCGACGCGAACGGTGGTGGATGCGCTGACAGTCATGTGAAGAGTGTGTCCTGTCCAGCTGAGCCCGAGTTCGGGACATTCTGTCCCTCAGCTCTGGCGCGCTCGTGGTTCAGTTCGAGGAGGCGATCGAGAATCTCCACGCGGGCAGCCGGCGACACAGTCCACCGCTCCATCCCGCGGTAGGTGTGAAACCCATGATCGAGTGCGACATCGTCCCAGCCATACGCGATCATCGTTGCCCTGTCGATCTCGACGTGGATTTCCCGCAAGCGGTCCACGTCCTTATCGCCTTGGATGCCGCCGTCGTTCATTAGGTTGTACACGGCCGTTAGGCCAAGCTCCCGTCGCACCATGAGCTCGCGGCGCTCCTCGTCCAGCGTCAACCCGATCAGCTTCAGTTCATCAGTTAGCTGGGGCCGCGGGAAGGTCTCGAACACGTCGCTTGGGTTGTACGCCACACGCGCTTCGACGGAGCCTCCGTTGGCGATCGCCCAGTTCTGATGAACCGAAGAACTCAAGACTGCCCAAGTCGCACGGTCATCTGACGCGATGACGCACAAGTTGTGGTTGAAGACCTGTCGCGCGTCGACGAAGGACGCCATGACAACTTTGCTGACTACTACATAGACGGCGACACGCTCAAGATCCGCGATCGCTTCCTCAAGCCCGCCCGCATAATCGCCATATTGCCACCACCGTTCACGTCTGCTCGCGCGTGCATTTGACGCGCGTTCAGGCTTGACTCGCTCCTCGACCCACCGGTAGGGACCCGGGTATCGCTGCGCCTGCGCCAAAGACCATCGGCGAAAATTGATGGTGCGCTTAGTAGCTCTCTGCGTCGGCGATGTATTGAGATCGTTTCTTCCGTCCGGAAAAGGAAAAATAACCTCGACGGAGTTCTGGTCCGCATCCACCAACGCGTCGGCTTCATCCTCGGAAATGATGAAACCTTGACCATAAACGTTGTGGCCCTTGAATGCGATCGCACGGTTTTCTGCAAGCCGCAAGGGCTTCCCGTTCGTCCGGAGCGCGGGCTCGAGCGTGGAACCGATCTTGCGGACGGCAATCCCGTCCGAAACTCGAAGCACATCACGTTTGGGCTCCTGCGCGGACAACCAGACCAACGCACAGGACACATCAGCCGATCGGGTCGGCCACTGCATGCTGCGCACCGCACGAAAGACATCCCACCCTTGCTTGAGCAACTCATCGAATCCGACTTCGCGGGCGTCGCCTTGCGCTACCGAGTTGGTCAAGATGAGTGACACCATGCCGCTTCGACGAACTAGACCAGCTGCGCGTCTCATAAAGTAGACACAGACGTCGACGGAACCTGCCTGCCCGTCCGCAACGTCGTTGACTAAGAATGTTCGCAGTTCGACGCCCATCGCGTCGCTGATTCTTCCCGGGGCGAGAAATGGTGGATTTCCGATCACGGCATCAAACCCTCCGCGATCGATCATCACCTCCGGCGCTTCGATGACCCAGTGCAACGGCTGCCAGCGGTCGAAGTCGGTCTCAACGCTAGGCGTGAGGCCGCCTTCGAGACGCTCGTGAAGCCCCGTCAGGTCGCCATCCGACCCGTCTTTCGGGAAGGCTCGCTGGAGTTGCCAAGCGAGCGTCTTGTAGGCGTCGTCAAGTGGGCGCCCTCGCTTGCCACCAAGCGGCATTGCGGCAGCAATGACACCGTCAGCGACTAGGCGCAGGTCGTCCGTCACGGTCCTTTCCTGTGCCAGGAGACGCAGCTTTCCTCGCGTGGACCGCATCGGATCTTGTTCGTCGACTGGGTTGGCTATCTCGCGACGGAGTCGGGTGGCGGTTGCGATCTTGTCATCAAGATCCACGAAGATCTGCCGGTCCATATCTGCAGGGCTCGGGTACATGTGCAGATAGCGAAGTTGATCGAGGCGTGTGAGCCCGAGCAGAGCGTTGCCGCAGAAGACCTTGTCGTCCACAAACGAGAACGGCTTGGTCTTGTCCATTGAAACCAGCCACAGCGAGAGCTTGCACATCTCGACTGCCATCGGGTTGATGTCGGCACCGTAGAGACAACGGGCGATCACTTCCCGCAGTGCATCGTTGCGGAGCTCCTCGGCACCAGCGGACGAGCCTTGGTCGAGCATGCCCTCGGCGATCCACGCCTCGACGAGACGTTCCGACAGGTACCGGGCTGCGGCTACGAGGAACGCGCCGGAGCCGGCAGCGATGTCAGCCACCTTGAGGTCGAGGATCGCGGCGGCAGAGTTCAGACGCCATTCGTCCTCGTTGTTGGACTGAAGTGGGCCAGGCTCATACACGAGCGGTTCGAGCGAGTGTCGGACGACGTCCTCGGCGAGCGAGCGGGGCGTGTAATGGGCCCCAGCGTTCTTCCGCGAGGGTGTCTCGACCACAAGGAGACCACCCACGGGGAATACCAGCGGAATGTTTCTGAGGTCGCGTCGAATCAACGTCCCCCATCGGAGGAGCGCCGCCAACAAATCTGAATTGCCGGCTGCCGCAGGGGCGAGCAGGCGCACCAGTTCCGCACGCGCTTCACCTGTCGGAGCCTGGTCCACCAGCTTGGCAAACGCCAGCGGAGACTTCGTCTTTCCCTTCAAAGAAGGCTGATTGCTCTCGATCCATGCCTTCAAGCGATCGCCGAAGTGTCGAGCATCACCCCCGCATGCGTCGTACAGCTCGTCGAGGATCCCCAGGGGTACCTCGGGCTCTAAGCCGTCCTTGCCGACGAGGCCGAGGACGATGTCGTCGGTCACCTCGGCGCAGGAGTAGCCGAGGAGTCCTTCGTAGATATAGCCGATCTGCTCGACGTCGATCTCGCGGAACGAGATCCGGCGCCGCTCGCCCTCGGCGACCACTGTCTGCACCGACTCCAGCACGTGGAGCATGACGCGGTCGGAGACCTTGAGGCGGAGGCCCCGACTATCGGTGGCGTGGAGCCACGGGAAGCGCTCCGGGTCGAGCAACGATCCGCCGTACGCAGGCATCCGCATCTCGTCGTAGTTGACTCCGCCGTGGAGCGCCTGGCTGACGGCGAGCAGCCTGTGCCATGCGTCATAAGTCTCGTCGAGGTGCTCCTCTCCTCCCGCTGCCTGGGCGCGGAGGTCGTCGAGGAGGTCTCTGATGGCGTACGAGTCCCAATAGAGCTGCTCGGTCGGAAGCATGTCGCGTTCCTCGGCGAAGAGCAGGAACACGATCCGCATCATCACCGTGACGGCGGCTTGATAGATGTCGTCGGGCTTCTCGGTGAGCGGATCAGGATCACCGACCTTGGCCGCCTCGAGCCGAGACTCTGAGAAAGCCTGGACCAGCAGTTCTACGGAGCGGCGGACCTGGGTTCCCAGAGCCTCGGTGATCTCCTCCGCCTCGAGCTCGCTCCGCTCGAACAGTCGGGTCAGACGCTGTTCGGCGTCGGAGGCGCGGAAGCGCCGCTGGTTGATCAAAGTGAAGAAGGCGTCGCGCAGCAGGGGCTCCTCGGCCCACGTCAACGCGTTCACCATGCCCGAACCGGTCGGCTTGCCTTCCTTCGCCCAGACCAACGCCCACCACTGGCCATCGGTGACGATGCCGACCTCGACCTCTGCCTTTCGCAGCAACATCGCGAGTCGGTCGATGTCATTGGCCGCCCATCCGTCGAGGCCGGCGTCGCGCAGCCCGGACGTCGGCTCGCAGATCAGGAGTAGTGCCGCGGGGTCACCGTCCTGGCCCTGGAGCGCGCCAGTCGCTGTCACCGTGATCTGTTCGCCAGGCGATCGAACGGTCACATCCGAGTCGGTGCGCAACCCGTCCCACTCAGCGATGTCGTCGAGGACCACGTCGATCCAGGCCCGGCGTACCGAGTCATAGGTGCTCTTCGACTCCGGAGTCTTGGGTTGCTCGACGTACCGGTCGAAGGACCGCTGCCACTGGGCGTAGGCCTGCTTGAACATGACCAGGCGGTCGTCGGTGTCGCCAAGGCGATCCACCCCGCTCGGCCACATGTCCTTGACCACGGGGTACGCGAGGAACGGCCCGTCGACGTCGACCTGGGCGAGCCAGTCACTGTGGACGTCGGAGCTCTTGCTCGTGCGCTTCCTCATCGAATCGCCAATCCGTTCCCCAAGTCGCGCGGTGCGAGGGCGAAGATCACTGCTGCGGGGAACTCCCAGGTGCGGATGTCGTCGAAGCGGGCCTCGACGGCAGCGAGTTCGCGCTCCCGTTCCTCGTCCAGCGCGTCGATGCGGCGCCGGATCTCTCGAAGGTCGCGTTCACTCTGGCGACGCTCGTCGTCGAAGAGGCCGAGCTGGGGGTCGCCTTCCAGCGCTTCTGCCTCACTGAGCGCGTCGCGCAGGGTCTGCGCGAACCGGTCGAAGATCTCGTTCACTCGGGACCGGTCTGTTTCCTTGCGTTCGGCGAGGTGGCCTTCGACATCCCTCCGGCGCCGCTGGGCGCGGTCCTCAACCGCCTGCTGGACGCGGGCACGGAGTCCGTGGTCTCCAGCGGTGTTCCAGGCGGCCGCAATCTGCGCCGCGATCTGCGCCGGAACAGTCTTGAGAGCTGCGCGGTCGAGTGCCGACTCCAAGAGCAGCTCCGCACGCTGTTCGCCCACCGCTTGCCGGCGGGCGAGCCGCGTGCCTGCTAGGAACACCTCCTCATGGAGGCGCAGGCCGGCGCGACCGACCAGAACGAGTCGAGTCACCGCGACGGCGTACGACTCCTCGAGCCCGGGCACGACCGTGGCGGCAACCCGCTCCAATGAGCGGTCCCCGCCCCACAGCGCTGAGCGGAGCCTTCTCGTGGCCCGCTGGAGAAGCGGCGATCCCAGGTGCATGTAGACGACGTTCGGGTCCTCGGTCAGCACCTTGGGATCGAACGCGATCGGCCGCGGCTTGTTCTGATCGAGCCGTGTGTAGAGGCCTCGTGTGACCTGCTCCCAGGAGTTGTCGAGGTTCGGCAGCTGGAACACGGGCACGTCGCTGTCTTCGGAACCGACCAGCTCGAGAGGCGGGAGGTGGTTGAGCTCGAACGCCGTCTCGACAACGCGCTGAAGGTTCTCAGGGCGCAGGTGAAGCCGCTCACGACTCTCAGAGAGGTTCTGCTCCAGGCGGGCCAACTCGGCGTTGAGCACCTTCTCGCCGCTCATCATGCCGGCGATCGGGTCCTTCTCCGCCTGGGCTCGGCGGCTCTTGATCACGTCGCCGCCGAACTGGCGCTGCAGATCGGGGGCGATGATCTCGTTCGCCGAACCCAGGTCTCGCATGATCTGGTCGATCTTGAGTGCCACTCGCGCGAGCAGATCCACGTCCTTGCTGAGAGCCGATTCCCCTCCCATGACCGGCGCGAAGTGGCGAATGTCAGGGGCGTTGGTCTGCCCATACCTGTCTACGCGGCCGATCCGCTGCTCGAGGCGGTTTGGGTTGAACGGAATGTCGAAGTTGACGAGTCGGTGGCAGTGGTTCTGGAGGTCGATCCCCTCCCCTGCTGCGTCGGTCGCCAGCAGGATCCGGACGGGGGTCTTGGCCGGTCTCTCGTTGAATCGAGCGCGGATGAGTTCACGGGTCTCAGCATCTGTGCTGCCTTCGATGATCTCGATGCGCTCGTCTTCGAAGCCCTGTTGGCGGAGGATGTCACGGATCCAGCGGAGGGTGTCGACGTACTCCGTGAAGACCACCAGGCGCTCGTTGTTCCAGTCGCCATGCGAACGAAGGGTGCCCTCGATGTAGGAGAGCAATGCTTCGAGCCGGGAGTCGGGTCGGCCTTCAAAGCGGTGACCCCAGTCGCTGAGCCAGTCGAGGTCCTCGACGTCGGCGTCCGTGAGCGGCGGCAACGAGCTCTTTGCTTCGCGGAGGGCCTCTAGCTCAGGCTGGTCGGTCTTGCCCTCCTCTAGCTCGTCCGCGTCCGGGCCGAAGATCTCGTCGTAGTCGAGGTCGAAGTCGACATCCAGTCCTCTGGTCCGGGTGTCGCGGTAGACATCGACGGTGCGGGCGAACGCCACCGGTGACGAGAAGAAACGCTTCTTCAACAGCAGCGTCGCCATGTCACGGGCTGACCGGCTTCCGCCGTCCGCCGCGACCGCCTTGTCGCGACGCTGGGTGAAGGCGAGCAGTCGGTCGTAGGCCGTCGACTCATCGGCGGACGGGGTGTAGGGCAGCTGGCTGACCTTGCGGTCGACGAAGCCCTTCGCCTCCTTGAGGTCTAGTTTGAGGCGGCGTACTGCGACCTCTTCAAGGGCAGCCGGGTCGATCTTGTTGCCACGGACGAAACGCTGCGGATCGATCATCTCGAGCAGCGCCGTGAAGGACTCTGTATAACCGTTGTGCGGCGTAGCGCTGAGGAAGAGGCGGTGTTCGGAGCGCTCGGCGATCTCGCGAACGGCCCGAGTGCGCTGCGAGTCAACCGCGTAGCCACGACGCTCTTGTCCCACCTTGTCAGTGCGCACGGGACTGCTCGGCGCAATGTGGTGTGCCTCGTCGACGACGAGGATGTCGAAGGCGAATCGATGGATACTGCCGGCGAACGCGTCGCGCAGCTGACGCTGGGCACGCTGTCCCGGCAACCAGGCCATCGAGACGATGATCCGTGGGAAGAGAGTGAACGGGTTCGCGTGCACTCCGTGGGATCGGCGTACCTCCTTCATCGTGTCCGAGTTGACGACTGTGAAGTCGAGGCCGAACTTCTCCTGCATCTCGTCCTGCCACTTGAAGACCAAGCCGGCAGGACACACCACAATCACGGTGCGCGCGCGGTGCCGCAGGAGGAGCTCCTGGATCACCAGACCCGCCTCGATCGTTTTCCCGAGGCCGACATCGTCGGCGAGCAGCAGGTTGGCGCGGGGGCTGGCCAGGGCTCGCTTGAGTGGGGTGAGCTGGTAGGGCTCGACGTTGGCGCCACTGCGGAACGGGGCTTGGACGGTGCCATCGTCAGCGCTGGTGATCGCACCCCAACGCAGGGCATCGATGAATGCGGCGAGCCTGTTGGGGTCGTCGAACTTCTCAGGGTCGAGCTCATCGGGCAGGCCGCGATGTGCCGACGCGCTCCGCCCCTGCTCGAGCTCCCACACCACTCGAAGCTCGTGTCCAAGCCGGTCCTCTTGGACCGACTGAAGGGTGACAGCGTGCTGCAGCTGCGCGGAGGCGTCGTCCGCAGTGCTGCGCCCAAGGCCCTGCTGCTGCACGTCGACGACCGCCCAGTTGGCTCCACGCACGGTCACGATCTGTCCGACTTCGGGCAGGGCGGCGGCGCGCGGAATCACAACTTCTGTCACATCAGTAGACCTTAGTGACGACGCCCGACGATTTGGACGGGATCGAGCAAAGGGGAGCCCGCACCACACCCCAGCCCTGAAGCCATGCCCCAAAGTGCTCGTCGGGGGCGGAGTGCAATACACGCGGCGCTCGCGAGCAGTCCCCTTCGACGTGGCAGCTCGAGACGGGCTCCCAGCTGTTTCCTGGCCTCGTGCGCCCTGCTCCCTTCCGGGAGGCGATCCTCGGTGCCGCCTCCGCTTCCTTCCCCCTACAGTCCCCCTAGCGCCCGGACTCGAACCGAACCAGAGCACTCTTGAAATGAAAGAAACCGCAGGCTGACCTGCGGTTTCTCTGGTGGAGCCTACGAGACTCGAACTCGCAACCCCCTGCTTGCAAAGCAGGTGCGCTACCAATTGCGCCAAGGCCCCTCACTCGGGCGAGCCCGAGCGGTCGATTCAGTTCTTAGGGAGGGTGTCGGTGGCCTCGGCCCACAGGGCCTGTTCGGCCCTGCTCTCCTGGAGCTTCTTGCCGGCGATGACGATGCCGACCACGCCGAAGACGGCGAGAAGAACCTTCTTCATGATCTGCTCCTCCTTCGAAGAAGCCCCGGTCCGCGATGTACGCAGCCGGGGCTTTCCGTGGGCCTAAGAGGACTTGAACCTCTGACCCCCACATTATCAGTGTGGTGCTCTAACCGTCTGAGCTATAGGCCCGGGTGACTCGCTGCTCTGGGTGGAAGCCCCGCGGCAGCAAGCCGAGGACAGACCTTACCGGAGCGGGCGAGGCGCCGACAAAACGCCAGCTCAGTTGTCCTCGGCGAGGGTGATCTCGACGCCGCCGAGGAGGGCGGCGGACATGTTGTAGAGGAAGGCGACGAGGGTGGCCGCCGCCGTGATGAGTACGACGTCGATGGCGGCCACGAGCATGGTGAACCCGAGCACGCGGCTGGTGCCGACGTAGTCCTCGATCCGGAAGGACGCGACGTCCTCGCCGCCGATGCCCTCCTGGATCGTGGAGTTGATCGAGTCCCAGACGCCGGCGGCGCCGAGGACCTGCCACACCATCGCGACCGACACCACGGTGACGACGGCGAAGGCGATGGACAACAGGAACGACGTCTTCATGACCGACCAGGGGTCGATCCGGGTGAGCCGCAGGCGGGCGCGGCGCGGGGTACGGCCGCGAGCCGCGGCGCCGGGGGCGGCCGGGGCGGCGCCCGGGGCCGGGGCGGGGGGAACGGGCCGGGCGCCGAGGGTACGCCGGCAGGGCGGCCGGCGGCGGTCGCCGGCCGGACCACGGTGTCCTCGACGCGCTCGGTCATCAGCCCTCACTCTCCCCGTCGGCATCGTTCGTGCCCTCGGATCCCTCGATTGTGGCATCCGGAGCCTGAACGGGCGATTCCGCCGAACCCTCACCGGATCCGGCGGCGCCTTCGGAGGCGCCCTCGCCAGCACCCTCGCCAGCACCCTCGGCGACACCCTCGACAGCGCCCTCCTCGGCCAGCTCCTCCTCGGCCTCCTTCGCCTCGACCGAGCGCGCGACGACGGCGACGGCGTCGCCCTTCTTCGGGCTGACGAACTTCACGCCCTGGGTGGCGCGGCCGGTGGGCCGGAAGTCGTCGTTGATGGGGCTGCGGACGACCTGGCCGGAGGCGGTGATGGAGAGGACCTCGTCGCCGTCGACGACGATGAAGGCGCCGACGAGCGAGCCGCGCTCCTCGTTCTCGAGCTTCATCGCCTTCACGCCGAGGCCGCCGCGGCCCTGGATCTTGTACTCGGAGATCCGGGTGCGCTTGGCGTACCCGCCGTCGGTGATGGTGAAGACGTACTGGATGTTCTCGTCGCTCTCCTCGACCGCGGCGTCGGCGGCCCGGATCACGGTCATCGAGAGCACGGCGTCACCGTCGCGGAACTTCATGCCGGTCACACCGGACGTCGCCCGGCCCATCGGCCGCAGCTGCTCGTCGTCGGCGCCGAACCGGATCGACTGGCCCTTGCGCGAGACCAGCAGGATCGAGTCGTCGCTGCTGACCAGCTCGGCGCCGATCAGCTCGTCGTCGTCATCGCGGAAGTTGATCGCGATGACGCCGGCCTGGCGCGGGCTGTTGTAGTCGCCGAGGCGGGTCTTCTTGACCAGCCCCTTCTTCGTCGCGAGGACGAGGTACGGCGCCTGCTCGTAGTCGCGGATCGCCAGCACCTGGGCGATCGACTCGTCCGGCTGGAAGGACAGCAGGCCGGCGACGTGCCCGCCCTTGGCGTCGCGCGAGGCCTCGGGCAGGTTGTAGACCTTGGTCCGGTAGACCCGTCCGGCCGTGGTGAAGAACAGCAGCCAGTGGTGCGAGGTGGTCGCGATGAAGTGCTCGACCACGTCGTCGCCGCGCAGCGACGCGCCGCGCACGCCCTTCCCGCCGCGCTTCTGCGTGCGGTACTGGTCGGCGCGGGTCCGCTTCGCGTAGCCGCCGCGGGTGATGGAGACGACCTGGTCCTCGTCGGGGATCAGGTCCTCCATCGACATGTCACCGGCGGCCGCGATGATCTGGGTACGACGGTCGTCGCCGTACTTCTCGACGATCTCCCCCAGCTCGTCGATCACGATCTGCCGCTGGCGCGCGACATTGGCGAGGATGTCCTTGAGGTCGGCGATGACGAGCTCGAGCTCGGCCAGCCGGTCGACGATCTTCTGGCGCTCGAGGGCGGCCAGCCGGCGCAGCTGCATGTCGAGGATCGCGTTGGCCTGGATCTCGTCGATGTCGAGCAGCTCGATCAGGCCGCGGCGGGCGTCGTCGACCTCGGGCGAGCGCCGGATCAGCGCGATCACCTCGTCGAGCATGTCGAGCGCCTTGACCAGCCCGCGCCAGATGTGGGCGTCGGCCTCCGCCTTCCTGAGCCGGAACTCGGTACGGCGGCGGATCACGTCGACCTGGTGCTCGACCCAGTTGCTGATGAACTGGTCGATGCTCAGCGTCCGCGGTACGCCGTCGACGAGCGCCAGCATGTTGGCGCTGAAGTTGGTCTGCAGCTCGGTGTGCTTGAGCAGGTTGTTGAGCACCACGCGGGCCACGGCGTCGCGCTTGAGGACGATGACGATCCGCTGGCCCACCCGCGAGGAGGTCTCGTTGCGGACGTCGGCGATGCCCTGCACCTTGCCGGCGTCGGCGAGCTCGGCGATCTTCACGAGCAGGTTGTCGGGGTTGACCATGTAGGGCAGGTCGGTGATGACCAGGACGGTGCGGCCGGACTTGTCCTCGTCGACCTCGATGATCGCGCGCTGCGTGATCGAGCCGCGGCCGGTGCGGTAGGCCTGCTCGATGCCCTCGCGGCCGACGATCAGCGCGCCGTTGGGGAAGTCGGGGCCCTTGATCCGCTCGACGAGCGCGTCCTGCAGCTCCTCGCGGGTGGCGTCCGGGTGCTCGAGCGCCCAGACCGCGCCCTCGGCGACCTCGCGCAGGTTGTGGGGCGGGATGTTGGTCGCCATGCCGACCGCGATGCCGGCGCTGCCGTTGACCAGCAGGTTGGGGAACCGGGCCGGCAGGATCGTCGGCTCCTCGGTCTTGCCGTCGTAGTTCGGGGTCATGTCGACGGTGTCCTCGTCGATGTCCCGGACCATCTCCATGGCCAGCGGCGCCATCCGGCACTCGGTGTACCGCATGGCCGCGGCCGGGTCGTTGCCCGGCGAGCCGAAGTTGCCCTGGCCGTTGACCAGCGGGTTGCGCATCACCCACGGCTGGGCGAGCCGGACGAGGGTGTCGTAGATCGCGGAGTCGCCGTGGGGGTGGTAGTTGCCCATGACGTCGCCGACGACGCGCGCACACTTGTTGAAGCCGCGGTCGGGGCGGTACCCGCCGTCGTACATCGCGTAGAGGACCCGGCGGTGCACCGGCTTGAGACCGTCGCGTACGTCGGGCAGGGCGCGGCCGACGATGACGGCCATCGCGTAGTCGATGTAGGAGCGCTTCATCGACTCCTGCAGGTCGACGGGCTGGACGCGGCCGCTGCCGCTGCCGTCGCCGAGGTTGCTCTGGGTTTCAGTCACGATTGCTCTCTCTGGCTCGATCTATCGATATCTAGGGAATGCGTTAGAGACCTAGATATCGAGGAAGCGAACGTCCTTGGCATTGCGCTGGATGAAGGAGCGCCGCTGCTCGACGTCCTCCCCATCAGGATCGAGAAGATCTCGTCGGCCTGCGCCGCGTCCTCCAGGGTGACCTGCAGGAGCACCCGCTGGTCGGGGTCGAGCGTGGTCTCCCACAGCTCGTCGGCGTTCATCTCGCCGAGACCCTTGTAGCGCTGGATCGGCGCCTCCTTGGGCAGCTTCTTGCCCTGCTCGAGACCGTCGCGCATCACCGCGTCGCGCTCGGCGTCGGAGTAGACGTACTCGTGCTCGGCCGGCTTGTTCCACTTGATCCGGTACAGCGGCGGCTGGGCGAGGTAGACGTGGCCGGCCTCGATCAGCGGGCGCATGAACCGGAACAGCAGGGTCAGCAGCAGGGTGTTGATGTGGTGGCCGTCGACGTCGGCGTCGGCCATCAGCACGATCTTGTGGTAGCGCAGCTTGTCGACGTCGAACTCCTCGTGCACGCCGGTGCCGAGCGCCGAGATGATCGCCTGGACCTCCTGGTTGGCCAGGACCTTGTCGATGCGCGCCTTCTCGACGTTGAGGATCTTGCCGCGGATCGGGAGGATCGCCTGGATGTTGTTGTCGCGGCCCATGACCGCGGAGCCGCCGGCCGAGTCGCCCTCGACGATGAAGACCTCGCACTCCTCCGGGTCGCGCGAGCTGCAGTCGCGCAGCTTGCCGGGCAGGCCGCCGCCGCCGAGCAGGCCCTTGCGGTTGCGGGCCAGGTCGCGCGCCTTGCGCGCGGCGATCCGGGCGGTCGCCGCCGCCTGGGCCTTGCGGATGACCTCCTTGCCCTCGGCGGGGTTCTTCTCCATCCAGTCGCCGAGGTGGTCGTTGACCGCCGACTGCACGAAGCCCTTCGCCTCGGTGTTGCCGAGCTTGGCCTTCGTCTGGCCCTCGAACTGCGGCTCGGAGATCTTCAGGCTGATGATCGCGGTGAGGCCCTCGCGGATGTCGTCGCCGGTGAGCCGATCCTCCTTCTTCTTGATCAGGCCCCACTCCTCGCCCCACCGGTTGACCAGCGAGGTGAGCGCGGCGCGGAAGCCCTCCTCGTGGGTGCCGCCCTCCGGGGTGTTGATCGTGTTGGCGAAGGTGTGGACCGACTCGTTGTACGACGACGCCTGCCACTGCATGGCCAGCTCGAGGCTCATCGGGTTGGCCGCGTCGTCGCCGGTCTCGGCCTCGAACGCGATGATCGTACTGATCGGGGTCTTGTTGCGGTTGAGGAAGTCGACGTAGTCGGCGAGCCCGCGCTCGTACTGGAAGACCTGCTCGAGCGCCTTGTGCCCGTCGACCTCGACCGCGTGCACGGCAGAGGCGGCGGTGGCGATCCCCGCGGTCTCGTCCGCGGTGCCGTCCTCGACCGCGTCGGCGATCTCCTCGGCCTTGGGCCGGGCGTCGCGCAGCTCGATCCGCAGGCCCTTGTTGAGGAACGCCATCTCGCGGAACCGGGTCGAGATCGTCTCGAGGTTGTAGTCGGTGGTCTCGAAGATCTCCGACGACGCGGACCAGGTCACGGTCGTACCGGTGCGCTCCCCCTCCTCCAGGGGCCGGACCTGCCGCAGCTCGTGATCGGGTACGCCGAGCGAGAAGTCCTGCTCCCACAGGTAGCCGCGGTTCTTGATCTCCAGGCGCAGGCTGGTGGAGAGCGCGTTGACGACCGACGAGCCGACCCCGTGGAGACCACCGGAGACCTTGTAGCCGCCGCCGCCGAACTTGCCGCCGGCGTGCAGGACGGTGAGCGCCAGGGTCGCGGCCGGGAGCTCCTGCCCCGGGGCGGTGTCGGTCGGGATGCCGCGGCCGTTGTCGGCGACGCTGACCGAGCCGTCGGGGTTGAGCGTCACCTTGATCGTGTCGCAGTAGCCGGCGAGCGCCTCGTCCACGGCGTTGTCGACGATCTCCCAGATCAGGTGGTGCAGACCGCGCTCGCCGGTGGAGCCGATGTACATGCCGGGCCGCTTGCGGACCGCCTCGAGCCCTTCGAGGACCTGGATCGCGGAGGCGTCGTACTCCGTCAGAGTCTCGGGCACGACCTCGGGGGACTGGTCGTCAGTGGACACGCAGGACCTCATTCACTTGAAGGCATGGCGACGGCCGAGTCAGGCGTCCCGAGACGCGTTCCCGGCCGATAACCCATTCTAGCCGTCTGGGGGCCTCAGGACACGCGCCGCGGCCCCGTCTGGGGACATCTCCCGGCGAAAAGTGGGCCCAGGCGGCTCAGAATCGGCGATCGGAGCGCCGCGCAGGGGTGCGGACGGGTCCCCGTACGTCGCCGGGCGTCCCGATCAGCCGTAGGTGTCCCGCGGGCCGCGACTGCCGGGCGCCCTGCGGCGGCCGTGCTTCCAGCTCGGGGCGTGCGGCCCGAGCACCTCGACCACGGTGACCGTCCCGCGGCCCAGCTCCTCGTTGAGGCGCTTGACGACGGTGGCGGCCAGCAGCTTGAGCTGGGTCGCCCACGCGGTGGAGTCGGTGCGCACCACGAGGGTGCCGTCGGTCAGCGACTCCGGCGTGCTGTGGGCGCCGATCTCGGGGCCGACGATCTCGGTCCACCGCGCGAACACGCCCCGCACCTGCAGGTCGAGCGCCCAGCCGCGGTCGTCGATCAGCCTGCCGAGCTCCGAGGTGAGCGCCTGCGGGTCCCGGCCGTCGGGGTGGGCGCCGCTGAGCTGGGCGTCGCCCCGGCTGCCGCGGCGCCGGAAGCCGGTGCCGGGCCCGCCCTTGTCGGAGGTACGCCGCGAGCGGGGCCGCGCGGGCGTCGTACTCGATCCGGCGGTGCCGAGCATCTGCGCCCGGGCGAGGTCCAGTCCGTCGGGGCGGTGCTCCCCGGCCTCCTCGGGGACGTCGGGGACCTCCGGGTCAGGCACGGGTCACCTCCCCGCCGGCGACGTGGAAGGTCGCGCCGGACAGCTCGGCCGGCACGTCCTCGACGACCGCGGCGGTGACCAGGACCTGCTCGGCGCCGGCGACCAGTCCGGCCAGCTGGACCCGGCGGTCGGCGTCGAGCTCGGCGAAGACGTCGTCGAGGACCAGGATCGGGTCGTCGCCGTCGGCCCGCAGCAGGTCGTACGACGCCAGCCGCAGCGCGAGCGCGAAGGACCACGACTCCCCGTGGCTGGCGTAGCCGCGCACCGGCAGCCGCTGGTCGTCGCCGGGTCCGAGGCTGAGCAGCAGGTCGTCGCGGTGGGGTCCCACGAGCGTCACCCCGCGCCCGATCTCGTCGGACTGGCGGCGCTCCAGCTCGGCCCGGAAGGCCTCGGCGGTGGGCTCGGGCACGGTCGGCTGGTACTCGATCCGCGCGTCGTCCCGCGATGCGCCGCGGGCGACCGCCTCGTACGCCTTCCCGACGTACGGCGCCAGGTCGGCGGTCAGCGCGAGCCGGGCGGCGAGCAGCTCGGTGCCGGTCGCGACCAGGTGGTCGTCCCACACCGCGAGCGTGGCGAGGGCCGCGTCGCGACTGGACCCGCGGGCGGCGTACAGCGTCTTGAGCAGGGTGTTGCGTTGCTTGAGTACCCGCTCGTGGTCGGCGAGGACGCCGGCGTAACGCGGGGTGCGCAGCACCAGCAGGTCGTCGAGGAACCGGCGCCGGCCGCCCGGATCTCCCTTGACCAGGGCGAGGTCCTCGGGGCTGAACACGACGGTGCGGACGATGCCGGCGAGGTCGCGGGCGCGGGAGAGCGGCGAGCGGTTGATCCGGGCACGATTCGCGCGACCCGGGTTGAGCTCGACCTCGAGCACGGCGGTCCGGCCCTCGCGGACGACGGCCGCCCGGACGACCGCCTGCTCGGCGCCGGCCCGGATCAGCGGGGCGTCGGTGGCGACCCGGTGGGAGGACAGCCGGGAGAGGTAGTCGACGGCCTCGACCAGGTTGGTCTTGCCCTGGCCGTTGCGGCCGACGAAGGCGGTGACGCCGGGCTCCAGCTCGACGTCGACGTCGGCGTACGACCGGAAGTCGTGCAGGCTCAGCCGCGCGACGTGCACGTCCTCCACCTCCCTCGACCCGGCATCGTGACGATTCTCCCCCATGCGGCACGCGCGGGAGGGGTTTGGACCCCGCCCGAAAACCCTAGGCTGACCCGCATGACGCAACCACCCAACCCTCCCTACGGCGCGCCCGACCCCTACGGGCAGCAGCCGCAGCAGCCCCCGCCCCAGCAGCCTCCCGCGGGCTACGGCCAGCCGGCGTACGGCGCGTACCAGCCGACCGGCGCCCCCGGCGGCCAGCCCGGGTACGGCCCTCCGGTCACCGGACCGTTCTTCATCAACTACCTCGGCCAGGAGCAGGGCCCGATCGAGTTCGGCCAGCTCGCCCAGATGGCCGTGTCCGGGCAGATCAAGCCGGACACCGCCGTCCGCACGGCCGACAGCCAGCAGTACGGGCTCGCCAAGGACGTGCCCGGCCTCTACTCCGACAAGGAGTGGCTGACCACGGTGCTGCTGTCGTGGCTGCTCGGCAGCTTCGGCGTGGACCGCTTCTTCCTCGGCTACACCGGTCTCGGCGTCGCCAAGCTGCTCACCTGCGGTGGCCTCGGCGTGTGGTCGATCATCGACCTGGTGCTGGTGCTGCTCCGCAAGATCCCCGACGCGCAGGGCCGACCGCTGCGCTGACGTCCCGGCCCCACCCATGTCCAGCACCCACGCGCCGGCGACCCGGCGACCGACGACCACCGAGGTGGTCGCGGCCGTCGGGGTCGTCGCGCTGGGCGCGAGCGTCCTGTTCTCGCCGGACCACATCGAGGACGGGCCGGTCATCTGCCCGTTCCGCCGGCTCACCGGGCTGCCGTGCCCCGGCTGCGGCCTGACCCGGTCCTGGGTCTACCTCACGCACGGCTGGTGGCGCGACTCGTTCCTCGCCCACCCCTTCGGCCCGCTGCTCGCCCTGGTCGTGCTGGCGCTCGGCGTCGCCGTCGTCCGGGCCCGGCTGCGCGGCGGCGTACCGCCCTCGCTCGACCGGCTGGTCCGCAACCCGCTCGCGGTCGTCGTCCTCGTCGCCTGGCTCGGCTTCGCGCTGGTCCGGGCCATCCTCGCCCTCTGAAGCACCGCGCCCCATGCGTTTTCGTCGTCCTGTCGGCGATTCCGTGACGAAAACGCATGGGGCGCGGTGGTCAGGACGCGTCGGGGTTGGCCTCGCCGCCGGGGGCGGCTCGGTGTGCACGGCGTGCCCGCCGAACTGGTTGCGCATCGCCGCGATCGCCTTCATGGCGGGGCTGTCGTCCTGGCGCGAGGTGAACCGCGCGAACAGCGAGGACGCGATGACGTGCAGGGGTACGGCGTTGTCGATCGCCGCCTGGACGGTCCACCGGCCCTCACCGGAGTCGTCGGCGTACCCGCGCAGCTGCTCGAGATGCTCGTCGGCCTCGATCGCCTCGGTGAGCAGGTCGAGCAGCCAGGAGCGGATGACGGTGCCGTGGCGCCAGGAGTCGAAGATCGCCGGGACGTTCTCGACGATGTCGACCTTCTCGAGCAGCTCCCAGCCCTCGGCGTAGGCCTGCATCATGGCGTACTCGATGCCGTTGTGGACCATCTTCGCGAAGTGCCCGGCGCCGGGCGTCGGGCCGGCGTGCACGGCGCCGCCCTCCTCGGGCTTGAGCGCGTCGAACGCCGGCTGCACCTTCGCGATGTCGTCGGGCGCGCCGCCGTACATCAGGGCGTAGCCGTTCTCGAGGCCCCACACCCCGCCGGACACGCCGCAGTCGACGAAGCCGATGCCCTTCTCGGCCAGCGACGCGGCGTTGATCGCGTCGTCGGTGTACTTGGAGTTGCCGCCGTCGACGACCAGGTCGCCCTCGCCGAGCAGCTCCTTGAGCTCGGCGACCGTCGAGCGGGTCGGGTCGCCGGCGGGCACCATCACCCACACGACCTTCGGCGCCGGCAGCGCCTCGACCATCGCAGCCAGGCTGGGGACGTCGGCGAGGTCCGGGTTGCGGTCGTAGCCGACCACGGTGTGGCCGGCGTCGCGCAGCCGGGTGCGCATGTTGCCGCCCATCTTGCCGAGTCCGACGAGTCCGATGTGCATCACGCATCTCCCTCTGGGTCGCTGGCGGATGGTGGGCCGAGCGGCCTCAGCTCAGCAGGCGGCGCGGCATCAGCAGGTAGCGGAAGGAGCCGCTCTCGGCGTCCTCCGCGCTCTCGTCGCCGGTGCCGCTGATGACGACCGGCTTCGAGGGCTGGGTGAAGGCCAGCTCGACGACCGGCTCGTCGATCGCGCTGAGGCCGTCGAGCAGGAAGGTCGGGTTGAAGCCCGTGACGAGCTCGTCGCCCTGGATGTCGGCGGCGACCGACTCGGACGCCTGGGCGTCGTCGCCGGAGCCGGCGTCGAGCACCAGCGCGCCGTCGCGGAAGCTCAGCTGGACGGCGGTGTTGCGGTCGGCGACGAGGGAGACCCGCTTGACCGACTCGATCAGCTCGGCCCGGTCGATCTTCGCGATCGTGAGCTTCTCGTTGGGGAACAGGCTGCGCACCTTGGGGAACTCGCCGTCGAGCAGTCGGGTCGTCGTACGACGTACGCCGCCGGGGCCGGTGCCCTCGAAGCCGATGATGCCGTCGCCCGCACCGGAGGCGGAGAGGGCGATGGTGACCTCGGGGCCCGCGGTCAGCGACTTCGCGGTGTCGCCGAGCACCTTGGCGGGCACCAGCGCGGCGAGGCTGGCGTCGGGCGTGCCGGGATTCCAGGTGAGCTCGCGCTGGGACAGCCGGAACCGGTCGGTCGCGAGCAGCGCGATCGTCGAGCCCTCGATCTCGACGCGGACGCCGGTGAGGACCGGCAGCATGTCGTCGCGGCCGGCGGCGGTGACCGCCTGGGCCACGGCGTGCGCGAAGGCCTCGCTGGGGACGGTGCCGGTCGCGGCCGGCATCTCCGGGATCGTCGGGTAGTCCTCGACCGGCAGCGTCTGCAGGGAGAACCGGGACGAGCCGCAGGTCAGCGAGACCCGGGCGCCGTCGAGGGTGAGATCGACCGGCTTGTTCGGGAGGCTGCGGCAGATGTCGGCGAGCAGCCGGCCGCTGACCAGCGCCTTGCCCTCGTCGCTCACCTCGGCCGCGAGGGTGGCACGCGCGGAGGTCTCGTAGTCGAACGTCGACAGCACCAGGCCGTCGTCGCCGGCCTCGATGAGGAGTCCGGCGAGCACGGGCGCGCTGGGCCGGACGGGCAGGCTGCGCGCAGCCCAGGCGACGGCGTCGGCGAGGACGTCGCGGTCGACACGGAACTTCACGTCGTCGTACCTCTCACATGGTTGATGGGAGTTGCATCCTGCCACGTCGCCCCTCAGCGGGGCGACGGGTGTGCGCCCTGCTCGCGCCGAGCGGGACACGATCCACAGATCGGGGGTCCGGAGGAGTTCCGGCGAACCAGGTCTTCATGTCGTCAGGGAGTGGTCATAGCGGTGGTGGAAACTGTGGAGAGCCGACGTTTCCGCAGGTGAGAGCGGACATGACCGGTGGATGACGGCTGTGGACGAAATCGGGTGTCACGAGCAGCGGTGTGGACCACCGGCCCGGTGTGGAGCGCCGGGTAGGTGCCTCCACGGAATCCTCCCCGTGTAGTTCTCACAGTTCCGTGGGCTTTCTCCACAGGTTCGCGGGCAAGCGCGCGGCCGTCGATATGCGACGCGCTCGCGCCAGTCAAGATTGCCGGGCCTGCATCTTGACGCGGTTGGTGAGCTCGCTGACCTGGTTGAAGACGGCGCGCCGCTCGCCGAGGAGCTGGTTGATCTTCCGCTCGGCGTACATGACCGTCGTGTGGTCGCGGTTGCCGAACTGCGCGCCGATCTTGGGCAGGGAGAGGCCGGTGAGCTCGCGGCACAGGTACATCGCGATCTGGCGGGCCATGACCAGGTGGCGGCCGCGGCTGGGGCCGGTGAGCTCGTCGATGGAGAGGCCGAAGTACGCCGCGGTCTGGGCGATGATCAGCGTCGCGGTGATCTCGGGCTCGCCGCCCTCGGGGATGAGGTCCTTGAGCACGATCTCGGCGAGGGTCATGTCGACGTCCTGCCGGTTGAGGTTGGCGAAGGCGGTGACCCGGATCAGGGCGCCCTCGAGCTCGCGGATGTTGGTCTGGATCTTGCTCGCGATGAACTCCAGCACGTCGGAGGGCGCGGTGAGCCGGTCCATGGCGGCCTTCTTGCGCAGGATCGCGATCCGGGTCTCGAGGTCGGGCGGCTGGACGTCGGTGATCAGGCCCCACTCGAACCGGTTGCGCAGCCGGTCCTCCAGCGCCTCGAGCCGCTTGGGCGGGCGGTCGGAGGTGAGCACGATCTGCTTGTTGGCGTTGTGGAGCGTGTTGAAGGTGTGGAAGAACTCCTCCTGGGTCTGCGTCTTGCCCTCGAGGAACTGGATGTCGTCGATGAGGAGCACGTCCACGTCGCGGTACTTCCGCTTGAACCGGTCCTGCCGGTCGTCGCGGATCGCGTTGATGAACTCGTTGGTGAACTCCTCGCTGGAGACGTAGCGCACCTTGGAGCCGGCGTAGATCGTGCGGACGTAGTGGCCGATCGCGTGCAGCAGGTGGGTCTTGCCGAGGCCGGACTCGCCGTAGACGAGCAGCGGGTTGTAGCTGCGGCCCGGCGCCTCGCTGACCGCGACGGCGGCCGCGTGGGGGAACCGGTTGGAGGAGCCGATGACGAAGGTCTCGAAGGTGTACTTCGGGTTCAGCCGCGACTCGCCGCTGGGCGTGGCCGCGGGGCCGGCGGTCGCGGCCGTGAGGTCGAGCGCTCCGATCGACGAGTCGACAGGTTGATTTGTCGACATGGCGACTTGTCGATCCGGCTCATAGGGCGCCGCCGCATAGCCGCCCGGCGCTCCGGCGTCGACGGCGTCGGGCGGGGCGGCGGTCTCGTAGGCCGGGCCGTCGTCGTACGGCGTCTCCTGGCCGAGCTCGTGGCGCAGCGAGCTGTCGACGGTCACCGCGAGCTGGACGTCGTGACCGAAGCGGATGGTCAGCGCGTCCTCGAGCTCGCCGCGCAGCCGGCCTTCGAGGCGCTTGCGGGTGAAGTCGTCGGGGACGGCGACGATCGCGGTCGTGCCGTGGAGGGTGACCGGGCGGCTGGCCTGGAGCCAGGCGCGCTGGTGGGTCTGCAGGTCGCCGACGACGGTGGCCCACTCCTGGACCAGCCGGGCGGTGGCCGGATCGAGGGGCGGCGCGTCCGGGGCGGGGCCGCCCGAGGTGCTCGTCTCGTCCTGGGGCTGATCCGGGTTGCCGGTCACGCCACTCCCTCTCGCTCGCGCTGGTCCCGGGAGCGGGGACGCGTCGGCTCCGGCGCTGGCTCCACAGGTTTGTCCACAGGTTGTGAACTCTTGCATCATCACGGTGACGATGCCGAACCGAGGCCTGTCCGATCCTCCCGGGATCGACTGTTTACGCAGGTCAGAGGAGCGTTCCCGAGAAGGAACGGGCAACTGCGCGACGCACGTCGACCAGGGCGGTCGGCACCGGCGGGGAAACCCGGATTCGTCGAACCTAACCGCCCGGTGCCGGTGGATCAACCCGCTATCCACAGGTTTTGACATCCCGTGCACGGTGCCCCGGGAGAGGTGCCGCAGGAGGCGTCGGTTTGACCCCCGATCCGGCGTCCGCGTACCGTTGATTGGTCAACCGGTGTTCGACCGGTGCCGCATGTCCACGACGCCTCGGTCTCCACCGGTCCTCGTGGCTGCGCGGTGCCGGCCGACGTGCTGCGCGGCTCCCGACCGGAGCTCGCTCCCGGCTGCCGGAGACCCTTCCCGACATTGCATCATCTGAGAGGTCGATCGTGAGCAAGCGGACGTACCAGCCCAACAACCGTCGTCGCCACAAGGTGCACGGTTTCCGACTGCGGATGCGCACCCGCGCCGGTCGCGCCATCCTGGCGAACCGTCGCCGGAAGGGCCGTCAGAGCCTGTCCGTCTGAGGACGGATCTGCGTGTCCGCCCAGCGGTTCCCGTGGGGCTGACCGTGCTCGCAGCCGACCACCGGCTCACCGACCCGGACCTGTTCCGGGCCGCCGGCCGCCGTGGTCACCGCGCCGGGTCGCGCACCCTCGTCGCCCACCTGCTGCTCCCTGACGAGCAGCAGGCCGTCGGCATGTCCGAGGAGCGGCCCGCGCGGGTCGGCTTCGTCGTCAGCAAGGCGGTCGGCGGGGCCGTCGTCCGCAACCGGGTCAGGCGGCGGCTGCGGCACGCCGTGCGCCCCGCGGTCCCGGACCTGCCCCCGGGTGCCGTGCTGGTGGTGCGGGCGCAGGCGGCGGCGGCCGAGGCGTCGTACCCGGAACTGTGCGCGGACCTCGCCCGTTGTCTGGACCGCGTGGGCACGCACGGGCGGGAGGCGCGATGAAGTGGTTGCTCATCGGCCTGGTGCGCGGCTACCAGCTCCTCATCAGCCCGTTCCTCGGTCCGACCTGCCGCTACTACCCGTCGTGCTCGGCGTACGCCGTGGAGGCGCTGCGGGTGCACGGCGCGCTCCGCGGCAGCTGGCTGGCGGTACGCCGACTGCTGCGCTGCCACCCGTGGGCGCCCGGTGGCGTCGACCACGTGCCGCCGCGGCGCGGCCACGACCACGCGGACCACTCCCCCACCCGCGCTGAGCGCGACCCCGACCTGCTGCCGGCGATCGTCGGCGGTCCCGACTCCCAACAAGGAGCCTGATCAGTGGGCATTATCGGCGACATCGGCCACTTCATCATGGTGCCGCTGTACTA